>VGZH01000145.1 GCA_016872645.1 Planctomycetota bacterium | reverse complement strand
CAAGAGCTTGTCAAAGTCTTCGCCACGTTCCTTCAGCCGTGTCTTGAGCTGCGTGAGAAACAAATCGAACCGCTGTGCATCGGCGGCGACTTTCTTCTGAGCCAGAAACGCTCGCAGCAACTGGCGGTCGATCAGTCGTTCGATCAATTGCTCCCGCTTCAGCGTCGCATCTCCGGCGGTCAGCTTGAGCGTCTTGGCAAAGAAGTCGAGCTCCGCTTCCGTGATCGGCTGCCCGTTGACGCGAGCGACGACCGGCGAGTCGCTCGTGGCCGCCGGCTTCGATCCTTTCAGTTTCGTGTTCTTAGGTTGCTCTGCACCCAGCGAAAAGCCAACCGCGATCACGAGAGTCCCTGCGAGCCACACGGGTGAAATCCGTTTCTTCATCTCTGACCTCCGAAATCAAAATGTTGTTCCGGTCACACTTATTGTGGCGCTGGGAGTTCGACGATACCAGTCGCGCTGAACAATCGGCTCAATCCGCAGGCCTTCGCCAAGTTCTCGGACCCACAGAACGTTCATGGTCGTGACGGTCTCACGGAAGCTCGAGCCGCTCGCGATGGATTTCACGGTTGTGGCGACGGCAATGGCCGATGTTCCCGAAGAAGTTTATCCAGGCGAGGCTCACTTCGTTTAACCGCAACCCTCTGGGAAACGCGTCTCCAACGCATCGCACTCCCCAGTAGTTCGCGGCTACACGACGGTCAGTCTTGCTGCGAAAGGCCCGATCATGTCCGCATCCAGTCAGGCGACTCGTCCGCGTCGTCATCGGTGGCGATGGATCGCTGTTCTGCTTCTGGGGACGCTCGCTGGCGGAGTGTGGTTTGCCCCGGCGATCGTTTCGCAAACGAGTCTGCGGCACAGCATCGCAAGTTGGGTGACTCGCGGCTGGCCGATTCGAGTGGAGCCGGGCCCGACATCGCTCGGCTGGATGAAGCCGGTCACGCTGCGCGACCTGCGAGTGCATGATGCGGACGGACAACCATTGCTCACGATCAAAGAACTGCGCAGCGAGAAGACGCTGTGGCAGTTGGCGACTCAGCCAACGCAATTCGGAACGTTTACACTGGTTGATCCGATCGCGAATGTCGTGCTTCGAGCGGATGGATCGAACGTTGAGGACGTCGTGGCCGCGTTTTTGAGCGGCCCGACAACCGAGCCGTCTCCGCAGTTTCGGTTGGAAATCGTGAACGCTCGCGCAGAGGTTGAGCATCTGGTGACGAAGCGGAAGTCGGCGATCGAGTCGGTCGATCTAAAAGTCGCCTGCGATGCGAATGGGATCAATTTGTTGACCGCCGAGATCCCGTCGAAGTCGGCCACGACCTCATCCGAGGCGGGGCGAGTCGCTATCTATTTCGGAAAGCCAGTCACCGAGTCTAACCCTAATGCCAACGGCGTGGCCGCGCGCGCCGATGGCGTTGCGGTGAAACCGGACAATGACTCGCGGCAGTTGTTGGTGAGAGCGAAGGACTGGCGGTTCGATGGCTTGAGCACGCTGCTCGCACGCTGGCAGCCGAAGTGTGAACTCACCGGCGTGATGTCCGCCGATTGTCGCCTGTCGCTTGGCGAGGCGATCGAAGGAAAGGGGGTCATCACCGTTCAAGCCTTGACTGCCGCTGGTCTCAACGGCATGGGGGCGGATCGGCTCCGGTTGTCTGAGGTCAGCCTGCGTGGCAACGTCGCGACACAAGGGGGCAAAATCGTTCTCGACCAGGCCGAGTTGCAAACCGAGGTCGGCTCACTCACGGCGACGGGCAGCGTGCCAGCTTCGGGCTGGTCGTTCCAGACTGTGAATGAGGCGTTGAGCAAAATCGGCCGCGAGACGTTTCGAGTGGACGGAGAAGTCGATCTCGCAAAGCTGGCCGCGCTATTGCCGCAGACGTTGGCGGTGCGTGAAGGGACTCGCATCGACGGCGGCTCGATCCGGCTGGCATTGGCGAGTCAGCCTGAAGATGACCACGAGCAATTTCAGGGAGAGCTCGATGTGGCTCGTCTGTCGGCGGTCGCGGATGGGCGACGTTTTGAATGGGAGACGCCCCTGCACGCGTTGGTCGTGACGCATCGTGACGGCGACGAATTCCTCTTCGACCGAGTCACCTGCCGCTCCGATTTCCTGCAAGCGGATGCGAAAGGGACGCTGACCGACGCGACGTTTCAACTGCGAGCGGACCTGGACCGGCTGCATCACAACCTCAGCCGTTTCTTTGATTGGGGCATCGTCCGCTTGAGCGGTCAATTAGTGGCCAGCGGACAAATCCAGAGACGTGATGGCGACAAAGTGGAACTGCAAACGAAAACCGAGTTGACCAGTTTTGAACTGCAGCGGCGCGGTGAATCGCCGTGGCGTGAAACGCGATTGGAGGTGGTCGCGTCGTCAAAAGCTCGTTTGACGGCGCAGCAACAACTGCGATCGGTTGAGTCTGCTTCATTGCGACTCGCCAGCGGCGAGGATCGGCTCGATGTGACGTTGTCCGGGCCGCTCGAATGGTCGTCGCCGAACGCGCGCTGGCGAGCCGTTGCGGATGTCGGCGGTGGACTCGATTCCTGGCAAGCTCGACTGCGGCCGGTGCTGGTGGTTGAGGATTGGCAAACTTCTGGGCAACTCGCGGCCCATGCTGAAATCAGTTCTGACTCGCGAGTCATCGACGTCACGAAGCTATCCGTCGCGATCGACAACTTGAACGCGCGCGGGCCGGAATGGTTCATTCAAGAGCCGAAGCTGACGCTCGAAACGGCCGGACGTTGGGAGTCTGCGACCAGCCGTTGGGTGGCTCCGCAAGTGGCCGTGACCGGGACGAGTCTCGCGGCCACGGTCAGCAATCTCGACTGTTCGCTCGATGGCGCGAAGGCGGGAGCCAGCGGCGACGCGCGATTCCGAGTGCATCTCGGCAACGTGTCTGGGTGGAAGGTGCAGGCTCAGCAGCAAACGAGCTACTTCGTCGCAGGCGAGGCGACTGGTTCACTGCGTTTTCAACAGCGTGGCTCAATAACGACGGCAACGCTCGATTCCACGGTCGCGAAACTCGCACTGGCGACTCCGAACGAGCGCATGCAATCCGGTTGGGAGACCGCTTGGCAAGAACCTCAGGTCACGCTGACGACTCAAGCCACATTTGATTCGGCAAAGCAATCGCTGCGGCTGAATGAGACGAAACTGCTGGCCGACGGACTCGAAGTGGACTTAGCGGGACAAGTGGCAGAACTCGCGGCAACACCGGTCGTCGATGTCGCGGGTGAGGTCGCGTATGACTGGGATCGACTGACACAACGTCTTGGCGAGTCGCTTCGACAGAACGTGCAGTTGACCGGACAAGAACGCCGCCAGTTTGCCTTGCGCGGCCCGCTCTCGTCTCCGGACCTCGCGACCACTCAGCGGCCGCGACTCTCGAACGTGTCGCGAATTTTGCAACCAACGGACTCGTCGTTGGCCGCACTGACAGGTGAAGCAGCACTTGGCTGGCAATCGGTGACTCTCTACGGACTCACGGCCGGGGCCGGCGACTTGTCCTGCAAGCTGACCGAGGGAGTCGGCACGCTCACGCTGCGAGACATTCCGGTCAACGAGGGACGAGTGCGATTGAACTCGCAACTGCGGCTCGATCGTTCCCCAGCGTTGATTGTGCTGCAATCGGATCGAGTCATCGACAAGGTGAGACTCTCTCCCGAACTGTGTGCTGGCTGGCTGAAGTTCGTCGCCCCGATCATGGCGTATGCGACACGCGTCGAGGGCCGCTTCTCGGTCGTGCTCACGAACGGATCGCTGCCGGTCAGCGATCCCTCAAGCGGCGAGATCACCGGACAATTCGCGATTCATCAGGCCCAACTCAGCCCCGGCCCGCTTGCCAATCAAATCGTTACGCTCGTGGACCGCGTCAAGGCGCTCACGAAATCCCGATCGTTCAAGCCAGACGATCTGTTGTCACTCGCCGAACAAACTGGCCCGGCAGGCAACGCCGGTCGCGAACGAGTTTGGGTGACTTTGCCCGAACAACAAGTCCCGTTCCGTCTGAGCAACGGCCGAGTCATCCACGAAGGACTGACGCTCGTCACGAAGGAGGCGACGCTGAAGACTCGTGGTTCGGTCGGACTCGACGAGTCGCTGGACCTGATCGTCGAAGTGCCGATCCGCGACGAATGGGTCGCTCAGAACAAATCGCTGAGCAGCCTGCGGAGTCAGTCACTGCAAATCCCGGTTCGCGGATCGCTCACTCGACCGCAACTCGACGCGCGTGTCCTGGAAACGCTGGCTCGCGAAGCATTCACCGCTCCGGTCGAGAATCTGCTGCAGAAAGAACTCCAGAAAAGACTCGACAAAGGATTCGGGAAAGAGCTGGAGAAGGGTCTGAATCGCTTTCTGCCGAACAAGAAGAAGTGACGGGGGCCTGTTCTCTGGTCGAATGCCGATCACGAAATGCCGAAATCCGATTTCTTTTTTCAACACTGGGAAAAAAGATGGCGGCCATCGGCATGCGGCTTGCGGCCATCGGTTGGAAGGGCTGCTTGACTTCTTTCGCGATGGGCCTCAAAAATCGGTCTCGTCGTCGCGCATTCGGCGAATCGAGACCTGCGAGCTTGAAAGGAATCCCCGTTGTCCGGGCAACTTGTGACTTTTGTGCCGATCTTTGTCTTCATCGCCATATTACTGGGTTTCGTCATCACGAACCTTGTGCTGGCCCACACCGTCGGGCCGAAGAAGCATACGCCCGTCAAAGAGATGCCGTATGAATCCGGCATGGACCCCGTCGGAGATGCTCGGCAGCCGTTTGACGTGAAGTTTTATCTGGTCGCGATCCTGTTTCTCGTCTTCGATGTCGAGCTGCTGTTTCTTTACCCGTGGGCAGTCAGCGCGTACGTCGAAGGTCAACACGGCAAATACGGTGAGCCACTTTCGGCGACGCATCTCGGCCACGACAGCCCCGGTATTCCTTACGAGTTGCGCGGGACCGTGTTTGGGGTGATGCTGGTGTTCGTCGCCACGCTGGCGATTGCATACGTCTATGCGTGGCGGAAAGGTGTGTTCAAATGGCGGTAGGACTTCCTGAAAACGTCTTCATGACGACGGTCAACGCGGCGGCGAGTTGGTGTCGCAAGAACAGTCTCTGGCCAATGCCCTTCGCGACGGCCTGCTGCGGCATCGAGCTGATGGCGACGGCCTCGTCGAGGTACGACCTGGCTCGGTTCGGGGCCGAGGTCATGCGGTTCAGCCCTCGACAATGCGACCTGATGATCGTGGCCGGCCGAGTCGTCATGAAAATGATGCCCGTACTGCAACGCATCTGGCTGCAAATGCCGGAACCGAAGTGGTGCATCTCGATGGGAGCCTGCGCCTGCTCAGGCGGCGTGTTCGACACCTACGCCGTCGTGCAAGGAGTCGATCGCTTCATCCCCGTGGACATGTACGTCCCCGGCTGCCCCCCTCGGCCCGAGCAACTCATCCAGGCGATCATGGACCTGCAAAACAAAATCCAACAAACCGGAACGCTCAACGGCACCGAATTCGATACCCGCACCCAACCCACCGGTCCGCAACCGTTCGACCGTGAAGAGATGTGGCGCATCGAAGACGCGGCGCTGCAATCGAAGGTGGGCGGGTTCGGCGTGTAACTTTGGAGTGCGGTGTGTCAGCACCGCTTTGGATCTTTTGTTTTCGCGGCGAAGCCACCTTTTTTCGTCATCACGCCTCCATGCAAATCCAAACAAAGCGGCTTTGCCGCAAACCAAAGCGGTGCTGACACACCGCACTCCAAAGTGGCCAATATGACTGAAATCCAACACTCCGCCGTTCTTCTTCTTTCCGAGCAATTCGGTTTCGACGCTTCGGCGTGGAGCCGGAATCGGGACAACGTGCGGGTGCGGGTGGACTCGGAGCGGGTGTTTGAGGTGCTCAAGTGCCTGAAGACGCTCGGTGGATTTGACATGCTGGTCGATATCACCGGCGTCGATGAGCTGGAGTACCCCAACGCGACCGATCGGTTCCGCGTTGTGTACTGCCTGCTCAACACGTCCACCGGCGAGCGGCTCATCGTGCTGACCTACGTCAACGATCCGCAGCCGACGTTGCCCTCGGCGTACCCGCTCTGGAAGGGAGCCGACTGGATGGAACGGGAAGTCTTCGACATGTTCGGCATCACCTTCACCGGCCACCCCGACCTCCGCCGCATCCTAATGCCCGAAGAATTCACCGAATACCCGCTCCGCAAAGATTACCCATTGCGCGGCCGAGGCGAACGCCACAATTTCCCGGTCATCACACGGGCGGAGAGCTGAACCGTAGGGTGGGTCGAGTCATCGAGACCCACCAGGATGATTGATTGGTGGGCCTCGATGACTCGACCCACTCTACGATTGAGGAATGATTGAAACATGCCGTTTGAAGTTTCTGATTTGTCGGCGGATGTGGATGCCGCTGCGGGCGAGTATGCCGACAAGGAGTATTTGTGGACGCTCAATTTCGGGCCGCAGCATCCGGCGACGCATACGACGTTGCGGTTGATCCTGACGCTCGATGGCGAGAAGGTCGTCAAGGCGGTGCCGGATATTGGGTATTTGCATTCCGGGTTCGAGAAGCTGGCGGAAGACCTGGATTACAACCAGTACGTCACCATCGTGGACCGGATGAATTATCTGTCGCCGCTGGCCAACGAGATTGCGTGGCATCATGCGGTCGAGAAGCTGCTGGGGATTGAGATCACTCCGCGGTGCAAGTACGTCCGCACGATCATCGCCGAGCTGATGCGGCTGCACGATCATTTGCTCAACACCGGGACCAGTGCGCTCGACCTCGGGGCGTTCACGGCGTTTCTGTACTTCTTCCAGCAACGCGAGCTGATTTACGACATCAGCGAATGTGCGTCGGGGCAGCGGTTTCATTCCAGCTACACGCGCGTCGGCGGCGTACTGTTCGACGTGACGAACGAGTGGGTCGAGAAGGTTCGCAGCTTCTGCCGCGGCTTCCGAGCCGTTCATACCGAGGTCGATGGCCTGCTGACTCGCAACCGCATCTTCATCGACCGCACGAAGGGAGTTGGCGTCCTGTCGAAGGAGGACGCGATCAACTTCAGTTGCACCGGCCCCGTCGCGCGAGCCTCCGGCGTCGTCCGCGACCTTCGCAAGGACGAGCCGTATCTCGCGTACCCGGACCTCGACTTCAAAGTCATCTGCACGACCGGCGGCGACTGCTACGCGAGGTATCTCGTCCGGATGCACGAGATGCTCGAAAGCATCAAGCTCATCGAGCAAGCCGTCGAGAACATTCCGTCCGGCCCGATCAACGTGGACCCCGAAGGCAAGGCCGTCCTGCCGAACAAGTCGAACGTGTACCAGTCGATCGAGGGGCTGATCCACCACTTCGAGGTGATCATGCCCAACCGCGGCTTCGCGACCCCGACCGAATCGATCTACGCCGCGACCGAAAGCCCCAACGGCGAACTCGGCTTCTACATCACCGCCGACAGCAGCTCGAAGCCGTACCGAGCCCGCTGCCGCCCGCCAAGCTACATCCACTTCGCCGTCTTCCCGCACATCATCCCCGGTCACATGCTCAGCGATGTCGTCGCGGTCCTCGGCAGCCTCAACATTATCGCGGCGGAACTAGATCGTTAATTGCCTTCTCTGTGTTCTCTGTGTCTCTGTGGTAAAAATCAAAGTCACCACAGAGACACAGAGGGCACGGAGAAATCATGGAGCAGATCAATGAGTTTTTTGAGTGAAGACCTCCGGCAGAAGATCATCGCGGAGTTACCAAAATATCCGACGAAGCAGGCGGTGACCTTGCCGGCGTTGCATCATGTACAAGACGTGCTGCGGTGCGTGCCGCTCGAAGCGATCAAGGAGATCGCCGAGATTCTGGAACTGCATCCGGCCGAAGTTCACGACACGATGAGCTTCTACGGCTTCTTCCGCGACCCGGAACACAAGCTCGGCAAGAATCGGCTGCAGGTCTGTCGCAGCCTGTCGTGCATGTTGCGCGGCGGCGAGGAATTACTCGCAGAACTCTGCCAGAAGTATCACCTGCAACCGGGCGACACGACTCCCGACGGCAAGTTCACGCTCGAATTCGCCGAATGCCTCGGAGCCTGCGAAGGAGCCCCCTGCATGTTGATCAACGACGAGTGCCACGTGTGTTTGACGACGGAGACGGCGAGCGAGGCGATTGAGAAGTTAAGTTCGTAGTTCCGCCTTCAGACGGAACCGAGTGAGAAGAAGACATTCAAACAAGAACAAAAGGACCGCCTGAAGGCGGAACCACAAACGTGCCAACTTTTGAACCAGTGTTGTTGAGACGGATCGGGAAGCCGAAGAGTGCTTCGCTGGAGACTTATCGAGCCGACGGCGGTTATCGAGCGTTGGAAAAGGCGCTCAGGATGGCTCCGGCGGAGG
>VGZH01000144.1 GCA_016872645.1 Planctomycetota bacterium | reverse complement strand
TCGTCAGCAATGGCGGCGTGGACGGCAGCGTGGTCGCCGACGAAGTCATGCAGAAGGACACGAACATCGGCTACAACGCCAACACCGGCGAGTACGTGGACATGTTCAAAGCCGGCATCATCGACCCCGCGAAGGTGGTCATCAGCGCGTTGTCGAACGCCGCCTCCATCGCCGCCCTGATGCTCACCACCCAAGTCTGCATCACCCGCACTGACGACCTCGAAGGGGGCAAGAAAGCCAAGATCGAAGGAGCGGTTCGATAAGCGGCTCGCGTGCCGTTAAGCCAAGTTGAAAACGCAGCGAGCCACCCGAAAGGGTGGCTCGTTTCAATTGGTGTCGTCGCACAACGATTCAATCAGAGTTGTATACATGAAACCAAAGATTCGGTTCACGTAAGACGCTAAGACGGGTGGCACACCCTGTCCATTGGGAAGGGCGTAGTTGTTCGGAAGCCACGCCCATCACTTCGTTCTGGGCGTGCCACCCGATTGGTGCTTCGAATCCAGCGGAGTAGGAGTAGGGCAGGCTCCCGCCTGCCGCTTGGTGCTGTGGTGGATCGGTTGATTGGTGATTGGTGTTGGTTGATTACGGACTGTCGGCGGGAGCCGACCCTACATGGAACGGTTCATTCCGGCTCGCCGATGGTGTTGGACATGCGGCGGAGTTTCTCTTGCGTCGATTCATCTGAAAAACATGCCCAATGCCACGGATACACACCGGCTTTCACCCACCGATGAAAACTCGACCATTCCCATTCGTGAGGACAATTGACGTAGCCGTGCTTCACGGGATTGAAATGGATGTAATCAAAATGCCTCTCGAAATCGTCTTCGTCTTCGAGCGTGTGCTCCCAAAACCGGCGCTGCCAGATGCCTCGGCGGTTTTCGTCCCGTTGAGATTTCGAAATCGCCTGCTCGCGGCCCCCTTGCTTGAGCCAGCGGCTCGTGAATTCTTTCTTGATCCAACTCCACCGAGCCGAATACCGCGTGTCGCCTCGCGGCATTGTCCAAATCGCGTGCAGATGATCGTGCAACAAGACGATCGCATTGATCTCGAACGGCCATTCCTTCTGACATTCTCGAAGGACGTTGCCAAGCAGTTGCCTCGCCATTTCATCGGCGAACAATGGATGCCTTCGGCAGGTAACCACCGTGAAGAAAAACGTCCCACCCGGCACATAGGCTCGACGATAATTCGGCATCGCGTTCCCCGAAGTAGGGCAGGCTCCCGCCTGCCGCCAGTTTGTTTCGTGAATCAGAGTTACATTCGCAAGCATAAAGGTCGGCGGGAGCCGACCCTACCTCTACCTCGTTAATCACCAACGCATTCTTCCTTCCGCAATTCATCAATATCTAAGAACATCATGCCCACGATGGCTGCAAAACGTGACTACTACGAAGTGCTCGGCGTCAAAAAAGACTCGAGCACGGATGAAATTAAGAAGGCTTACAAAAAGCTGGCCTTGGCCAATCACCCGGATCGCAATCCGGGGGACCAGGCCGCCATTGATCGCTTCAAGGAAGCGGCCGAGGCGTTTGAGGTGCTCAGCGAGTCCGACAAGCGGGCACGCTATGACCGCTTCGGCCACGAAGGGGTCAAAGGGGCCGGCCATGCGGGGGGCGGATTCCAGGACGTCGGCGACATCTTCGAGATGTTCGGCGATTTGTTTGAGGGCTTTGGTTTTGGTGGCAGTCGTCGTCGTGGCGGCGGACCGAGGCCGACACAAGGAGATCACCTCAAGGCATCGCTGACGATCGATCTGCGCGACGCGGCCAAAGGCTGCTCACGCGAGATTGAGATCAAGCGCCGTGAGCTTTGTGAGACGTGCAACGGCTCCGGAGCCAAGCCGGGATCGACGGCCGCGAAGTGCGATTACTGCAACGGACATGGCCAAGTCGTGCAGTCGCAAGGCTTCTTCCGAGTTCAAACCACCTGCCCCGCCTGCCGAGGCGAAGGAAAAATCGTCCGCGACAAGTGCGCCGATTGCAGCGGTTCCGGCCGCAAGGTCGAGAAGGTCCGGCTAGAGGCTCGCATTCCTCCCGGCGTCGATACGGGAATGTCACTGTGCCTGCGCGGCGAAGGTGAACCGGGACTCAACGGCGGCCCGCGCGGCGACCTGTACGTCGAGATCAACGTCAAAGAACACAACCTCTTTGAACGGGATGGCCAGGACTTGATCTGCCACGTTCCGATCACCTACTCGCAAGCGGCGCTCGGTGCGGATATTGAAGTCCCGACGCTGCTCGACGGCAAAAAGAACCAACACATTGATGCGGGCACACACTCCGGCGAAGTCTTTCGTATTCGTGGCGGCGGCATGCCCGACCCACGCGGCGGCCGAGCAGGAGACCTGCTGGTCGAGGTGTACATCGAAGTCCCCAGGAAAATGTCCGACGAACAACGCGAGCTGCTGCTGAAGCTGGCCGAGCTCGAACAAGCCAACGTCAGTCAACACCGCGAATCGTTCTTCGACAAAGTCAAAGACTGGTTCACCGGAGAAAATTCGTAGTTTTGGAGTGCGGTGTGTCAGCACCGCTTTCAATCTTTTGACTGCAAGAAATTCATCCAAAGCGGTGCTGACACACCGCACTGCACATGAAAATCATGCCTGACGAAAATCAAACACCGACCAACGCTGAATCCAATCCTGAAGACATCGCCGCTGCCGTCGCCGAGGCCGTCACTGCCAACGACTCGGCCGAGCCTGTGCAGTCTGCTCTGCAAGCGGAACGCGATCAATTCTTCGAAAGTTGGAAACGCGTGCAGGCGGAGTTCGAGAACTACCGCCGCCGCTCGCAACGCGAACGAGAGCAAGAAGCAAAGTACGTCGCGCTGCCAGTCATCCGCGACTTGCTGCCGGGGTTGGACAACCTCCGCCGGTCGCTCGAAGCGGCCAACAAGAGCGGCAAGCTCGAAGAGCTGACTAAAGGGGTCGAGATGACGCTCAAGCAGATTGAGTCGATCCTCGACAAGCACGAAGCAAAAGCGATTCCCGGAGTCGGCACTCCATTCGACCCGAACCTGCACGAAGCGATTTCGCAAATGCCGAGTGCAGACCATCCGCCAATGACAGTGCTGATGGAAGTCGAGCGCGGCTACCTACTGCACGATCGCGTTGTCCGACCCAGCAAGGTCATCGTATCGGCCCCCACTTAGCCAGCGGGTTCGATGTTGCCTGAGAACTCGGCCGTTGGTGAGTCACCGCCTCGGGGGAGGCTCTACCTCGTCGAACCAGCGGCGGAAACGTCCTTCGGCTGTGCGGCGTTTGCCGGAGCCGGTGCGGGTTTGGAACCCAGAGGGGGAGAGCTGCCCATGATGCGATTGTTCGCGGGCACATGGCTTTTCAGCCAAGCATCGATGCCGCTCAATTGCGGTTCTGGAACCGGCTTGCCGGGGTTGTCGATAAAGTGCAGCGTCATGGGCAGCACCTGTTGGTAAGCTTCGTTGACTTCTTTTGTCGCGGGAAGCGCCTCCAGCAAACCAGGTTTGCGTTTACCTCCGGCCACTCGGGCAGTTCCATTCTCGGCACGAAAAGCGTAGTACAAACTGAAGCCCAGCTGTGGTTGTGGAGTGAAAAAATAATTTCCCCACGGCTCTTTTTTCGGATTGGCGTTGCTGGCCTGAATGATCTGATAACCAAGATTCACGATGTGGTAAACGACCGGCGTCATGTTGAGGGTATTGTCGAGCGGTATGCGACCGATCGCTTTGGCCGCTTCGACTCGAGCCTGAAAATGACGTTGATCATCGGCAACGACTTCGGCCAATGTTTGCAGGATGATGGGATTCGACTTGTTGGCGGGTTCGTAGGTCACACCGGCTGCTCCCAGGCATTCCGCCAAGCGTGCCTGATACCACCAGTGCGAGTTCTTTTTCGCTAGTTCCGGCATCAGAGCCATCGCGATTTCCGATCGCTTCCTATCGCTATTGGGGTCTGAGGACTGCAATCCGATTCGACAAATTCGCAACAACCCGATCAGGGCATCAATCTTTAAGCCTTCATGCTGCTTGTCATCCTTGATGACCTTCAGCAAAACGACGTAGGCGGGGTCATACGGAGTCGGTTCAAGGTTTTTACCAGCGGCCGGATAACTCGAGGAAAGTTGCCCCAACAGCAGAATGATGTTCTGACGCGCGACATAGTTGTTGTCGAGCAGCTCGCCGCTGCGCTCGGCGATCTGCTTCAGGAGGTATTCTCGAGCAACCGGAGTCTTGGCGGAGAGCTTGATCAAGTCCACCAATCTTTTGCGGAGGTCGTGGAGGCGTTCCTTGGGAGCAGCCGCCACGGGCTTTGCTGATCCGTCCGCCCCTTTCGCGGGAGGAGCTTCCTCCTCGCGGTATTTCTTCATCGTAAAACGATAGATGTGGTATTTGGCTCCGGCATCGATCGCCTTTTTTTCGTCGTCCGTCAGCGTGGGGCTTTGCAGAGCTTTATCAAAGGCCGTTTTGTATTTTCGGATGAACTCCTTCTCATCGCCGTCGGAGTAGAGTTCGTTATCGATTTCCATTTCAGGAAGAATTTGGCGATCCTGAATTTGGCCGGCGGGCAGCGGCTTGTCTTTGTCTTCCCCTTCCGCGCGGGCATCGCCCGGCTGAATGTTGGGCGAAGGCTTATCGTTTTGGCCCAATGCCAATGGGGCAACCACCAGCCACCACGCGCACAGCAGCGCGGTGTGAGAGAGCGATCCGCAGCGAACAGTTCGAGCAGGCATGAGGCGAAGGCTTCGAAGGAGGTTCGTCGAGTGTCCCGTCACGATGAGAATCGAGTATTGGACGGCGTCCAATGGCAATTCAGTCTCTTCATTCTGGACGCTGAATCAACGGAACGGACTTGGGAAAACCAAGATCGCCCGCAATAGGCCATCAAAATAGTCGGAAGCCGCGGGTTTTGCCACGTCGCATTCCTGCAGCCAGCGAATTCTTACCACCACGGCATCGGTCGTAGGAGTCGCAAAACCGCCGGGACAAAAATCGGTCAAGATGGGAATAACGACATTGCCGAAAACTCGGCGACCTAACCAGACAGGCAAATCGAATTCCCTAACCTATCGGCCCATTTGCAAGAGTGTCAAGCCGCAGGCCTGCAACAGGTTTTCAACCTGCTCATACACGCAGGTAAGTGAAAAAACTCCCCCACAATCATTGCAGGGTCGATTCCATGCCAGCGGCATCAGCCGCAGCGTCGACCGGCTCCGGAAATTCGCCCGGTTGCCCCAATTGCGGGATCGGGTCGGTCACCGAGAAAAACGGATTCGTGCTGGGAGCCGGCCCACGATTCCAGCGCCACATCCGATGCGGCCGAAACTCGTGCATCATGGCGCAGCCTGGGAGAATCAGGCACATTGCCAAGCCCAGCACACACCACTTGCAGCGTCGCATCCTTGCGTCCTCCGCCAACTGTCCGACGAGTCGTCGGCACCCGCATCGCAAAGCGGCGGAAAACTAGGCCAACTCGCCAAACCAGACAAGGCGAGGTTCCAACTCGTGATGAAGGCCGCCTCTCGCTTCGGGCGGATTTGTCGCAAGAGGCGTCCACCAGTCCGGTGGCTCGACGAATCATCGACGTTTCATCATCCTGACGTCCCAATTTTGATTCTCACCTTGTGAAAGGGTCGAATTCCCATGACCACTCGATTTGCTTCCCCGAAAACATGGTCGCTGTTGACGGCCGCTTTATTCCTGCCTGCCACGGTCATCGCACAAGAATCTGCCGACGGAAAACTTTTCACGCAAAAGCCGGAGATCGCACCTGCAGCCAATCAGTCGGTCGAGAAATCCGAGAAACCCAAGAGCAACGCCTTCGCCGATGGGCCGGCTCCAAGTTGGATTTGGGGGGCCGATCAGGACAAGAAGTATTTCGTGAAGACAACGTTCAAGGGCGCGGCACAGTTCGCTTTCCTCAAGGCCTCGTGTGATAACGCCATGACTGTCTGGGTCAACGGCGAGAAGGTCGCGATGAGTGACAACTGGGAAGTACCAGCCGAGGCCGACATCAAGAGCCGTCTGAAGCCGGGCGAAAACGTCATCGAGGCGGAAATCATCAACGCGGATGGGATCGCTGGATTTTGCGCGAAGATTGTGTTGCTGGGCCGAGATGGCAAGGATCGGTTCATCGTGACGGACGACTCGTGGCAAGTGGCGGAAGCACGCGACGCAAAGCAATGGACCAAGGCGAAGATTGTCGCCAAGCTCGCCGGACACCCGGGTGGAAAGTCATTCATCGAAGGAGCCGCGTCGGACGGTACCGGTCGCGACCTCTTCAATTTGCCGCCGGGATTTCAGGTTGAGAAGCTCTTCACGGTGCCGAAGGACAAACTCGGTTCGTGGGTCAACATCACAACCGATCCGAAAGGCCGTTTGATTGTCAGCGATCAAGGGAATCTTGGCTTCTGCCGAGTCACTCCTCCGGCGATCGGCAGCAGCGACGAAACTAAAGTCGAGCATCTCGACATCAAGATCGACGGCAAGCAGATGTCCGGCGCGCAGGGTTTGCTGTTCGCATTCGACAGCTTGTACGTCGTCTGCAACGGCGGGCCGGGGAGCGGACTGTATCGGTGCAAGGATACGGACGGCGACGATCAGTTCGACAAGGTCGAGTTGCTGAAGGCGATCCCAGGCGGCGGCGAGCACGGGCCGCATGCGATTCGGCTCTCGCCCGACGGCAAATCACTCTTCATCGCGGCGGGCAATCACACACACATGCCGTTTGAGATCAAGACGAACGCTCCGCCGCAGACGATGGGCGGGCCGCGAAAGGAGCAACTCCGAGCGACTCTGCCGGAGGGTGTCACCAGCCGGTTGATGCCGAACTGGGACGAAGACCTGCTGACGCCGAGGCAGTGGGACGGCGGCGGTCACGCGGTCGGAGTGCTCGCGCCGGGCGGCTGGATTTGCAAAATTGATCCGGACGGCAAAACGTGGGACGTCTTCAGCAGCGGCTATCGGAATCAATTCGATTTCGCGTTCAACGCGGACGGCGAGATGTTCGCCTACGACGCCGACATGGAATGGGATTTCGGGTCGCCGTGGTATCGCCCGACACGCGTGGTTCACGCGACCAGCGGCAGCGAGTTTGGCTGGCGCAGCGGCACGGGCAAGTGGCCCAATTACTACCTCGACAGCCTGCCGGAACTGATCAACATCGGCCCCGGCTCACCGGTCGGCGTTGAGTTCGGGTACGGCACAAAGTTCCCCGCCAAGTACCAGAAAGCTCTTTACATTTGCGATTGGACCTTCGGCACGATGTACGCGATTCACATGGAGCCGTCCGGCAGCAGCTACAAGGCGACGAAGGAAGAGTTCGTATCGCGCACGCCGCTGCCGCTGACCGACTGCACCGTCGGCAAGGACGGAGCCTTGTACTTCACCATCGGCGGCCGAGGCGCTCAGTCGGAACTCTTCCGAGTCACCTACGTCGGCAAGGAGGACACGTCGTTGGTCGATGCGAGGAATCGTGCGTCGGACCTGCGCACCTTACGTCACCTCCTCGAAGCTTTCCACACCGGCAATCACGACGTGGAAGGTGCAGCAAAGAGTCTGATCAGCAAGCTTGGGGATGGGGACCGCTCGATGCGTTATGCTGCTCGCGTTGGTCTGGAACGGCTCCCTATTCAGAATTGGCAGGAGTTGGTCCTTCGTCATGGCGACTTCGAATTGACCGATTCCAAAGCCATCGAAATCGTCATTAACGGCTGCGCGGGTCTGGCGCGACAGGCAGACCCAATTCTTTTGCCGAAACTACTGGCGCTGCTCGGCAAGCTCGACTTTGCGAAGCTCACTGAGGAACAACAACTCGGCCTGCTTCGCGCTTACCAGCTCGCGTTCATCCGGCTCGGTAATCCCGATGAGAAGACGTGCGCCGCGGTGGCGAAAAAATTTGACGATCTCTTCCCGCAGAAGTCGGACTTCGTCAACCGCGAGCTGGCGATCCTGATGATTCACTTCCAGTCGCCGGGAGCCGCTCAGAAATTGGTGCCGGTGCTGGCTCGCGAGCGAGTGGCATCGCAGGATCAAATCGGCGAACTGCTCAACCGCAACAAAGGCTACGGCGGCACGATCGCCGCGATGCTCGCCAACCAGCCAGATCAGCAGCAGTACCACTACGCCTTCCACCTCCGCAACCTGAAAGCCGGCTGGACCCCGGAGCTTCGCCAAACGTACTTCGGCTGGTTCGAGAAGGCTCGCACCTGGAGCGGCGGAGCCAGCTACCAAAAATTCCTCACCAACATCGACAAAGACGCCTTCGCCAACTGCACCGACGCCGAACGCCTCGCCATCGAAGCCAGCGGAGTCCGCAAACCCTACGTCATCCCCGAACTCCCGAAATCGAAAGGCCCCGGCAAGGAATACAGCGTGGACGAAGTCCTCGCGCTGGCCGGCGGCGACGGCCTCAAAG
>VGZH01000143.1 GCA_016872645.1 Planctomycetota bacterium | reverse complement strand
CCATGACGAATCCGAGCGAACGCCTCGTCGATCGAGACTTTGCCGTTGCGAATGCTTTTGACCTCGCTGCCGTGCAGCATCACGCCGCATTCGATGTCGTCGAGAATTTCGTACTCGTGCGTTGCCTTTCGATTTCGGCAGACGATTGCGTTCTTGCTCTTCTCGGCATCGAGTTGTTTAGGGGACTTGTGAGACATGGCAGGAATAGTAGTAGGCTGAAAGCCGTTGTGTAGCCAAGATCGCCAGAGCTTGGGACATCGTGTGGCCTCGCACCCAATCTCTGGCGAGATGGGCTACGGCTTACCGATCGTCTCGATGTTGAATTTCAAATGTTCCAGACTCAGCCCGCCGACGATCACGCTGGCGACGTGCGGATTGGCGAGTACGAATCGAAGCGCGTCTGCCGGGGGCAAATGCCCGGAGGCGAGTCCCTTCTTGACGACGACACCCACTTTGTGGCTCGCGGCAGCCCCGATGACTTCGGCGTGAGAGGTGTCGTGCAGGTGATATTCGACCATCACGACGTCAGCCCATTCGAGCGCGGCGTCGGCTCCGGCAGGTGTCTTGCCGGAGAAACCGATGGCTCGGACATAACCAGCGTGTTTCAGTTTTTGAAGGGTGGGCACGACCTCGGTCTGCTGCTGAATCGCGAGGTCGTCGCCGTTGGAATGCACAAAGAGAATATCGAGGAGGTCGGTTTGCAGCCGACGCAAACTCTCGGCCACGCTGGCTCGCACACCGGGACCGGTGAAGTCGAACGAGGATTCACCGTTGGCGAACCGCTCGCCGACTTTCGACGAGAGCACGAACTCATTTCTCCGCGACGCGAGAAACTTGCCGATCCGCTCTTCGCTGATGCCGTACGCCGGAGCAGTGTCAATCAAGTTGATACCGGCGTCGAGCACTCCGTGGAGCAAGCGTTCGACTGCCGCGTCGTCCGGCAAATCGTAAGACTGCGGATACTTGACCTTCTCGTTGCGGCCAATTTTGAAGGCTCCGAATCCCAGCGGAGTGATGAGTATTCCGGTTTGTCCCAACGGTCGGGTCTGCATGATTCGGACTCGGACCTCAAGCCGCTTTCGGCAACGCTACGAGTTGAGACGGTGCGACCAATGCGTCATTCGCAATCCATCGCCCCGCCGTTTCCCACGGTGGCATAGCGACCGTCGGTCGCGGCCAATCGCGAGGTATACCATCCGAATCAAATTGAGATTTCCCATTCGCCATGTGCCATTTGCCATCCGCAATTCCAATCTGGCGACACAACTCTGCCGCCAACTGCGGCACGAGCGCGAGCTTCGTCGGCCACGCGGTCAGGCAGTTTCCCTCGCGGCGAATCTGCACCGACTCAGGCCGCTTGCCACCGGGAACGATCCCTTCCGCGCGATCGACGCGGTAAGTCCTCCATTCGACTGGCGACAGGTCGATGTTTGGCAGCACGGCTCGCAGTTCGTCGCGAGCGTGAGTAATCAGCGTTCGTTCGTCCCAGGCAACCCCGTCTTCGGCAATCTGACCTCCGACTTGCCAGACGGTTCGGCCTTCCGAATCTGCTTCCGAAGTGATCGTGACTCGTGTCTTCGCACCGTCGACACAGTGTCCCTGAAACATCGGCAGTTGTTCGCCACGCAGCATGACCATGTGCAGTGGCCGACGCTGCATCGCTTCGGTGGTCAGCCCGACGCGACGCCGCAGCAATGCATTTCCTGCGCCGGCGGTGAAGACGACGGCTCGCGGACGCAGCGTGAGCGGAACGGCGCGAGCCGCCGGTGGAAGCGTCGGCACATTACCGGCGGCTCGCGGCGTCGCGTTCACTTCTTGGTGCAAACCGTCGATCCGGATTGAAGTCACTTCGCCGGGGGTGACGCACTCCAACTCGACTCGCGCGGGATCAACCTTCAGCAACCGCTCGCGATTCCTCGCTGCCAGCACTTCGAGCAAGCTGACCGACGAAATCACTTGCTCCGGCAACCGAGCGACGGCACCGGGACAGCCACGCAAAATCTCCGGTCGGTCGTCCTTCGACACCGCTTGCGGAGCGACTCGCAATCCGAACTGCGCCCCGAGCATTCCGAGTCGTGACGAGAGGGAATCGGTTCGCCACAAGAAGCATTCGTCCGAACGACGTCGGACGGCGCGGAGATTCGGCTCCCGATATCCGTTGAGGCATTCGCGCCAGAGGGCGGGCATCTCGCGGATGCTCGTCGCGGAATTCGTCAGTAATCCTTGCAGCGTGTATTTCAGACCGCCGTGGATGATTCCCTGGGTCGCCACTGTCTGTCCGGCCCCAAGTGCATCAGCTTCCAGCAGCACAGCCTGCTGGCCGCGGCGGGTCAGGTCATCAAGCAGCCACAATCCGGCAGCGCCGCCACCGAAAATCACGACATCCATGTCCACCAAACATCCTCCCCCAAGAGGTCGGCGTTTTAATTGTTCCGTCGCAAACCGAGAAGACGAATCGGCCGCTTCCTGCGGCTCGATCGGTTGCAGGATCGGCGACGGACCGTGATTCTGGGAGGGGATTCGAGTTACTGTCCTTCGGGTGGCACCGCTTGCTTCAAGCGGTGTGCATCCCATCGGGAATTCTGGGAGCGACGCACGATGTCCATTCGACGTTCATTTTTGAGACCGTTCCATGTCACGTTTTCGAGTGTCTTGGGCACACCGCTTGAAGCAAACAGTGCCGCCCTTTGTTGGGGGCTCCTTTTCATCGGGCTGATCGCGACAGGCAGCTCGCGAGCGGCTGAGCCACCGAGTGCCGCGCGTCCCAATGTCCTCTTCATCCTCTGCGACGACCTGCGTTGGGACTGTCTGAGTGTCGCCGGCCATCCGCATCTGAAGACGCCGTACATCGACCGCTTGGCTCGGGAGGGGGTCTTCTTCCGAAACACCTTTTGCACGACATCGCTCTGCTCGCCGAGCCGAGCGTCAATCCTCAGCGGGTTGTACGCGCATACTCACGGAGTCACCAACAACTTCACCGAGTACCCCACCGAGCTGGCCAGCTTTCCGCGCTTGTTGCAATCGGCTGGCTACGAGACCTGCTACATCGGCAAGTACCACATGGGCGAAGAGAACGACGAAAAACGGCCGGGCTTCGATTTCTTTGCGACGCACAAGGGCCAGGGCAAGTACTATGACACTGAATTCAACGTCGATGGCAATCGGGGAACGCTTCCCGGCTACTACACGCAAGTCGTCACGGATCTTGCTGAGTCCTGGCTGAAGCGGCCACGCTCGAAACCGTGGATGATGTTTCTGGGTCACAAGGCTCCCCACAGCTTTTACTTCCCGGAGAAAAAGTACGAGCGTGCCTTCGACCACGTCGAGGTCCGCTACCCTGACACCGCGTTTCAGTTACAGACCAAACCGACGTGGATCAAAGAGCGATTGCCGACGTGGCACGGCATCTACGGCCCACTGTTTGAGTGGCGGAAGAAGTTTCCGGACGACAGCCCCGCCGCCGTCAAAGATTTCGCAGCGATGACACGAGCCTATTGGGGCACGATTCTCTCCGTCGATGACAGCGTCGGACGGCTGTACCGGTTGCTCGAAGAGAACGGCCAACTCGACAACACGATCATCGTCTTTATGGGAGACAACGGCCTCCTCAACGGCGAACACGGCATGGTCGATAAGCGGACGATGCACGAACCGAGTATCCGCATTCCGCTCATCGTGCGGTTTCCGAAGCTAACGCCAACCCACTGCCCGCGCGTCGTCGAATCACTCGTTCTGACCGTCGATATGGCTTCGAGCCTTCTCGATCTCTGCGGCGTCGAGCCACCGAAAAACACCCACGGCCGCTCGTGGCGAAAGCTGGTCACGCAGGGTGATCCCGATTGGCGACGCTCATTCCTGTACCACTACAACTACGAAAAGCAGTTCCCGTACACGCCCAACGTTCGAGGTATCCGCACGGACGAATGGAAACTCATCCGTTACCCACATGGCGACGGCGGCCCCGACCGGCATCTGGCCGAACTGTATCACGTCGCCTGTGACCCCGATGAACGCTGCAACCTGATCAATGACTCGCGCTACGTCGGCATCGCCGCTCAACTGCGAGCCCAACTCGACCTTCTGATGCGCGACGTGGGCATTATCGAAGACAAGATGCCGCTTGACGAAGGTGTGAAGCAACAATTACCTGATCAAAAGATTCGCTGACCGCACCCTCGGACTGATGCGGTTTGAAGCAGCCTTCCATTCAGCATCGGTTGACTCGCAATGGGCCGGAAAGTTTCCGATGTGCGAGCGAGTTGCGGTTCGGAAGTCTTTTGAAGGTGGGGAGCGTTTTGGTGTCTGAATGGAGGGCGGTGTTGGGGTGCCCCGCTTCTGGGTCACACCGCACTCCGAGGGAGGCTGAGACCCGATCGCGCGGCTGGCGTCGGGCGACGTTCGGCTGTCCTGTCGCGGAGCGACAGGGCTGCGGTCGCCCGATCCCGACTGCGAGTTCTGAGCCGACTTCGCCAGGCACGACTTCACACGACGGGTTTGGACGATGGCAGCGTATCGGTAAGCCGAACGTGGCCTCAGCGAGGTGGATAAGAAAGTTTCTCCGCCACGCTTGCTCCCGTTGAACCTCGCCCGACATGATGCCGTGAGTTCCGCATTCCATTCCATCGACCGCCATGCTCTGGAGGCTCGCATGTTGACGGCATTCCGGGTTCGAGTCGCGTTTCTCCTGTTGCTGATCGGCCCGCCGCTCATGGCCGCCGAAGATCCGAATCCTGAAGCGACTCGGCAATACGCCGTCGCCTACGGCTTTCAGTCGAAAAAGCTGTTCGCGCAGGCGCTGCCGCGTTGGGACGAATTCATCAAAGCGTTTCCGCAGGACGCGCGGATTGCGAACGCTCAGTACCAGCTTGGCGTCTGCCAGTTGAGCGAGAAAAAACTGCCGGAGGCGACAGCGACGTTCAAGCTCATCCTGGCGACGTATCCGCAGTTCAAGCATCTCGACGGAGCCCAATTCAATCTCGGACTCACGCTGTTTCAGGCGGCTCAAACTTCAAAACAACCGAACGACTTCAAGGCCGCCGGTGCCGAATTCGCCAACGTCCCCGCGAAGTTCGCGCAAAGTCCGCTTGCCGCTGACGCGACGTACTGCCAAGCGGAGAGCCTGTATCTTGCTGCCGACAAACCGAACGCGATCGTTGCGTACCAGAAAGTGATCACGACGTATCCCGCCGCGACAATTTTGCCGGAAGCGTTCTATGGACTTGCCACTACGCAGGCGGATCTCGACCAGCATGTCGAAGCGGTCGCGACGTTTACAAAGTTGCTGCAAAGCTTCCCGCAAAGTCCGCTCGTCCCCGAGGCCAAGCTGCGATTGGGGACGTCGCTGGTTGCGCAGAAGAAGCATGCCGAAGCCGAGCCTTACTTCGTGCAGGCTGCCGCCGTCCCTGACTTTCCGCTGGCGGATGTTGCCACGTTGAAGCAGGGCCAAGCATTGCTCGATCAAAATAAATTTCCGGAAGCGGCGGCTGTGCTCGATACGGTGCCGACGAAGTTTCCGAAAAGCGAACAGATCGGTCCCGCATTTACCGCCGCTGGAAAGGCTCGCTTCAAGGCGGGGCAATTTCCCCAGGCTCAAACCGCGCTGACGACGGTCGTCACTCAAAAACTACCCACCGCACCGGAGGCCGCGTACTGGCTCGGACGCACGCTGATCGCGCTCAAGCAACCGGGCGTCGTGATTCCGACCGTAGATCCCATCATCGCCGCAAACGCGCAGAGTGAATTCATCCCGGCATTGCAGCTGGTCCGCATCGACTCGATTTACGAAATCCCCGAACGTCGCAAAGAGACGATCCCGTTGTACGCTCAGTTCGCTGGGCAATTCGCGGCGCACGAACTCGCGCCCGAGGCTAAGTATCGAGCGGCACTCGCCGCGCTTCAGACCGGTGACTTCCCAAATGCTCAGGCTCACGCCGAGCAGTTCTTCGCAACGGCTCCGTTTGCGAAACACGCCCTTGTTCCGGAAGTCGTGTTCATTGGCGCCGAGGGGTATCTGCTCAATCAACCCGAAGCGAACCTCGCGAAGGCTGAACCGTTGTTCCGCCGGCTGGTCACTGAATTCCCGACGAATCTGCACGCCCAGCAAGCTCATGTCCGCATTGGCCTGTGTCTGTACTCTGCCGGTGTCGCCGCCAATCAGCCGCCAAAGTTTGAAGAGTGCATTGCGTACCTCAACTCGATTGTCGCTAATTTGAAGGAGCCAGCCTTGATCGCTGAGGCTCGCTACCTCATCGGTCGAGCACACGGCGAGATGAAACGTCATCCCGACGCTGTCGCCTCCTTTCGAGCGGCTCAACAGGCAAAACCGGATTGGGACCGCATCGACGAAGTGCTGCTCGCGCTCGGTGTCAGCCTGCGAGCGGTCAACGATGCGCCCAATGCCGTCGCCGAACTGACGAAGCTCAACCAAATCGTTACGAGCAAGCTGCGCGACCGAGCCTTGTTTCATCTTGGCGAGATCGACCGCGGACTCAAGAAACCGGAGACCGCCCTGGCGTTCTACCAGCAAGTCGTCACCGGTTTCCCAATGAGCGACCTCGTCCCCGCCGCGCTGTACGGCAGCGGAGCCGCTCTCTTCGAGAAGCCGGATTTTCCGAACGCGATCCCGCACCTGACGAAACTCATCGCTGAGAAACCGCAGAGCGAACTGGTCCCCGCTGCACTTTTTTTGCGAGGGCTCTGCCAGCACCGCCTGAAACAATTCGATCCCGCACTGAAAGACCTCACGCAGTTCATCGCGACCGCGAAGCCCGTTGAGAAAGACACGCTTGATGCCAAGTTCGCCATAGCCCTTTGCCAAGTTGGACTGAAACAGTTTGATCCGGCCATCGTGACTCTGACGCAGGTGATCACGATGAAGCCCGACTATTCCGATGTCGACAAGTGTTACTACGAGATCGCCTTCGCCAGCTTGGAACTCAAGAAGGAGAAGGAAGCGGCCGAAGCTTTCCGATCACTGGCGACAAAGGTGCCGAATAGCCCGCTCGCCGCCGAGGCATTTTTCCGAGTCGGGGAGTTTCACGAGACGCAAAAGCAGCCGGCGGAATCCATCGCTGCCTTCACCGCCGGCATCGCCGCCGCGAAGACTCCAGAACTCCGCGAACGATTGCACTACAAACTTGGCTGGATGCAGCACGAACAAAAACAATTCCCTGCCGCGTTGACGACGTTTCAAAACCAAATCAAAGAGTTTCCCAAAGGGATGCTGACCGGTGACGCCAACTTTCTCGCCGGCGAGTGCCAGTTCCGCCAAGACAAATTCGCTGAGGCGCTGCCGTTCTACGCCGCCGTCATCGCCGCCAAGAACGAACGATTCCACGCGAAAGCTCTGTACCGCAGCGGCATCTGCACCACACAGATCAAGCAATGGCCGCAAGCTCAGCAACACTTCACCGCACTGATTCAAGCATTCCCCAAGTTTGAACAACTCGCCGAGGCCCGGTTTGGTATCGGTATCGCTCAGCAGAACCAAAACCAACTCGACCCCGCCAAGGCCACGTTCCTGCAAGTCACCAAAGAATCACGCACCGAAACCGCCGCGAAGGCGCGCTTCATGATGGGGCAATGTGCCCTTGCTGCAAAGAAAAACGCCGAAGCTGCTGAACACTTTCTCGAGGCCGCCTTCGGCTACCCGTATGAAGAATGGCAATGCCAGGCTCATTTCGAGGCTGCCAAGTGCTTCATCGAACTCAAAGATGTGGAGAAAGCTCGTGAGTCGCTCGAGACAGTCACCAAGCGATTTCCCAATCACCCGCGAGCGAAAGACGCAATGACGCTCTTGGCGGGACTCAAATAAGGCATTCACTTAAATTCAAGCGGCGGCGAACGATCAAACTTGCGATGCGAATCTTCGGAAGTATACTCCCTCGCCTCTCGCGTCGGCTGTGGTCGCCAAATCGCAGCTTGACGCAATTCACTGCCGAGCCAACGGCGAAGTTGGCAGACGTTCTAGCTGAGGAAACGAACTCGAGATCGAGAATTGCGGTCGTGGCGAAATTGGCAGACGCACTAGCTTGAGGTGCTAGCGCCCGCAAGGGCTTGGAGGTTCAAATCCTCTCGACCGCATTTCCAAATAACTCTGCTGTCCGATGAGACTCGCGGTGCCTCAGTCTCGGGTCGATTCGATTTGTGATGTGCCTGACTGCATGAAAATGGACTTACGTCGAAGAGAAGTAAGTCCTTTTTTCATGTTTTGTGACGCACAGATCCGAGTCGCGCGGAGATCGAATTTGCAAAACGCCGGCGGCAAACTCTCCAGGCAAGACTCCCGCAATTGTCGAGAGGAGTCGGAATGCGACGATTGTTTGTGTGCCTTGTCACGACAGCGGGGTTGGCAGGACTGCTGGCTGCAGTCCAACGCCCGGAACCCTGTCGCGACAACGCTGCAGCAGCGATGAATGCGATCGGAGCGATTCAACCGCGAGTCTCGCCCGATGGGCAAACGATGGCGGTCTCTTATCAAGAAGCATTGTGGACGTTGCCTCGCGCTGGAGGCGCGATGACGAGGTTGACCAGCGACCCCGGTTTCGACATCGAATCGACAGGGACTCCCGATGGAAAGCGGATTGCGTTCGTGAATTCCCCTCGATTCGGCCGTGCCGATCGCCGAATCATCACGCGGGATGGCACGGATGTGCCTTTGAAAAAGCGAATCGAAGTGCTCGGCACGGTGCTGTATCAAAAGTTGGAGTGGCTCGACGAC
>VGZH01000142.1 GCA_016872645.1 Planctomycetota bacterium | reverse complement strand
AGATCATGCTGCAAGGATGGGTCGCCGTTGCAGAAGGAGCCACGGGGATCATGTTCTATGCAACGCTGGCCGGAGACGATCAGGAACGACAGCTATGGGACGCCGGCTGGACCGAGACAGACAACACACGTGCCGCGGGTGAGTTGTTCAAGCAGATATCGCGAGTCGCCCCGTTGCTGTCTCGTCTGGAACGAGACTACCGCGAGACGGATTTTGTCCAGAGCTCGACGACGAGCGTACTGGCACATCGCTTTGTCAAAAGGCCCGGATACGGTGAGGGAAAGGCACGCTATGTGGTCGTCGCGTCACTAGATGGCTTTCAACCACAGAAAGTGGATCTGACAATCCACCACGGAACTCACCGCGTCTACGATATGGTCATGCGCCGAGATATCACTGACGAGCTCAGGGCGATGAAACTGCCTCCCGGCGAGGGCAAAGTGCTGCTGATCGGGACACAAGTTGATTTCGAAGCCGATTGCCGCCTGATCGATGCGGAACGTTAGGACCGGTCCAAGAAATACGGCGCTTCGTTTCGATTTCATCCGTGTAGTCGTGTTACGCGAGCAGCCCTTTCACCACCTGCCCGGGAAATAGCAGGCGCTCTTGCCCCTTGCGGTCAGTGAGCTTGGCGTCAGGGGCAAAGCCCAACAGGTGGTAGATGGTCGCCATCAGGTCGCCGGGGCTGACGGGATCGCGGACGGGTGTCGAACCGGTGGCATCCGAGGCGCCGTGGATGATGCCGCCGCGGATGCCGCCGCCAGCGAGCATCGACGAGAAGCACTTCGAGTAGTGTCCGCGGCCGTCTCCTTGAACGCGCGGGGTGCGGCCGAATTCGCCCGTCCACACCAGTAGCGTTTCGTCGAAGCGCCCGGTGGCAACGAGATCGTCGATCAGGGAACTCGACGCCAGGTCGAGCGGCGGCAGCAGCCGATTCTTAAGCGAAGGAAAGTTGGCCGTGTCGCCGGTCCCCGAGCCGTGCGTGTCCCACATCGGCACGCTCACCGGCTGCCTCGCGCCGTTGTAGTTCAACGCTTTCTCGTCCCTGCGGTCGGGCCAATACACCGTCACGAACCGCACACCCGACTCGACGAGCCGCCGCGCGAGCAGCAGGCTCTGGCCGAAGACGTTGCGGCCATAACGATCGCGCGTTTCTTCCGATTCTTTGTCGATTGCCATCGCCGTAGCGAGCTTCCCCGGCTCTGGCAGCAGGAAGCGTTTCCCTTCCTGATCGTCGTACTGAATCCACACCGGGTCGAGTGACCGGCCAAGGAAGCCGGCGTCCTGCCCGGGGATCAGATTGATTTGCGTCGCGATCTTCCAAGGAAGCGAGGCGAACACGGGCACCGCAGGCGACGCGACGCTGCGTGCGAGCACCGCGCCAGGATGTGGCGCGTCGTCGGGCGTCGGCGCGATCTCCCCTTGCGTCGCGGCGGGATGGCCGGTCAGCATCTGATGACAGGCTGAGCCGTGCGCCGGCGAGTCGTGCGTCAACGAGCGAAGGATTGCCAGCCGTTCGGCTCGCTCAGCGAGCTTCGGCAAGTGCTCGCAGAGTTGTATGCCCGGCACGCGAGTGGCGATCGGCTTGAATTCGCCTCGAATCTCTGCCGGCGCCTCGGGCTTGAGATCCCAAATATCGAGATGACTCGGCCCGCCGTAGAGATAGATCAAGATGCAAGCCTTCGCCTTGCCCGCAGGCGCCGCCGCTTGCGCCCAACTCGCCGGCACGCGCGGCGCGAACAGCCCGGCTGCTCCGCCGAGCGCCAACTGCAAGACGTCGCGCCGATTCCAACCGCGCTGCAGGTCCGCTGTCTGTGAACGAATCGTCAACATGCACGAAGTCTCCTTCAATGGACGCCCGATCGGTTGGACTGTATTGCGAGAATGTCGTAGACGAGAATCCCGGAGATCTCGGCAAACAAAGGATCGATTGCCGCCTGATCGATGCCGAACGTTAGAATAACTGCTCATCTGGGAAATGTGGAATCAAGATACGCCCATTGGATTTATCCCACACCCTACGGCTGATTCGGCAGTGCCATGAGCTAAGGACGCACCTCGATGACGCCGTTTCTCTGGTCGCAATTGATCGCAGCCTGTGCGTTTTCGTGTGGACTGGCGTCGTATCAATTTCAGCAGCGTAAGTCGGTGCTTGTCTGTCTGACCTGCCTGGCGACATTGAATGCTGTTCATTTTCTGCTGCTCGACCGGCACGCGCCGGCCATGATGATGGTGCTGACCGCCACGCGCTACGTCACGGCGATCTATACGCAGCGCCGCCGATACTTGTATTTGTTCCTGGGTGTCGCCGTAACCGGAGTCGCACTGACCTACGACGGACCGCTCAGTTGGCTGTCTTTAGCCGGTGTCGCCTGCGGAACGATTGGCAGCTTCCAAGCGTCCGATCGCATCATGCGAATCTGCTTCATGTCCGGCAACTGCTGTTGGCTGATCCACAATCTGCTCGCCATCACGCCCGTAGGCACGGTGATGGAAGCCTCGTTTCTGACCAGCAATATACTCGGATATTGGCGATTCTATCGGGATGTTGACGCTCATTGAAACCGGCCGCCGGTATCGCCTGTACAATTCCGCATGTGATGCACGGGGGAAGTGGTACGTCGCCAGTGCGATCCATGATGTCCCTTAAAGCCAGCCCGAGGATTTGACCACAACGCGTATCGCCGCTGGTGGGATTGAACACGAGACCTGCGGCTTTGCGGCACCGTCTCCCACAGCCGAAGCGACGACGCTGATGTCGGTCACTCGCACCGTGAAGTACGGAGACGAACTCCGCCCGCTCGGAGACGCGAACACGATTGTCGATGGATTGGTACGCGGAGTCCGGGAGTCTGGGCATGAGCTCGTGCCGCTGTTGTGGATCGATGCCGAGCCACCCATGAGTGACGCGGTGCAAAAGCTCCGAGATCTCGATCAGCGTCCCGGCGTCTTATCGGCCAGCATCGGCGTGGGCTATCAGTGGATCGACAATCCGACGGTCGGCGCTTCCGTGATCGTCGTCACGGACAACGATGAAGCACTGGCACAGCGATATGCCGATGAGTTGGCTGAGTGGGTTTGGGAACGCCGCAGCCAATGGCAGCGTGATCCACTGGCGCCGCAAGTGGCTCTCGATCAAGGGGAGCAACGGGGGAAGTCCCCGATCATTCTCGCCGATCAGGGGGACAACACGGGCGGCGGGGCGACGGAGATTGACATCGTCATCGGTGGCAAATCTCAGCCGCTGGTCGGGCCACCGGTGCCGATGCGGGTCCGAGGTATTTCGGACAGGCGGTTCACCTACGATGGCCCGATGTGGGCAGGGGTGGTCGGCGAAATGGGGCCATCGGCTTCCTGCTGACTTATGGAGGCACGATGATCATGAACAATCTGTCTCTGTATGCCCGCGAAACACTGGGTGAAGCTCCCGAGAAATACGCGGGAGTTCAGTTGGCGTTGCGATTCGGATTCAAGTGTCTGATGGGTATTGGATTGGGCTGACTCGTGAAAAAAATGCACGCCATCGCCTCGCTGCTGGGCGCGACCTCGATCTGCATCGCCGGAATCGCCTGGGCACTGCTCGTTCAAGGCAAGTTGTATCTGCTTGGTTTTGGACTGCTCGGCGGAGGCGAGTTGTTCTATGTCTACTACCTGAACTGTATTGTCAGTTGCTCGAAGCCGGAACGCATGCGCGAGAACACGGCCTACACCAACCTGATTACTGTCACCATCGGTATGATGCCGATTGTCTTTGGACTGGTGTCTGATCGCTACGGCCTGCGAGCGAGTTTCATTACGGCGATTGGTATACTTATTCTGGCACTGATCCTGGTGCAGTCAGGACTGCCGAGGCAACCAACGATTTCTGGCGCCTGATGGGGCGAGAGCCGCAACTCATGTGGCCGAGTCGCTCCGCGACTTCGGGCCGGAGTGCGGGGCAATTCGGACACAGACATGCGCGCACCGCGCGCTGAAGTTTCGAGGAAAGAATCTAATGACAGGGACCAGCCCGATGTCGAACAAACGCTATCCGAGCGGGATAATGGCAACCTGCTGTATCCCCTGGGACGAGAATGGTCGCTTTGCGGAACGTATTTTCCGCCGCAATGTGCAGCACGCCCTGCACGGTACCAAGCTGCTGTATGTCTTTGGAACCGCAGGAGAAGGCTACGCCGTCACGGATCGCCAGTACGACGAGATCGTCACCGCCTTTGCTGACGAAATGCGTCGAGGAAAGGCTGAGCCGATCGTCGGCGTCATTGATCTGTCGATGGCCACGATCATCGAGCGCATCAAGCGGGCTCGTGATCTCGGCGTCCGCCAGTACCAGATCTCGCTGACCAGTTGGGCAGCCGTCAGCGACAAGGAGCTGTTCAGCTTCTTCAAACATGTGTGCGGCCGTTTTCCCGATTGCCAGTTCATTCATTACAACCTGCCGCGAACCAAGCGAATGGTGACCGGCAAGGAGTATGGGCGACTGGCAGAGGAGCACCCGAATCTGGTGGCGACAAAGAACTGCGGCGATTCACAATCGCACCTGCGGAGTCTGATCGAGGACTCGCCCCAGTTGCAGCACTTTCTTTCTGAGGCAGGCTATGTGTATGGATCGCTGTTCGGCGAGTGCGGCATCCTGGCCTCGTTCATTATGAACTGGCCAAAACAATGGGCCTTGTTCGAAGCGGGACAGCGCCGCGATGTGGCCACCATGGTCGCCATCCAACGCGAAGTGGACATCGTGATACAGACCCTGTTTGAGACGATTCCCGATAATCGCATCGACGGCAGTTACGACAAGCTCTTCGAAAAGATGTACGAGCCCGACATGCCATTGCGACTGCTGCCTCCGTACATCGGTTCGAGTGACGAGGAGTACCACAACTTCGTGCGCTTGCTGAAGCAGCGGCTCCCGGAATGGGTGCCTCAAACCTCTCCGACGTGAGTTGGGCACATCTCGTCCGCGAATTGTCGATCTGTGCTCATGTGAAAGACTCGTGCCATGGATCCCATTGCTTCGATATCCGCGATCGATGTTTACGGCCATCGCGGAGTGTGCAACGAGGCTGGCAAGACTCCACTTTACAATCAGATGATGACCGGGGACGCCGCCGAAGTGGTGCGGCAGGCCGTTGCCGTCAACGTCGGCCTCAAGCAGTATGTCGTCATCGACCCACTTCGACCGGCGACGTAAGCACAGGCCGACGCGATGCTGAAGCAGCCTCAGTGTGTGGGGATCAAACTGCACCCCGAGGAGCACGGCTACCCGATCCGCGACCACGCTGCCCCGCTCTTCAAGTTTGCCGCAGCTCGAAAGGCGATCGTGCTGACGCACACCAGCGAGCAGAACAGCCTGTGCGACGATTTCTGTTGACGACGGACCAAACAGGACAGGTCCTTGTGGGAAATAGTGCCGCCCAGCCCGGTGTCAGGTGGGTGAAAATCGGTAGCTGTACAACAGCGCCGTTGCGACGCGAAAGGCGAGGCGGATCGGCTGACCCTGCAGCGAAGTCAGGTCCGCGCGCTGCTTCCAACGGATGCGGGTGTAGACCTGCCGCGGATCGTAGTTCATCTGGCATTCGTCGAACCCGAAGCCCGGCAACGGCGTCCCCTCGGCATCGACCACGGCGACTTGGAGCGGCGTCGCCTCCAGCAGTTCGACGTTCACGTCCAGATGTGGGTGCGTCGCCGTGACTGGCTTGGTGACGACCGATCCCACGCGCCGCGAACGCCAGTTCCCCAGGCCCGCGAAGCGATCCAGCCGCAGCGTCGCCAGGCCGATCGACATGGGAATTCCCTGCTTCGGATTCGTCTTCACACCTCCGCCGGTGTAGAAGATGTGCAGCGAGTCGCCGATGCGGATCGGAGCGTTGTGCGTCGGGTAAGCCAGCAGACGGTCGAAGGCCCCTTCGGGCCCGACATCGAGGAATGGCACGCCCGGCGCCACGCGTTGCCATTGGCCTCCTTCCGGCTGCCAGATCAGTTCGCATGTCGCACCGAAACCAACATTCGGCCACTTTTCGAGCAGGCCGAGGTTTACGTTCCCGTAGTTGAACGGCGTCATCCCGCCGTGCCACTCGAAGCGTTTGCCGAACTCGCTCTCCGGTCCGTTGTCGAAGATGATCTCGGGGTCCGACCAGTTCGTCCAGTTGACTCCGACGCGCAGGGCGGCGTTGCGGCCGCCGGTCCCTTTAGTACTGCGCTCGTTGAGCCACCAACGGCGGTTGCGGTGATCGGGCAGCACCATCATGTAGTCTCCGCCGGCGCCGTGCGAAATCCGCCGCGGCTGGCGTGTCCAGTGAATGCCATCGGGACTGGTGTCGAGATACTGCCCGATGATCGTGCGGGCCTCTTGTTCAGCCGCTTTGGTCACATTGGGATACTTGTCCGGGTAGGCATACGCCCACATGCGATGGTCCTGCATGTTGGCGATGAGTTTATACCGCTTCATCGGATCGGGATCATGGTCGTCGCGAACCACTGTGAGTCCATCGAGATTGTTGACAACGCCGATGAGTTTTCCGTCCTCGCTGAGCGCCGGCAGGCCGACGTTCCGACGGGCCAGTTCTTCATCGACGAGGTTCTTGCCGTCCGGCGCGCACGTATAGAAGAGGTTATTCCGCTTGCTGCCGCGAAACTCGACGACGCCAAGGTCCGGCTTCTCCCAGTGAATTCCGTCGCGGCTCTCGGCGTAGGCGTAGCCGCCCCGATCCAGTTCGTCCGGTTTGCGTTCCGTGTTGAAGGCGAAGTACCACATCCGCAGGAGGCCATCCGGCTCAACGATCACGCTCCCCCACGCCTGCGCCCGTTCCCCTTCCCACGGTCGATCGGCGACGAGCACCGGCTGCGGATGCTTTTTCGGCCGGTTGATCTCCAGCGCGAGGTCGTCGACAGCCGCCAGCTCTTCGCGATTGAGGAACAGGTGTAAGTCGGCGTCCAGATGATTCGACGTGCGGATTTTGGCGGCATCCGCCGCGACTTGAGCCGCCGAACTTCGCCGCGGCGCGCGGCCGCCGACCACTACGACTCCCGCGGCCGCCGCGGAAGCCAGAAACGTGCGACGAGAGAAATTCATGACACCTGTGTCCCTTCTGAGATTTTTTATCGGGTGAACAATCCGTCCAGGGTTGGTGCGGTGACCATGCCAAGTGCCTTGATCATTTCAATTCCCTGTGTTGCTCTTCGGCGTTGTCGTAAGCCATTCGAGATTGAACCGCACAAAGGCAATCTTCTCATACGGGTGCTTCTCGCCGGTTTCGTACAACAAGCCAATCGTTGAACCGTCCGCCAGCACGGCCAGGGACGAATACGCACCGGGGCCTGGGTCAACCTCGCGCGACGCCTTCCAGGTTTGCCCGTCGTCGTCGCTGAGTCTTACCGTGAGATTCGTCCTGGCCTCGAAGGGGGCGGGATGCGGTGGGTTCGCGAAGAGCAGCAGGTCGCGGGCTCCCGCCGCGCGATTGGGAAATCGGAGAATGCTGGCCTGGCAGCCGGGATCGGGGAGCGACTCTTCATTGTTCTCCTTCAACCACGTTTCGCCTTGGTCCTTGCTCAGGGCCACGTAACGTCGTCGGCCCCCTTGACGCATGTTCATGAGCAGTGAACCGTCGCTGAGTTCGACCACTTGCGATTCGTTGCAGCCTTTGTTTTTCACGGGCGTTCCGGCTCGCCAGGTTTTGCCGTGGTCGTCGCTGAAAATGCACCGCGCGCCGTCCTTGGAATAGCCAGGAATCACCAGCCGGCCGCTCTTCAACTGAATGCCGATTCCGGGGCCCGCGGCAAAGTGACCGACGCTCTCCGTAATCTCTCGCGGGGACGACCAGGTCACGCCATCGTCGACGCTGCTCAGAATCAGACAGCGCCCGTGCCACTCGTTCTTGAGCAGATTGGCAAGCCCACCGCGAATCTCTTGGCAACAGATCAGAATTTCGCCCGTCGTGCGATCAACGACCGGGCATGGCTGCATGATCGCCTCTCCCTTTCCCGCAAGCACCACTTGCATGGATTGCCAGTTGACGCCGTAGCCAAACGTGCGCGGATAGCCGTTGAGATTGCGGGGCTGGCTGGGCGGGTCTTCAAACAGGCTGCGCTTGAGTACCAGGTTTGTGGGATCGCCGTCGTCTCCCTGACGCGCCTCGCAGAATGCCAGAATCGTCCCCTTGGGCGACACGATCAACGAAGGAATACGGTAGATATTGACGTTGTCGTGTCCGCTGATAAACAGATCCTGGCTGGTGAAGAGCGGCTGCGCACGCAGATCCTCGCTGCCGGCCATCAGGATCGCCATCGCCACGGCAACTTGCGTCGCGAAGAAGACGGTTGACACGTTTCGCTTAGTCATTCGCTCTCTCCTTATAAGAGACCTGAGCCCGCCATACAGAAACAGGAAAATGCAGTGCTTGACCCGGCCGAAACCCGCCGGTCCTTCGGCATCGGCACGCGGGCCAGCCAGTGCGGACAGGTTGGACAGGCCAAGGCCCAACATTCTGAAGCCAAGCCCATGAACAAACTCGCGGCGTGGGATGGGTATCATTTTGCGCTTTCCAGTTGCAGAAGCTCTGCTTCGTATCGTTTGACTTACGGGAACTTGGCATCCTTGATCGTTGCGTTCTCGATGTCGCCGGCTTCTGCGGCCCAGTCGTGGTCCGCTGGCGGCTTCCGCCGCGCAAGCCCTGCCTCGGAATCTGATCCACGATCGGCCGGGCGGGCGCAGGCCAACTTCACTCGCGTTTTCGCAGGCGGACGTGTAGCTCGACGCGGTCCCGCACCTCGACAGAGTCCAGCACGGCAGGGCGATAACCCTCACTTGATACGGT
>VGZH01000141.1 GCA_016872645.1 Planctomycetota bacterium | reverse complement strand
GCGAAAACAAAAGGCCTCTTAAATGCCATCTGCCGATCTCGCAGCAAGTAGGAAGGTGTTCTGAAATGAAAAGCACTGCTTGCTGTCACATGTATTTTACATTTTATATTATAAGTGCTTCATTGGTGGTGATTGGCTTGTTTGCTGGGTCGGCGCCGAGTGTAGATACGTATTTGTCGAAAATTTATATGCTGAGCGTAGCCGGATACTTCGGCGGTGGTCTGTTTGTCGCAAATTGGCTCTTGTTTCCGTTGTGCTTGAGTGCGAGGAGTCGCTGGCTCCCACCCCTGCTGGCGTGGGTTTGGCTGAATTATTTGGTGATTGATTACGCTACATTCAATTTATATGGATTTCATGTCAACTGGCTGTTGATAGAAATGATGGTAACAAATCCCGCGGGTGTTGGTGTTCCAACGTTTGTGCTAGTCGCGGCTGGATTGGTTGCGATGGGCTTGGGGGCCTTGGTATGTTATTTAAAGCGACTTTCTATGCGCGCGCCCGAAAATTCCCGTTTGGTGTGTGCCGTTGGTGTGGCGTTGATAATTCCGGCGATCACGGCCAATTCCGTCATACATATCTGGGCCAATCACTACGATCGTGAAGAGATCACCAGTATCGATTCTTTATTTCCTCTCTATTATCCCGTAACCAGCCACAAAAATGGCCCGAAGATCAGCGCATTAATGCCATCAGTGTTTCCCGCGAAGCGTGGGGAACGGATGGAGTTGAGTGTCGAGAATAAAGGCCTCGTGCGTTACCCAGCCGTGCCTCTCGTTTGCAAAAGCGAGAGTTCGAAACCTTCGATCCTGGTCATTGTGCTCGAAAGCTGGCAGGCTGACAGTTTGCGCCCAGAGATTATGCCGAATCTGTGTCATTTTGCCTCTGCGGCAACTCGTTTCGAACGGCATTTGTCAGGGGGGTCAACAACAGTGCCTGGTTTGTTTAGTCTGTTGTTTGGGTTGCATCCAAGCTACTACGACAAATTCAAAGGGACGCCGGTGAGTAATCCGAGTCTGTTTACTGAGACGTTGCACAACCAAGGGTACAGGTTGCGTGTGTTTACATCGAGCTACCTGGAGCGTTTTTCTTTACGTTCTTTGTTTTTTTCCCGTGTTGCCACTGAAGACTATTGCTACGGAAAAGATGACCAGTGGATCGTAGAGCGATTCCTGTCCAACATATCATTAGAAAAAGGTCATTCTTCGCCTCGATTTGATTTTGTGTTTTTAACGACGTCCCATTCTCCATATCATTACCCTCTTGAATATTCGAGGTTTGTGCCGTTACCTGGAGTTGAAGGCGGGTACGCCCTGAACAAATTTGCGGATTCGAGGCCGTACAAGAATGACTATCACAACAGCTTGTATTATTCAGACGCGCTGCTAAAGCAGGTGTTTGACAAAATGGAGAGTGAAGGCCGGATGGAAAATACATGGATCATTGTGACTGGTGATCATGCCGAAGAATTCAATGAGAATGGACTCGGGTATTGGGGGCACGGCAGCAATTTCACCCGCTGGCAGACTCAGACACCATTGGTGGTGAAGTCGCCGGGGCAATCTGTCGGAGGCGTTGAGTCGCGAATGTCGCTGCATCAAGACGTGGTGCCCACATTGATGGCGGAAGCGTTAGGTTGTAGTTCTCCAGCTGAACACTATTCGAACGGAGCGAATCTGTTCCGGCTTCCAGAGAGCAGAGGAACTGTGCTCTCGTCATATTTCTCAAAAGCTTACTTAATTGATGGTGTCGTGATAGAAAACTCAACGGGGAGGAAGTATGCATTCGACGACATGAAGGACAAGCGGCCACTTCGCGACATACAGGTTATTAAGGAAGTCATGTCGCAAGAAGCGCGATTCCTTCGCTGATCGATGCCGCTCTATGGTGTGTCCATCGACTGGAAGTCACCTAGGCGGCAGTGCGAAGTTGTGCCTCAAAGTCCGTTGTGCAATTTGTACACGCACGGCGACGTCGTCTGCGGGTCAGCGCGTCAAAGGAGTGTGCAACCAATCCAGCTATCGACGATAGAAAATAGACAGGGTCAACGAGGTAATCCCAAATGTTTGTCGACTCTAACAGACCAATTTGCCAAGCGGCCGCAGAGAGTATCAGGACATATCCGAATGTATTGTTTGTCCAAATTAGGACAGCTGTAAAAAATATGAGAAACATCGTTAGCTTGTCAGAAGTCCAACCTAAGGCGTAAATGTCGAAGGTGCCTAGCCCAAGGGCGGTTGGATAAAGCGTGGCACCAAACACGGTTCCAACGACACACATGGTTATGTGGGCGGATTTGGAAAAGAGTGGTCGGCCAATGTGGGCAGACCCAATCACGTGTAGAATTAGGGCAAACGATGGAAGACTGAACCCGAAAGTTAGGCCATGGAGAAAGCGCCCGATTGGAATTCCTTGGAACGGGATCAGCACTGCGGCGGCTCCGAACAGGGGTAACCATCGTGGATCTCGATCTGCTATGCATTTTTGTGCGAGTGCAACTAGGAGCGAGGCGACAAGACCCCAGAGGAGAATTGGATAGAACCATGCGATCATGACTTTGCCTCCAATCGTCGTTCGTGGAGCCAAGGCTCATTGAATTCCAAGTAGCGGATCCTTTCTCGATTCCAAGTGTAAACCAAATGAATGAAGCCGTTGCGACCACGGATCATCGTTGGGTAAGAGAATTCCGTGCGTTGCTGATTTTCAAGGACGACAATTCGCTGCCAATCAGACGTGCCATTATTAGAAATGGCGAGAGTCAGGTTATGACGATCCTCGGAAGTGTCATTCAACGCCAATAAGACTGATCCGTTGGAAAGGCGAAGTCCGGCGAGGCTTGAGTTGGGATTCGGCAATCCAGTCGTCGCGGGAAGGCTCCATGTTTGGCCAGCGTCGAGCGTTTCCTGCCACAGTGTGCCTCGGCGTTGATAGTCTCGGTGAAAAACCACTGCCTTTTGTGGGGTGAGCGGAACAATTGTCGGCTGCAATAGCGACGTACCTCCGGCAATGCGTGTCTTGCCCCAGACAACTTTGCCGTGTTTCCAATCCAGCCAAAGGAGCTCCGGAAACTTTACGAATGACTCGTGATAAATCGGAACCGCGATTCGTCCAGAGTTCATCAAAACGGGAGTGGCACGCACGAGCTCACTCAAGTTCGCCAGGGGGCTGAGAACTAATCGTTCACTGTCGCTCCAGGTTTCTCCGCCATCAAGCGAACACTTCACATTGAGCGAACTTCCCGACCAGCCTCCAACCGCAATGCTTACATAAATCAACCAGGTTCGGTCTCGGTGATCTGTGAAGATGACGGGATTCCCAACTTTCTTCACGTATCGAGACAGCTCAGCAGAAGCTGATTGACGATCTACCAACGCGCGAGGAGGCTCCCAGGCCGTATTTGTGCCTGAGGAGTTCGTCTGATTGACAGAACGAGACATCCAAATGGAGACGTCCTTGGCTCCTTCTCGTGAACCCGCATACCAAGCTGTCGCTAACCGTCCATCGGAAAGCTGGCAAATGGAGGGGCAATGAGCGACGCCTAGAGGTTCCGCATGACCGATGAACGCACCGATGAAGTGCGGAGCTTCCTCGTGATTTGCCGGGGGGGCGATGCGGAAAGAATCCTCGCCATCAGTTTGGGCGATTCGATCCGGACGCCGCCATCCCCATAAAATCCCGGCTGATGCTGCCAAGAGAGCCCGGCGCGATATCGAATTCATAACGCCTCAGTAATCCGTGCGAAGCCGGTCGGTTCCTTGCGCGTGCTTGATTCAATAACGCTTAACCCGACTGCGCAAAACGGCTGTCCAGCATGCAAAGACGCCGTTGGTCGCGTTGCTTTTCAACACGCATGTGCTTTTAGGCCAGACGAGTTTTTTCTGTCAACGGCGCTATTTTTGATTTGCCGGCGCGAATCGGAGGGAGAAACGAGGTCTGTGACGAGAGGAATCGAGCGGATTTGACCGTTGTGTGTCGGCTTCATCTTCCGGGTGCCAGCCAGTAGCCTTGAGGTCTCTCAAACCTTGACGGATTCCGCCGCATGAAACGGATCGCTGTTCTCGGATCAACTGGATCGGTTGGCACCAACTGCTTGCAAGTGCTCGCCGCGTTGCCAGAGAGGCTGTCGCTATCGGGAATTACCGCACATCGTCGCTGGCGGGAATTGGCGGAACAGTCGAAATCCAATCATCCTCGCTGGGCGGTCGTTACCGACGATTCGTTGAGCGAAGCTGTCGATCGCGAGGCATTTTCGACGAAGACAGAACTCCTATTTGGTGAGAGCGGCATCGAGCGGTTGTGCTCTGCGCCCGAGGTGGATGTCGTCGTCAGCGCGATTGTTGGAGCGGCCGGTCTGCGAGGGACCTGGATTGCGCTGGAATGCGGCAAGACGGTAGCAATCGCGAACAAAGAGACGCTTGTCGTTGCTGGTTCGCTCGTCATGGAATTGGCAAAACGGACGAACGCCAGGTTGATTCCGGTCGATTCTGAGCACAGTGCGATCTTTCAAGCGTTGCAAGCTGGACGGACAAGCGAGGTCAAACGGGTCGTGCTGACGTCAAGCGGCGGGCCGTTTCGCGGCCGAACGGCGGCACAGCTGCAGGGCGTCACCCCGTCCGAGGCTCTCGCCCATCCGACCTGGAATATGGGACCAAAGATCACGATCGACTCGGCCACGATGATGAACAAGGCGCTGGAAGTCATCGAAGCCAAGTGGTTGTTCAGTCTGCGGGACGATCAGATCGAAGTTGTCGTGCACCCGCAGTCGGTGGTGCATTCGTTCGTGGAGTTCGTGGATGGCAGCGTGATCGCACAACTTTCGCCTCCGGACATGCGTTTGCCGATTCAGTACGCGTTAACGTTTCCCGATCGATGCGAATCGATCGCCACGCCACTCGACTGGAAAAAAGCATTCGGCCTGCACTTCGAGCCTCCTGACCTTGATGCCTTTCCCGCATTGCGGCTGGGGTTTGAGGTCGCTTCGCGCGGTGGCACCTGCGGAGCAGTGCTCAACGCGGCGAATGAGGCCGCAGTCGAAAGATTCCTAGCAGGAAATCTCTGTTTCTGCGACATTCCCCGTGCCTGTCGAGCAGTGCTCGACCAACATGACTTCGATGCCTCGCCGTCTCTGTCGGAATTGCTCCGTCTCGATCGCGAGGCTCGCCAGGAGATCGCTCGGTGGACTTGATCGCTGTTGGAATGATCGCCGCGTTTGATTTTTCTAAATTGGGCGCGACCGCTTTGAGCTGGTTGTGGGTCCTTATCGGTTTGGGGCTTGTGATTTTCTTTCACGAACTCGGCCACTATGCCGTTGCGAAGTGGTGTGGTGTGTTTGTGGAACGGTTCAGCATCGGCTTTGGCCCGATTCTGTGGAGCTTCAAAAAGGGAGACACCGAATACGCGCTCTCCGCGATTCCGTTCGGCGGCTATGTGAAGATGCTCGGCCAGGACGACATGGATCCGAGCCAACTCACCACCGAGGAAATCGCCGCGGATCCGCGATCCTACTCGGCAAAGCCGGTCTGGCAGCGGATGGCGATCATCTCGGCCGGCGTGATCATGAATATCTTGACGGGGCTGGTGTTCTTCGCGATCGCCTTCAAAGGCGGCGTGCAGACGCGGCCGGCGCGGCTGGGGCCGATTGTGGTCGGCAAGCCGGCCTGGAAAGCGGGACTGCAAACCGGCGATCTGCTCACGCGGATCAACGGACGCGAGTGCTCGGACTTCGGCGACATTATGCGTGGGGTGGCTCTGACGGGCGGGGATGTTGAGATCGAAGGCATTTACCGTGACGGTCGGACGTTCAAGAAGACACTGACCCCCGACAAGTCGGATACGCGGCGGATGATCGGCGTGGCACCTGGCTGGGATTTACGATTGACCGCGCTGGGCGAGGAAAACGGGCCATGTACCCTCTTGGGAACTCCCGCCGCGGAAGCGGGTCGGTTTCAACCGAAGGACCGGATCGTCGAAGTTGGCGGCCAGGCGGTAAAGAGTTTCGCGGAATTGCAAACGCTGTTGTCCGAACGTCGAGCCGAAGAATTGGAGTTTGTTGTCGAACGCGGTCCGGCAGAAAAGCGGGAGCGAGTGTCCATTTCGGTCGCTCCGAATCGTTTCCGTCGGCTGGGGCTGTCGATGGATATTGAGAAGATCAGCGCGATTGAAGCTGACTCGCCCGCAGATCAAGTGCAGCTCAAGCCGGGAGACAAGATCGCCAAAGTCGATGGCCAAGAAGTCGGTAAGGAAATCGATCCGGTCGACCTGCCGGACTATTTCCAGAGCCGACATGGTCAAATTGTTTCGATCGAATACACCCGCGAAGTCGAAGGGACGAAGAAAACGCTTGTCGCCAATCTGACTCCGCGTAACCGTACCGGCTGGACGGATCGTTTTGAGCTCAAAGATTCGCCGCTTTCGGTGCCGTCGATTGGTGTCGCGTACCACCTCACATCGCGCGTTCTGAAGGTTCAATCCGATAGCCCCGCCGATGGCAAGATTGCCGCCGATGAAACGATCACGGCCATTGAACTCGTCTTGCCGCCCGATGCGAAGGATGATGGATTCAGCGCGGCGTTTGGCTCGATGAAGTTCGAGGTCACCGACAAACAGCCACACATTTGGGCTCAGGCATTTTGGCTCATGCAGATAGCGCCCACTCGGCACGTACGACTGACGGTCGCCAGCAACGACCAAAAACGAATTGTAGAACTTGAACCGGCTCGCGATCCGAACTCGTCGCTTTTTTTCCCCGACCGAGGTTTTGTGTTCGATGACGAATTTACGATTCAACGGGCCGACACATTTGGCGAGGCGTTCGCGATGGCAGCCGGTCATGCACGCAGCACGGGAGTCGAAATCTATCTGACGCTCCGCAGCCTTGTCCGCCGTGACTTGTCGTTCAAAGAATTGCATGGCCCGATCGGAATCGCCAAAGTCGCTCACCAGTTCGCCAGCCAAGGACTCAGCCCATTGCTGTTGTTCTTGGGCTTTCTAAGCGTCAATCTCGCGGTACTGAATTTCCTGCCGATCCCGGTGCTCGACGGTGGTCACATGGTCTTCTTGTGCTGGGAGGCGGTGACACGTAAGCGTCCCAGCGAGCGAGTGTTGATCGGTGCCACCTATTGTGGAATGGCCTTTGTATTGGGTTTGATGGTGCTGGTGATCTACCTAGACTTGTTCGTGCATACGGGCGGGCCGAAGTAGCTGACGGTCCGTCGTGAGTGACGGGAATCGATGCATGTCCGGGAAACGAGACAGTGGAAGCGAAGCGGTTTCCTGGTTGGCGACCGGGGTCGTTTGTTTTCTCGGTGTTCTCTTCTGTGGCGTCATCCTGCTGACGTTTGCGAATGAGCCGGGTAAGCCAATTCTGGTGATGTCTGGCGTCTTCGTCGCTCTGGCAGTAGTGCTTTATGTGCTGCGTGAAAAGCCAAAAGACGCAATCATAAACGAAGAGGAAAAATGGTTTGGGCTGTTTCGCAAGCCGAAGGCATTTACGCGTTACAAGCTGACTCGGCATCGCAAGCCAAAGATCGTGCAGTTCGGTACGAATGCACCGCCGACTGCCGACCACATTCGGGAAATCAAAGAGGCCAACGACGGCATGAACAACTGGACACCGCCAGAGACTGCCCCGCATCACCTTGAGAAGCGGTAGGTCTGGCAGTTCGGCATGGCTCGTCCGGGATTGATGTCCGTTGGCGAAATCCAGTTCCCACGGACAGGCTGAATTACCCGGCGGCGGCCATCGGGCTGGCAATCTGGAAACCGCCTTGCTGAAAGAAGATGGTCAGCTTCAGCAGGCTGTCCACCAAATCACGCATGAAGCAGTCAGAGACTTGACTCAGTTCGTGCAACACCAAATCGCCGGCGATGAATTCCAGCGCATCGGCGAGATTGGCCGCGTCCTCGTCGCTGACCGTCAAATGGTGCAGACTGTCGTCGTAAAGTTCACGCGGGTGTTTCGGTTCCCAACCGTTGTCTTGCGCCCAGTCGAGCAGATCGATCCACAGGTTGGAATCGATGGTGTAGCGGTCGAGCGGTCCTTGCAAGCGGATACAGTTCACAGCACACCTCCGTATGTTGCTGATCATCCCGCCATGCACCCGGTCACAGTTGGCCGCGTGCGAAGGGGGGCATGGTCGCAGACAAGCCGGCGTGCGCCAACCGTCCCGAGGCCCAGAAGCCTCAGGATGGCGGCGAGAATTCCGAATGAAAAGCCATACACCTCAACACAGGTGAGAATCTCACAGAATAGAGGTCGCTGATCGACTTCGTGACCTCGACGATCGACTTGATCGCCGGATCAACGTTTGCATGGGCTTCAACGGTCGTGCTGCTGTAAGCCCAGCTGTGCGCGCCCGAACCATCTTAGTGGGCTGCGGCCAGGCACCGTTCTTGACGCTGACCAGCCGCGAGTTGTTTTAGGAATTCTGCGGCAACTCGCCGAAGAGGTACGGGTCCAGGTTGTCGTTCGTGGCATCAACAATCCCGGTCAACGTTGTTTTCTGCGTCATTTGGTTCGTAAAAGCGGTGGTGTCGGTCGTGCTTTCGACCGGTAATTTGCCGTCGTGCTGAAATTTGCACAGGCCCATTTGGTGACGAATCATTTGCAGATTCTGCACGACAGAGCTTTCTTTCGCGTCCTTCGACGCTTGGCTGAATTGTGGCAGGACCGTAGCGGCGAGAATGCCGAGGATGACGACCACGATCAAGACTTAGGCCAGCGTGAAGCCGGTCCGACGTGAACGATTTCCAAGTTTCATTTGCGTGCTCCTCGTGCGACGATTCAAACGCACCCCAAGGGGATTCGGGCCCTGGTTGTTGGAGAGCGATTCACATCGCAACAAATCCTTGTTTCGCAAACTGATCGGGACATAGCACGATCGAATCGTCCTGCGGCACTCTTTATTTCGAGGCGTTTTCAATTAGCCCTCTCACCGGAGCTTTCCCGAACAGGCCAAACTTAGGTCGAATTGATCATTGGTCAAAAAAGGGGGCCCATTCTTGAGCCGCTGGATGGATTTGGCCGACAATCTGAGAGGAACCTGGCAGTCGAATCTTGTCTACGGGATGCGCACACC
>VGZH01000140.1 GCA_016872645.1 Planctomycetota bacterium | reverse complement strand
CGCTGATTCGTCCGAGTCCAACAACGACTCCGGCCGCCGGCACGTCACCCCATTCCGGGTACATGCCCCAAGCGGCCCACAGACCGAGCTCACGGAACGGCATGCCGGGATCGAGCAACTCTGCGATCCGCTCACGCGCGGTCAGCCGACCGAGCTTCCGCTGTCGAGCGACACCCGCCTCGCGGCCCCCCTCGCGAAGCTGCTGCTCCTGTTGTTCCAGATCGCGAATCAATTCACGCTGCGTGGACAAGTCACCGACTCCCCGGCGAAAGGTGTAAAGGTTCCTCGCGGCGGCATTCTATGGGGACCGGCGAAAGAAAGTAGACGAGTCGCTCCGTGACTCGGACGTGCCGGCCACGGAGTGATCGGTCTACTTTTAGCGGCCTGTCCCTGCGAACAGACTGATGAATTCGTGAACGGGCATGGCATCAAGCCGACTCTCGTCGGCGAACAGTTCCAGCAGGCGTTGGACACGTTCCGGTGCGAAACGAGTCCCGGCGTTGTGCTGAAATTTGTCTCGCAGCAGGGGCACCGCGTCCGAGCGGCGGCGGCGATGGCCGATCGGATATTCGACTTCGACACGCTCGGTCTTCGATCCGTCGGCGAAGAAGATCTGAATGGCATTGGCGATCGAGCGTTTGTCGGGGTCGAGGTACTCGCGCGAGTAGCGCGGCTCTTCGACGACTTCCATCTGATCGCGCAGTCGGTCGATCAGCGGATCGGCCGCGGCCGAGTCTTCATAGTCGTCTGCGGTCAGCGTGCCGCGCCGCAGAGCAACGGCGACCATGTACTGCAAGCAGTGATCGCGATCGGCCGGGTTCCGCAGCAGGCCGATCTTGCTGATGATTCGCATCGCCGACTCGTGCGTCTCGATGCGGATCCTCGCGATGTCTTGCCAGCGGTCACGCACTTGCGGATGCAACGTCACCGCCGCTTCGACCGCTGTTTGAGCATGAAACTCGGCCGGGTACGAGACCTTGAAAAGGATGTTCTCCATCACATAGCTCGCTAGAGGTCGTCCGAGCGTGATCGGTTTGCCGCGCATTGCGACATCCTGAAAGCCCCACTGGTTCGCCGTCAGCGCCGTCGCATATCCCATTTCGCCGGCCATCGTCCACAGCGCGAGTTGCACTCCGCGCCGCGTCGCGTCACCCGCCGCCCAGCTCTTGCGCGAGCCGGTATTCGGCCAATGTCGATACGTCCGCAACGCTCCGCCATCCAGCCACGCATTGCTGACCGCGTCGAGCACTTGCTGCCGCGAACCGCCCAGCATCCGTGTGACAACCGCCGTCGTCGCAATTCGCACAAGGATGACGTGATCCAGCCCGACTCGATTGAAGGCGTTCTCCAGCGCAAGGACCCCTTGAATCTCGTATGCCTGGATCGCAGCGGCAAGAACGTCTCGCACGGTCAGCGGCGCGGCTCCCTTCGAGGTTCGCTGTCGACTGAGGTAATCGGCCGTCGCGAGAATCCCGCCAAAGTTATCGGAGGGATGCCCCCACTCGGCCGCCAACCAAGTGTCGTTGTAATCGAGCCACCGAATCATCGTGCCGAGATTGAACGCCGCCTGCACCGGGTCCAGTTTCCAATCGGTCCCGATCACTCGCGAACCGCTGAGCAACACCGCATTCGGCACGACCGGCCCCAGCAGCTTCGTGCATTCCGGAAAGTTCAAGGCGAGCAACGCACAACCCACGCTGTCCATCAGGCACAGCCGCGCAGTCGCCTGCGCCTCGTTGCTCCGCGTTGAATCAGTCGTCACGAAGTCAGCGATTTCGGCCAGCAAGGCATCCGGGGGGAGCGAAGAAGGACTCGCGGTCATGGTCGGTCTTGTTGAAAGAGAATTCGCTGGCGGGGACATTTGCTCGCCGAGCACGCCACTCGACGGCGGGGGAGAATATACTGCTCGCGAGCCATTTTGTCGGTCACGGTCGCAGGTGAATCATGCACACTTCTTCCCCCAATTCTCCTGGCCAACTGCTTCGCGCGGCGGTTGAGGCCGAGCGACCGCTACAGATCGTCGGAACAATCAACGCCTACTGCGCCCTGTTGGCCGAGCGAGCGGGGTTCCGCTCGCTGTATCTCTCTGGAGCTGGCGTCGCGAACGCCTCGTTTGGAGTCCCGGACATCGGGATCACCACGTTAGCGGATGTCGTCGAGGACGCTCGTCGCATCACCAGTGCGACGGCGTTGCCGCTGCTGGTCGATGTCGACACTGGATTCGGTGATATGGCTCAGACGGTGCGTGAGATGATCCGAGTCGGCGTCGCGGCCATTCATTTTGAGGATCAAGTGGATCGCAAACGCTGCGGACATCTCCCTGGCAAACAATTGGTCTCGGCGACCGAGATGGTTGCTCGCGTGAAATCGGCGATCGACGCACGCACCGATCCCGGCTTCGTCGTGGTGGCTCGCACGGATGCCGCAGCGGTCGAGGGACTTTCCGCCGCGATCGACCGCGCCGGGCAATACGTCGCCGCCGGAGCCGACATGATCTTCGCCGAGGCTCTGACGACGCTCGACGAGTACCGCCAATTCACGACAGCCGTCCCGGTCCCCGTGCTGGCAAACCTGACCGAGTTCGGCAAGACGCCGCTGTTCACGCTCGACGAATTACGAGACGTCGGCGTGCGGCTGGCTCTGTACCCATTGACCACCTTCCGCGCAATGAGCGCGGCCGCCAAGATGACCTACGACACACTGCGACAATGCGGCACGCAACGAGACCTGATTCACCAATTGCAATCGCGCGCCGAGCTGTACGATGTCTTGAACTATCAGCCATAGGTCGGGCTTTTCAGTCTGATCCGATTTGGCAACACCACGACGACCACGAATCGGGTCCGCCTGCAAAGGCTGACTTAGTTCGGAGACCAACCATGAGCATCTCGACCAACACCGCCGGCTTGGCCGGAATCGTTGCCGGCCAAACGGCGCTCAGCACGGTCGGAAAAGAAGGCGCGGGGCTGACCTATCGTGGTTACTCGATCGAAGACCTCGCTGAGCATGCGATCTTTGAAGAGGTCGCCTGGCTGCTGCTGTACGGCGAACTGCCGAAGCAACTTGAGTTGGATGCGTTTCTGGCCCGGCTGCAATCACAGCGAGATTTGCCGGCACAACTCAAAGCGGTCCTCGCACAACTGCCAGAGTCGGCACACCCGATGGACGTGTTGCGAACCGCTTGCTCGGCGCTCGGCTGTCTGGAGCCGGAACATTCCGCCGCCGATCAGTTTCGCGTTGCCGAGCGATTGCTGGCGATCTTTCCATCGGCGCTGGCGTACTGGCACCACTTCGCTCGGTCGGGAAACCGCATCGACACCGAATCGCCCGAGCCGACAATGGCTGGCCACTTCCTGCACCTGCTGCACGGGGTTCAGCCCTCAGCTGAGCACCGTCGAGCATTGGATGCCTCGTTCACGCTTTACGCCGAGCACGAATTCAATGCCTCAACGTTCGCGGCACGAGTCACCGCCTCGACGCTGTCGGACATGTACTCGGCAATCACGTCGGGTATCGGCACGCTGCGTGGGCCGCTGCACGGCGGAGCCAACGAGCAGGCGATGGAGCTCATCGAACGCTTCACCGATCCCGATCACGCCGAGCAGGGAGTGCTCACCGCCTTGAGCCGCAAAGAAAAGATCATGGGCTTCGGTCACCGCGTCTATCGGGACCGCGACCCACGCTCAGACGTCATCAAGGAATGGAGCCGCCGTTTGTCGCAAGCCGCTGGCGACGCGCAACTGTTCGCCATCTCGGAGAGGATCGAGCAAGTTTTGCGACGCGAGAAGAAACTGTTCCCGAATCTCGATTTCTATGCCGCATCAGCGTATCGCTTCCTGGGCATTCCGACGCTGCTTTTCACGCCATTATTTGTCTTCGCTCGCACGGCCGGATGGGCTGCACACGTCATTGAACAACGAGCCGACAATCGCCTGATCCGCCCCACCGCGGACTACATTGGCCCGTCGACTCGCCCGTTCCGACCGATCGTTCAGCGCTGACAAAGTAGAGTGAGACCAGCCGCGCTTCGCCGCGCCGGCCCATCGTCCAATGAGCAACGCGACCATTGAATACACCATTGGCAGGCCAGCGCTCGAAGCGAGCTTGTCTCACGCTAGGCTTGGGTTGGCGACTCAGTGCGAAACCGATGCGGCGGCTTTCTCGCCCACGAGACAGTCGTCGTAGAAGCGAGTCAACGCGAATGGTTCGAGCCTCTTTGGCGTCTTGCCGGAGGCGAGCAGTTCGGCCATCAGATAGCCCGATGCCGGTCCGGCCTTGAAGCCATAAGTTCCCCAGCCGACGGTCATGTAAAAGCCTTTGACGTCGGGCGTCCCACCCATGATTGGCGAGTAATCGGGAGTCATGTCGCACAGCCCAGCCCATTGCCGCAGGATTTTCACGTTGGCGAGATGCGGGAAAAGTTCCAGCAAGTGAATCGCCGCCCCTTCGAGGAAGGCGAGCGTGCCGCGCAACGAGTAGCTCGCGTGGTCATCGACTTCGGCTCCGAGCACCAGTTCGCCGCGATCGGTCTGCGAAACGTAGACGTGCAGCGTCGAGGAGACGATCACCGAATTGAGGAACGGCTTGAGCGGTTCGGTCACGGCCGCTTGCAATGGATGCGTCTCAATCGGAATTTCGAGTCCAACCATGCGGCTGATGAGTCCCGCGTAACCGGCCGTCGCGTTGAGCACCATCTTCGTCTTGATCCGTCCGCGATTCGTGTCGACCGCTTCGACTTGGCCGTTCTGAACTTCGATGGCCGTGACTTCGGTCTTCTGATGCACATGCCCGCCGCCTCGATCAACTCCGCGAGCGTAGGCCCACACGACCGCATCGTGCCGGATGATGCCGCCGGGCGGGTGATACAGCGCGGCTTGAATTGGAAATCGGCTGTGCCCGAAGACGTTCAAGTCGGGAACGATCTGCTGAATCTCTTGCGGGAAGATGATTCGCGAATTGACCCCCATCAACTGGTTTGTGTTGGCTCGTTCGGTGAGTCCCGTCACGCCCCGTTCATTGTGAGCGAGAGTGAGATGTCCGTGCTGCGAGAACATCACGTTGAAGTCGAGGTCTGCCGCCAACTGCTCGTACAACTTCACCGACAAGTCGTAGAAGGCGATCCCCTCCGGCGTCCGATAGTTCGACCGCACGATCGCCGTATTCCGCCCCGACCCGCCAAAGCCGATGTACTTCGCCTCCAGCACCGCGATGTTCTTCACGCCGAGCTTGGTCAGATAGTACGCCGTCGCCAACCCATGCACGCCGCCGCCAATGATGACGACGTCGTATTGGTCTTTGAGTTCATGTTCTCGCCACATTCGCTGCGAAACCATCATTTTCCCTTATGCCAGTCAGGAACAAAGTGCAGAGTGACGAGTGCCAACTGCAAAATGGCTGCAATTTCGTTTTGTACTTTGCACTCGTCACTCTTCACTTTGCACTGATTCCTTCAATCCCCGCCGGGCGCAGACCGAACTCCGCGCCAGCATCCATCAGCACTTCCCAAAAGAACTCCGCCGAGTCGCTGCACACATGCAAATCGAAGCGGCCCGCGAACCGACCGAAGAGCGTGTTGACTCCAAAGATCGGACCTTGGCAGCACGACAGCACCGGCAACGTCCGCTCGCGCAGATCGACCGCCGTGACCTTGTTCAAAATCCGCTCCGCATCCGGCCCGATCAATGCGAGCGACGCCCAACCGCCAGTGACGTCAATCGCAGTAGCCTTGCCGAACACGATCGCCCGGGTCGGAGTCAGACGATAGACGTGCCGTTCACCTTCGCTGTGAATCTTCCGCAACGGCACGTCTGCTCCGCACAGCGAGGCGACCGCCGCGCTGGTCTCCGGCCCGTTGATTTCAAATGTCGGCCAATGCGATAGATCGACCAGCACATTGCTGGCTCGATCCGCAGCCTGCGGATATCGCACAGCGACTTGCCAGCCGTCTTTCAATTCAATGGTCGCACCGCCTCGACGATGCAGGTCGAGCAGCGGACCACATGCAATCGGAGATGTCATCGTCATCACCTTCGTAGGACGAGCACTCTTGCCCTTCCTGTGTTTGTTTTTCAAAGCGGACGGGCAGGAGTACCCGTCCTTCGAATCAACTTTTCAATTTCTCTCCGCTCGGATCGTAGAACGGTTCGTCGTGCACGACGGCGTCGACCAGCCGGCCGTTGATCTGAATTTGGATCGTATCGCCGTTGCGTGAGAGCGAAGCGGGAATCCACGCGAGGCCGATTGTGCCTCCGGCTGCCGGGGATTGGCCGATGGACGTGATACGGCCGCCGAGCTTGCCGTTGGTCAGCACCAGTGAGGCGAGGTCGGGGACGATCGGTTCGTTCAATTGAAACGCGACGAGTTTGTTTCGCGAGCCGCGTTGCAACGAACGGGCGAGCGAGCGTTTGCCGATGAAATCGTCCTCCTTGTCGAGCTTCACGATCCACGGCAGGTCGGCTTCCAGCGGGTTGGAGAGGGCGTCGGTATCGACTCCGGGGAGGAAATGTTTTTTCTCCAGCCGCAGCAGGCGCTGAGCTTCGAGGCCGAACGGGGCGATGTTGAACTCGCGGCCGGCTTCGAGGATTGCTTCCCAGACGTGCTGGCCGAACTGCGCGGGGACGTGAATCTCGTAACCGAGTTCGCCGACGAAGCCGATCCGCAGCACGATGGCCGGCACCCCCGCGATTTGGATTTCGCTGGCGGCGAGATACGGCATCGCGTCGCGAGAGAGATCGGCGTCGGTCAGCTTCTTGAGAACCTCGCGGCTGCGCGGGCCGGCGAGATTCATTGCGGCATAGCTTCCCGACACGTTGGTGAGTCGCACGTCCCACTGCGGTCGAGCTGCCAACCACCAGCGGAACCAACTGTCGATCGCATCCGCGTTGCCGGTTGTCGTCGTGAGGAAGAACCGATCCTCACCCAGCCGCGCGATTGTGCCGTCGTCGAGAATGATTCCCGCGTCATCGCAGATCACTCCGTAACGGACTCGTCCGACTTTCAGGTTTGCAAAGCGATTGGGATAGATGAACTCCAGGAACTTGACGACGTCGCGGCCACGCAGCTCAATCTTTCCGAGCGTCGAGACGTCGATCAGCCCCGCTCGCTGCCGCACCGCTTCGTATTCCTGAGTGACCGACGTGTAGACCTGCGGACGCTTCCAGTTCCCCGCGTCACCCATTTTGGCTCCGTGCTGCTCATGCCAAGCGTGCATCGGCGTGCGGCGGACCAACGAGAAATGCACCGCTCGCCCGGCCAACACGCCCAGCGGCAACGGCTGCTCCGGAGGTCTCGCGGTGGTGACGCCGGTCTCGGCAATCGACTGCCCGTTGTGCCGAGCACAAATCGCAATCGCGGCCGCCTGGCACATCTTTCCCTGACACGGCCCCATGCTGACCGTCGAGTACCGCTTCAACGTCTCGATGTTCGAGTAGCCTTCGTCGATCGCGTCGCAGATGTCCTTTTCAGTGACGTCCTCGCAGAGGCAGACGAATTTTTTCTTCGCGCCGGAGGGGGCGACGTAATGGCACGGCGGCGATTCTTCCTCTTTGTGTCCTCCGTGCCTCGGTATTTCAAGATTGTTTTCGGCGGGTGGATCTGAAACACGGTGGCACGGAGAACACAGAGCCTCGGCAGCGGCTTTCCCCGCACGCTGCCCGTCCGCCGCTGCGTTGCCTGGGTCGTGAAGTCCATTCACCGCGCCGGCGGAGTGCATCGCTGGAGCGTGCTGAATCACGATCGCTTGATCGACCGATTCGTCGTACCGCAGCTTGCAGCCGTTCTGATACAGCAGCGAATTTGCCGGAGTGAACCCAACTGCTTGCACCAGCCAACGGCATGACAAGGTCTGCTTGGGATGTCCGGCCAGCGGCGCGATCACGACTCCGCCCACATGTCGCGACCCGCTCGCTGAGATCACCGTATGACCGAGAAACCTGCGCACGCCTTCCAGCGATTCCGGCGGATTGTCACGCACATCGACAATCGCCGCGATCCGAGTCCCCGCCGCCCTGAGCTGTTTCGCCGCACGATAGCCCTGCGCGTTATCGGTGACGATGACCACCTCGCCAGGGAATCGGCACTTATCGAGATGCAACAGCCGCTGAGCGGCACTCGCCAGCATTACGCCGGGCAGGTCGTTGTTCTCGAAGACGAGCGGTCGTTCCCAGCAGCCGGTCGCAGCGATCACTTGAGCCGCTCGCAGGCGAATCATCCGCTGCCCTTGCTGAATGCCGAGATAGTTTTCGTCGTAGCAGCCGAAGACCGTCGCGGATGAGATAACATTGATTGCGGGATGCGAAGCGACTCGGCTGATCAGCTCGTTTAAGCGCGACTCGGCCAACTCAGGATCATGCCGCAGATGTCCGCCGAGCGCGGGTTGGTCGTCAATCAGCGTGACGCTCACGCCCGCGTCGGCTGCGGCGAGAGCGGCATGCAGGCCGGCGAGGCCGCCGCCGATGACGGCAACGTCGGTGAAAAGATTCTGTTTGTCATACACGCCGTCCGCCCCATGCGAGCGATCGAGCTTTCCGAGGCCAGCGATGCGGCGGATAACTTTTTCCCAGACCGGCCACATCCAGCGCGGCTTGTACATCCGCTTGTAATAGAACCCGACCGGCATCAGGCGGTGCAGCTTGTCAAAGATCCGCAGCAGGTCGAACTTTACCGACGGCCACGCATTCTGCGACTTCACGACCATGCCCGGCTTCGCGGCCTGCGTGCAGATGCGGACGTTGGGAGTCCCATCGACGGTGCAAATGCAATTCGGACACCGCCCCGACATGCACAGCAGCCCGCGCGGGCGGTGATACTTGAAGCTCCGCGAAACGATGTGCTCGCCCGCCGAGTGCAATGCGCCGGCGACCGTCTGCCCGGATTCGGCGCGGACGCGCTGGCCGTCGAATTCAAATTCGTAGGTCACCGGAGTTGCTTGGCTGTCATCGCTCAGTTGTTCATTCATCGTTGAGAAAATTCTTTCACAGCGGACTTGGCACAGTGAGGAGTGCAGAGCGACGAGTGCAAAGTGCAAAATGGAATAAGATACACGTCACGAGTGTTGGTCGTCCGCCACTTTGCACTCGTCACTTTGCACTTCGTTTTGGTCACGAACCAGTCGCCTTTGTCGGTGCCTCGATCCGTTTCGACTCAAACGCCTTGTTGATGCGCGTGTCTCGGTGGACTTGGAACCACAGTTTGCACGCGGAGCGGTGATACCACCACTCGGTCTGCTCGCCGGCGATGTTCGGCCGATTGTAAAGAAACTCGGCCCATTGCCGCTCGGTCACGGAACCCTCCGGCCGCTGACGCGAGGGGCCGCCGTAATGAAACTCCCACACTGGCCGGCAGCCGCAGTTGGGGCATTCGATTTGAAAGGACATCTT
>VGZH01000139.1 GCA_016872645.1 Planctomycetota bacterium | reverse complement strand
TCGAAGCGTTCGCCAAAATACAGCCGCCGCGCTTCCGGATTGGCGAGCACCGATTTGGCGTTGCCCGTGGCAATCACTTTGCCGTCGGAAATGACGTAGTTACGGTCGGTAATTGTCAGCGTTTCCCGTTCACGGTGATCGGTCAGCAGGATACCGATCCCTTTTTTGCACAGGCCGGCGATGATGTCCTGAATGCTGTGAATGGTGACCGGGTCGATTCCAGTGAATGGCTCGTCGAGCAGAATCAAAACTGGATCGGTTGCCAGACAGCGAGCGATTTCCAGTCGGCGACGCTCACCGCCCGACAATGTCGAAGCGATCTGACGCCGCTTTTCGGTAAGCCCAAATTCTCCCAGTAACTGATCGATCTTGGCCTGCCGTTCGTCGCGAGTCATCGGCAGAAATTCGAGCACTGCCAAGATGTTTTGCTCGACGGTCAGCTTGATGAAGATGCTCTCGTCTTGCGGTAAATAGCCCATGCCGGCCTGAGCCCGCTTGTACATCGGCCAGCCTGTGACCTCGACTCCGTTCAGGAAGACGTGCCCTTCGGTCGGCGCGATCATTCCACACGACATCCGGAACGAAGTCGTCTTGCCTGCCCCGTTGGGGCCGAGCAATCCGACGATCTCGCCACGTTCGACGCTGAAGTCCACGCCATCGACCGCGCGCTTTCCGGGATAATCTTTCACCAGTCCGTGGCATTCCAGCAAAGGCATCACGTCCTCCTTGACGTTGCGATTTCCAGTCGATCAGCGAATGCGGTGCATTCGGCCGAGGTTGGGATAGAACGGAAAACGGACATCGGGATAGTCCGTCTTGATCTCCTCCAGGATCACCGAGCCATCGGGCATTCGTTTGGGTTCGATCTTCTTGTGATTCCAGACGGGAAAGCCTTCGCCGCCGTTCAGAAAGGGCTGCCCGTGCGGCCAGTAAATGTAGAACGCTCGGCCGACCAACGCTGATCGTGGGACGGCGTGGCGATGCTGTGCTCGGCGATCGTTTTCCCACAGCCGGCTGTCTTTGCTCTTGGGGCTGTTGTCGCCGAGCATCATGAATTCATCTGAGCCGAGTTCGAATCGCGCTTCGTGGCTGCACGCTTGATACGACTCCCACCACGCGGCCGGCTGGCTCAGCAACTGTCGCAGATGCCGATGCGACGAACAGGGGGACCACTCTTCGAAATGGGAACTCAATGGCGCAAAATCCTGCGTTTGTTGTTCGTGAGTGCTTTGATAGTAGATATCTCGGTAAATTTGCAGATGTGAGACTTCGACATTCATGCCCCGCGACGCGATGCCGACCGGCGTCAAATCTTCGTCCTGCGGACCGAGGTTCTCGATTTCCGAAAGCGGGTATTCCCCCCCCCTGGAACCAAAGTCGATCAGACGACCATCGACCCACAAACACAAACGCTGATCAACATTGGCGAATTCGACGCGATGGTTTCCGACACCGTGCAACGGGGTTGTTGCCTTGGCAAACGTTTCTTCTTCCTCGTCACTGCGGCTTAGCCAGACGACTCGCGACAATTGAGCTTCACCGGTGTTCGGGTTGACGCGAACGCGATAACGATGCACCCCTTCGTTGAGTTCGAGCAGCAATTCCGCAGACTCCGCCAGCTTGTCGATCTTCACGTTGCAGCCGATAGTCAGGTCGCCGACCCAGAAATAACTGTCGAGATCAAAATCCTGTGCGGACGAAAATGCGTTGTAGCCGCAAAAATCGGTGATCAGTTGCGGTTTCGGCGATTTCAAAGCAGCGGCCCCATTGCTGCCAAAATTATTAAGCCGATCCCCTTCCTCGTTTTTGAGTGCCGCCCGCCAGACATCCGGGGTTGGAACGAAATGCCGATACCGCAGCCAGTGCGGCTGTCGGCTCTTTGAATCTGCGTCGGTCAACTCGAACGAATGTTTCTCGGCGTGCGATTGCCAGCCGACAACGCTCTCCCGCCAACCTGCGACCTCAATCGCCGACGCGACTGCACCGGTCGCTGCCGCTTCGAGATCTAACCGGTCTTCATCGTTTCGCGTGACCGCCGCCCAGCGAGTCGGCCAGCCTTGCTCGATCAGCGGCTTTTCGGGGAAGTCATTGTCGTGAACCAGAATTTGCAGCTCGCGCTGTTTCTTCGGATCAGCCTTGCGAAGGATCTTGATCTCGCCGCCTCCCGGTTCCTGTCGAAAAAGGTCGCCTTGGCGAATGATCAGCGTCTCATTGGGCAGACCCACCAGCCGTTTGATGTAGTTCGTCTTCGGTTCTTCGGGGTATTTGAAGACCACGACGTCCCAGCGCCGCGGATCCTTCAATTCGTACGGAAACTTGTTGACCAGGATGCGGTCGCCACGAAACACCGGAGCGTTCTTGATCGAGTTCGGAGCACGGCAATTGGGACACAGCGAGCTTTCTAAACGGCCTGTCAGATACACGCCGTCGCGATCCAATTCCTCGCTGGCTCCAATCGTGATGAGATGCCCGCACTGCGTGCAGGTTGACTCTTTGTGGCGGCCGTACAAAGTCGGAGCCATCGAGCCGGTCGGGATCACGAACGCCTCGGCCTCGAAGGCTCGAAACAAGAAGGCCAACAGAAATGCAACCGCGACGGACTCGATCGTCTCTCGCATGCTTTCCTGTTTGACGGGCTTTTGTTTTTGTGCAGGATCGGGAGACCCAGACTTGAGATTCAGTGGGGGAGCCGCTGTGGTATTTTTCGGTGCGGTCATGCGTGGAGTGTCTGGCTTCAAGAAAAGAAACGTATCATTGCAGGTCAGCGAATATATCGGATGCGACCCCAGTCGGGAACGCGGATATGCCACTCGGCCGAGCCGATTTTGATTCGCCCCGGTCGCGACGGCAGATGCACCAGAAACGGCTTGCCAATCAACATGTTGTCGCGGACGACCGCATCCACCCAACTGCGGCTGTCGAGCGACACCGGACTGTTGTCTCCCAAAAAAAAGTACTCGTCCGTTCCCAGCTGGTATGGCTCGGTGATGCCGTGCCGTTGATCGCCTCGGGTGTAATACACATCCCGATACAGCGTCAGATCGCTGATCGAGACGTGCAGACTGTGTGCTCCGAACTTCGCCGGCTCGCTGCTGGCCCAGTCCTTCGCCGAACCGCCACGATTCTTGACGGGCAAGGTCCGTGGCTCGAGTGGCCGTTGAAAAATCACCTCGCCGTCGAGCGCGAACAGCAACTGCCGATCAAACAAGGACATTTCGACCAATCGCGGCCTCTTCCATAAGGGGCCGCTGAGCTTCACCCGCTCCGCCGATTCTTCCACTCCGTCCACGACCAGCCGCAGCTCGCGGTCTCCGGCCACGAGCCGAACTTCGAACGTCTGCACGCCGTCGCTCAACGACCAAGCCAACTCGCCGCGACCGCTCTGCAATTCGAACTGCATAGCCAGCATCAGGTCGCGGACTTGATGCCGCTGAGTCGGCTCGGTCAGACCGTTGTAGGCATAGACATCAGTTGGCCAGAGTTGCGTTGCACCGGCCGGTGACGGAGAGTCGTTCGGTTTCGGGGCTTCGCCTCGGTAAGTCACCCAATTGATGCCGCTGTCATCGGCGTCGCTCTCCAAAGTGGGCGACGACGCTTGCCCGATGATGGATTCGAGTATGTTGCCCCGGTTAACCCAGCGGTTCGACAACTTCCATCGGGATTCGACTTCGCCGGCCGGCCGATGTTGATACGAGCAGATCGCCAGCCGCATGCTACGTTGCTCCGCCAGATTCTTTCGAGACAGCTCGCCATCGATCCAGACGTCACCGTCGCGAATTTGAATCTTTTCGCCCGGCAATCCAATCACACGCTTCACATAGGCCTGAGTCGGCTGGCTAGGATTCTGAAAGACGACGACTTCCCAGCGTTTGGGGCGGCGGAGCAGATACGCGAACTTCTGAACCAACAACTGGTCCCCCTCGTTTCGGGGGACTTTGCCGAGATCGATTTGATGCTGTCCACAATTGGGACAGTCAACCGGACCACTGGTGTCTTGGCTGTCGTCCACTGGCACGCCGACCGAGAAGGGTAGCCGGCATTTCGGGCAAACGACTTGCTTGTGGAAGCCCAACAAAAACGGTGCCATCGAACCCGTCGAGATGATGTAGCCCTCGACCGCAAAAGTCCGCACCAATAACACCGCCAATGCCAGAGCAGTGAGCGACTCGACTACGTACCGCAAACTGCTCTCGTGGCGAGAACTTGCGGACTCGACTTGTTGAACGACGGCTGGCATGGCCGGGAGTTGTAGTCTGCCTCCCGCAACGGGCCAAAGAGGAAGTCGGCGAGGTGCAATGACAAAGGACGAAATTCCCAATGACGAACGAACTTCAAATGACGACCGGCACAATGGATCGACGAAATTCAATGAAGGTCATTGACAACCAGTTCGTCATTCGGGCTTCGCCATCCTTTGGTGATTGGGTATTTCTTCATGCGTGATTACCCATCTCACTTCGCGCGAGGGCTGACGACTCACCTCGCTCCGGCTACGCTCTCCCATCATGAATTTCGCACTCTTGGGGGACGATGCTGCCGCTGCTCCGTTGATAAAAGCCGCGCTGGCGGCGGGACACCGCTTCGTCCGATCAGCGTTGTCCGAACGCTTGATCAGATCACACACGGAGTTCGCCTCGTTTCCGCAATGTCCATGGGAAGATCTGCTGATCGACAAGAGCGTGGACGCCGTGCTGGTAGCGGGCGAGAGTGATGAAACGCAAACCGCCGCCAAACATTTGGCTTCGGCCGGCGCGCCGCTGCTGATCGTGCCGCGTCTTGCTTTCGGAGCAGCTGCGGCCTACGAGCTGTCACTGATCCGCGACGACTCGTGCGTCAAAATCATGCCCGCTTTCGAGCATCGCTTTGTTCCGGAACTCGTCGAGATCTCAATGCGGCTCACGCAGGGCGAACAGGGAGCGATTCGTCGGCTGCAAGTGGATCGAGTGTTGACCTCGCCAACATCGTCACTGACCGAAGCCGAGATCAACGCGGCATCCCTTTTGGACATCGACCTGCTGCAATGGCTGGGGGGACGCTACGACCAAGTCACCGCACAGCGTTCGGGACAGTCTGAACAAGGTTACTCGCAGGCGACGCTGACACTGGCTGGATCCGGTCTGCCTGACGCCACTTGGACCGCACGTCGTGGGTTGGCCGAGGCCTGGCGGCTGACCATCGAGACAGAACGTGGTCCGATCACGCTCGAACACTCGGCCAATCTAAAATCGCCTGCAGCCGTGATTGCCGCATTCGTCGCGGTGGACGCGCCGAACACTCCTGACTGGTCGGATGCGGTGCGAGTCTTCGATGTCCTGGACGCCGCGAAACGATCGCTGCGGCGGCGACGCACGATCGACTTGCACTTCGAGACCCTTTCGGAGCGGCAGCAGTTCAAGACGCAGATGACCGCCATCGGCTGCGGCATGCTGATGCTGACACTGCTCCTGATGCTGGCGCTGCTCGGCCTGGGTGCGCTGTTGGAATCTCGTGACCGAGCGGTTCGCAACGCGGAGGCGGCGGGATTGTTGCTCAAAGAGTCCGACTTTGAATCGCACGGGGCCGTGTTGACACCCGCAGCGGAAGCTCGGGTCGAACAGATGGCCGAGCGATTGAAGGAAGAACCGAAGTCTGCGTATCTCGAACCGTCGAGCGATCCGCCGAATTCGGAACTCGATCAACGTCGCCGCGACAAGATCGTCGAACGCCTGACGAATCTCGGCGTCGAGGCCGCCGATCATCGCACGTCGCTGGCGGCGCACCGGAGCGAGTTCTGGGACACATTGATGCGAATCCTGCGTCTTGCCTGGATCGCTCCGCTGGTACTGTTTCTTGTGGCGCAGGGTTTGATTCTCGTGGCGAAGCCAACCTCCTCAAGAAAGCCGTAACCCGTCCCGCAATCCTCGAACCCTTGCCTGTGTGTCGGTGGCTTCCGCGTTGTTGTTTAAGTTCATCATGCTGAAAAGACGTCCGACGAGCATCGAGCCTAAGGGTGTCAAACACTGCAAAATCAATGAACTAAAAGTCACTGCTCAAAACGAAGGTCGCGATTGAACGGCCGCTGGAAGTGCTACCGAACCGGACGACACGCTGGATCCTGTTCGTCGTGCTGTCGTTGCCGGCGCTGGTCAGCATGAAATTGTCTTGGATGGCCAAGCCGTTTGCCGTAGACATGAAGTCGCTTTTAGCCGGTTCTGCTCGTGCGTCGCGAGTCGAAGGGACGGGGCTCGTGACTCAATTGTTGATCGCATTCGCGCCGCAGAAACCGGAACGCTGCAAGTTGAAATTCATCGTTGAGATTGAGTCGGAGAACCGAAAAGGGATCGGAGTCGTCGATTGGATGTTCTTCCAGGGCTTCAACTGGGTCATAGACTGAATTATGCAATCGATCCGGCCCTGGATGGCTGGCGAACTGGTGTTCTGAGTCGTGACCGCTCGCGACAAAAAGCTGCTGGCCTGAGGAGGTAACGGCGACGACGCATTCCAAGCCAACCTCGCCACGCTGACATCAGCCACGGGAACTTCGGCGAGACGACAATGACCAAGGCTTGTCTGCCCCCCAACCCTTCGTCATTTCGGCAAGTCGTTCGGCGTCAGCTTCAGCACCGAGTATGGGTGCAACACAAGCGTGTAGACGCTGCCATCGCGGGCTTCACAAACTCCCATCGTGACGTACTTGGTCGTAAACGTGCCGTCGGCGGCTTTGCCAAAGCCGGCATGGAACGGCAGGTCTTTGCCACTGGCGTCTTTGAACTCGGTGAAGTCCGGATTGCGCACCGCGATTGGTCCCAAGTCGCGCGGAGCAGCGTCGTCGGGGCGATAGCGCACGAGGTGATGCTGCTGGATGCCGTTGACGGCGTGCGTGACCGACGCCCATGCCGCGCCACTGGGACCGACGCACATTCCTCGGCAATCGAAGTTCTTGGCATCCTTGATCAGCGTGCCGAGCGACTTGCCAGCCAGCGTGTCGCCCGGTCCCGTGAGGTCGTAGCGATAAAGTTGATTCGTGCTCATCGGCAGCGAGTACAGCGTCTTGCCATCGGGTGAAATGTCCCAATTGATCGGGTGCGACTCTGGATCAGCGAGGTGACTCTCTTTCGTTGGGGGCAGTCCGTCGATGGTCTGCTTCAGTCGATCGAGCTTGCCGGTCGCGGGGTCGTATCGCGCGATGTCTCCGCCGAGGATCGGGTGATAGGCTCGGCCCAAGTGATCGACGACGACGAAGGCGTACATATGCTGGCAGTCCATCAGATCGCGGTACTTGTGCGTCTTCAGATCGAGCACCAGAAAGTGGGTGCTCTCAATCGGCCGCTCGTCCGAGCAGGTCGAGAGGTACGCAACACCGCGTGCTTCATCGGGCGTGATGCTGATGATCCCCTGATGCGGCACCGGAATCGGAAAGACCTCGGTTTTGCCGGTCGCCGGGTCGTAGGCCATCGGATGTCCGCCGGGGTACGCCAGCCGCGATTCATTGGCCGCTGGATAGCCCTGCTTTGTGGCGAAGTAGATTTTTCCGGTGATCGCTCCCGTGTTGTTCCGCGAATGAATCTTGGCTTGCGTTGCGAATCCGGAACTCTGCACGGTGATCGTCTTCTGAGCATCGACGACCACGTTCATCTGGCTGGCGGCCGGATCGAACTCGACCAGCCACGAGTTGACGCCGTTCGCGTGCGTGCCGATGTACAGCCGCTTGTTACGACCTTCGATGATCGCGAAGTAACCTTCCCCTTCAGTCGCCGTGTACTTCGGCACGACGTAAGCCGTCGCCGGCAGCCACTTCGTCGGTGAGCCGTCCGCCGCGAAGCTGTTCGTTACGCCTCCAGCCAGCAACCCCACACAAGCCGCCGACAAAACTAGAATGCGTTGTCGCATTGCCGCTCCTTTGGAGGGCGGGGTATTTGCCCCGCTTTGGATCGCGGCGAAGCCACTTTTTTTTCATCCGCGATCGTTGGCCACGAAAAAACAAAGCGGCTCTGACGCAAAGAGAGAGCGGCGTCGAGCCGCCGCACTCCCAATAGCTACGCCTTCGCGTACTCGAACATCGGCGTCGAGAGGTAGCGTTCGCCGGAGTCAGGCAGAATAACGACGATCGTCTTCCCTTCGGATTCCGGACGAGCAGCCACTTTCAGAGCCGCCGACATCGCCGCACCACAACTGATGCCGCAGATGATCCCTTCTTCCTTGGCCATACGCGGAGCCATCTCCATCGCTTCTTCATTCGAAACTTGCACGACTTCGTCGACCAGCGACATGTCGAGGATGTCGGGCACGAAGCCAGCACCGATTCCCTGAATCTTGTGCGGACCGGGCTTGCCGCCGGAGAGGACCGGGCTGGCCGTCGGCTCGACGGCGATCGACTTGATCGCCAGACCCTTGTGCTTCTTGAGATACCGCGAGACGCCGGTAATTGTTCCGCCGGTGCCGACGCCCGCGACAAAGAGGTCCACCTTGCCGTTGGTGTCTTCAAAAATCTCCGGACCGGTTGTCTTGAAGTGAATCTCTGGGTTGGCCGGATTCTTGAACTGCTGCGGGATGAAGTATCCCGGCTCCTTCGAGAGCTCTTCCGCACGAGCAATGGCGCCTTTCATCCCTTCCGCTCCCGGCGTCAGTACCAGCGTCGCTCCGAACGCTTTGAGCATCATGCGGCGCTCGAGCGACATGGTCTCTGGCATGGTCAGCGTCAGCGGATATCCGCGCGCCGCGCAGACGTAGGCCAATGCGATGCCGGTGTTGCCGCTGGTGGGTTCAACGACTTGCATGCCGGGCTTCAGCACGCCGCGTTTCTCGGCGTCCCAGATCATCGAGGCCCCGATGCGGCACTTGACGCTGTACGCCGGATTGCGGCCTTCGATCTTGGCCAGCACCGTGGCCTTTAGTCCTTGGGTCAGTCGATTCACTTTAACCAGCGGCGTGCGGCCAATGGTTTCGGAATTGTCATTGAAGATCGGCATCTGCGGACTCCTTCCAGACTCAGTGAGAGTTGAGCTTCGCCATTCAACAGCCAACGGAGCCAGTCCGCGGCGGTCGGCATTATGAAACCTGTTCATGATCGGAGCAATGCTGCTCTGGCGGCGGGGCGGGATCAGCCGTGTCGTGATTTGTTGGCCAGACTTGCGAAGTTCGGAAGTCTGGCATCTCGGATTAGGATTCGACCATCAAACGATACGACGGCCCGCTTCGCTGGAAAAACAGGTGGCGTTCGTTTGGAAATCCGCATCGGCCATCGCCGCGACGCGTCTCGTGCGCTCGGCATCGACAAGAGCCGCGTGGTCGTGTTCGATTTGGTCGCGATAGGCTTCAGCGAATTCGGCTAATGCGAAAACGCGGGAACGCATGCAGCGGGAGTTCCCATCCCTGCCGAACACCGCTCAGACGCGGGCCGAGGTCGACGACGATGATCTCTTCGATGACGACGATGAGGCCGTCGATCTGAACTTGCCGGAGGCGTTGAAGCCAGCGACCGCAGCTTTCAACGACGACCTGTTGTGGGAGTACAAGCAAATTCTGCCTCCGGTCGCGGAAGCGGATGCACCGTCAGAATGTTCGTGGTCTCTTCGACAGTGGCGACGGAATCCCAAGTCGCATGACAAGTTCGTGGCCCTGATCATGAAGACCTGCCCGGAGAAGAGCAGCAAC
>VGZH01000138.1 GCA_016872645.1 Planctomycetota bacterium | reverse complement strand
CGTTCCGTCGCGCAATTGCTGTTGATAGCCCGTCACGATCTGCTTCGGATCGGTGGGCCAGGGTTTTTCCGGTTTGATGGCCAATGGCTCCGACCAACTGCGGCCGTTGTCCTTCGATTCCGACCAGGCACCTTCGCCGTGCGTCACACCCAGGCTGATCAATCGGCCATCCCGCAACGTGACGATTGAGGCGCCGCCGGGAAGTCCGTCCGGCTGAAGTTTGGGCGCGGGCTCCACCGTCCAAGTTTGGCCGCCATCAGCCGAACGTCCCAAATGCGGCTTCGTCCCTTTGAACGAACTGCTGCCCTGCGTCGAGAACAGGCACAACAGATCGCCGTTGGGGGCTTTCGTCAGACTGTTTACAAACTGCCCCGGCCCTGCATCGGGAAACGGCGTGAACCAGTTTTTCACTTGAGTGATGGACGCGTTCCAAGGCTTGGCATCGACAGGCGTGCCTGCGACCGAGACCTGGCCGTGCGCGAACGTGGTGAACCCGGAGAGCCCGATCCGGCCGGAGGCATACGTGTCGTCCGTGACGTCCAGTGCCGGATGATCATTGATCCAGACCTGGTACCGATTGCCCGTCACTTTCACTTTGGCCTGATGGGCGATGCCGAACGGATTGCTCGCCACCCGGCGGACCAGTTCGACATGCTTGAGCCGGAGATAGCCCGACCCGTCGGCAATGGACAGTGCCACCCAAAAATGCTGCGCGCGGAACTGTTGACCGGTTTGCGGAAAATGAATCAGTGCGAACCGCGTCGGGTCCTGAGCGCGGACGATCAAGCCTTCGTCCGCATGATTTGTATTCATCTGGACCGTGAACGTCGCGTCAAAATCGGCATAGGCCCGGTCTTTCAAAAACGCCAAGCAGTAGCCCTGCAATCCGTCGCCGTCGCCGATCCGCTCCCCGGCGATGCCGCCCGCTTTTGTGTCGTGCCATTGGCTGTTGACAAACGACCACCGGTTGCCGTCGCCGATCTCAAGACGCAGCGGTTCCGCCGCTGCCACGGCTCCGGTTGCTGCCAGCGCACAAAGAAATGGGAAACATCGTGTTCGCAGAAAGCAGGACATTTCAAACAATCTTTCTTGCACGATTGCTCCCGGCATTTCGGGATAACTCTTTTTGATATCGCGCATCGGCTGTTCGAGGTCTTCGATCGTTGTAAGCTCGCGCTTTTCAGCAAACACCCGGTCAAAGCGACTTGGACAACTCATGCCAGTATCTCTTCTACGACTCGCGCTCTAGTCACGTCAGGATCGGTCAGGCTTTCGGCGCGGCCATGGTGGGGATACGTCAGGCGTGCGTGGTCGATACCCAGTTGCTTCAGGAGCGTAGCATGGAGATCGGGAACGCTGACGCGATCTTCCACGGCCTTGTATCCGAACTCATCCGTCGCGCCATGAATGTGACCGGACTTGAAACCACCACCTGCCAGGATCGCCGTGAACCCGTGCGGATTGTGATCACGCCCCGTTCCTCCCTGAGAGATCGGCATGCGGCCAAACTCGCCGACCCACAACACGATCGTGCTCTCCAGCAGCCCGCGCCGGGCGAGGTCCGCGATCAGGGCCGCCGAGGGGCGATCGACCTGTCGACACGAATTCGTCAAATTCGACTTGATTTCGCGGTGATGGTCCCAGGAATTGTGCGGCGGCGGCGCCAAGATCTGCACAAAGCGCACGCCTCGCTCGACCAGTCGGCGGGCCATCAGGCATTGCCGACCGTACGATGCCGTCTTTGCATCATCCAGGCCATACAGTTTCTGCGTCTCGTCCGACTCACCGGAGAGATCGAGTTCGCTCGCAGCCGTGAGTTGCATGCGACTCGCCAATTCATAATTGCGAATGCGGGCTTCCAGTTCGCTCTCTTCGGGGTAGTTTCGACGGTGACGCTCGTTCAGACGTGACAGCAGGCGAAGAGAACTCTCTTGCGTTCCTGGTGGTTGCGCCGTGGCAGGCTTCAGGTTCAACACGGGATCGCCTTCCGTGCGCAATTCGGTGCCGCGGAAGAGGCTGGGGAGCCAGCCATTGGTCACCTGCATCGACCCGCCGGAATGAAACACCGCCGGATCTCGCAGACAGACATAGGCGGGAAGGTTTTGATTTTCGCTGCCCAATCCATAGATGACCCACGATCCCACGGACGGGCGCCCCGGCCGGCGATTGCCCGAGCAGAGCATGTACGTGCCGCCGGGGTGATTCGGATCCTCGTGGAACATCGACCGCACCAGACAGAGACGGTCAGCCTGTTCTCCCAGGCGGGGCAGCAGCTCCGAAAACTCGATGCCCGACTGGCCCCGTCGCTCGAACTTGAACGGGCTGGCCATGAGCGCTTCACTGTTGCCCGCCATCGCGTTTTTGATGGAGACCATTTCGCCATGCCGACGCGTCAGCTCCGGCTTGGGGTCGAACAGGTCCATCTGGCTGGGCCCGCCGTTCTGGAACAACAGAATGACAGACTTGGCGCGTGCGGCGAGCTGCCCCGTGCGAGGCAGCAGATCTTTGGCGCCAAACAACGCCTCGGCTCGACCGTCCTGTACCAGCAATGTCGCCAGAGCCGCGGTTCCCAGCCCCAGTCCGGTTTCCCGCAGCAACTGTCGCCGGGTCATCGCAATTGGGTTGTTCATGGACGACTCCTACGGCAAATAGAGAAACTCGTTAGATCCCCACAAGACCTGACACAGCGCCGCCAGCGACTTCCGGCGCGCCAGCTCGGCTGCATGCCCGACTTGCTGATGCAGCGTCATCTGTTCCGAAAGGAAGTCGCCGCACCACGTCCGCTCACCGTCGTCCGGCAAACGCGAAAGGACCAGACGATAAACTTTTTCGATGGTCGCTGAATTGTCGAGTCCGGTATCGGCTTCCAGTTGCCGGGCACACCGTTCCGCGTGCTCGATCAGGAAGCGATCGTTGAGTAATGTCAGCGACTGCTGTGCCGTCGCCGAATAGTCTCGCTGGCACACCCCGCGCGTGACCGTCGGCTTGTCAAGGACGGCAAGAAAAGTCGGGTTGTAGTGTCGTCGCTGCAGGAGAAAGAGACTGCGCCGCGCGGTCAGGTTCTGTTCATTCACCGGCGGCTCCGAGACAGCGCCGGAGGCCAGGTCATAAACCAGAGGCGCAGGGGGCCCGCCCAGTTGTGGATCGAGACGGCCGCTGTTGGCGACGACGGCGTCACGCAGCGATTCGGCATCCAGACGTCGAAGGTTCATACGCCAGAGCAGCAAGTTTTCGGGATCGATCTTTGCAGCGTCCGGGGTTCCCTCGGGAACCTTCGACGGAGTTGCCGACTGCTGGCAATAAGCGTTGGACAGCACGAGCTGACGAATCAGGCGTTTCATGCTCCACCCCTGGGCACGAAAATCCGCAGCCAGCCAATCCAATAGCTCGGGATGCGTCGGCCGAGCACCCGACAGGCCCAGATTCTCGGAGGTCGCCGCCAGCCCTTGTCCGAACAACTGCTGCCAGATTCGATTGACCATGACCCGCGCAACGAGCGAGGACGCTGGCGAGTCGGCGGCGGTCAGCCAGCGGGCCAAGGCGAGGCGTCGACCACTGCTGCCGGCATCCTTGAATGCGAGCGCGGATGGATCTGAAGATTCACCGAACACACGCAGAAATCCCGAGGGCGCTTCGCGACCGGGCATGTCGAATTGACCCCGCTTGAAAAGCAAGGTGGCTGGGGGAGGGCCAACATCGTAGACGGCGTGGATCCACCCGTGGCTTCGCCGCTGGCTGTTGGCTCGAGCGATCTCGTCGGCGCGTTGTTTAAGCTTGGACTTTTCCTCCTCAGTCAGCGCCGCGTCGATTTCAGCCGGTTCCACTTTGACCAGCGGGCCGAGTTTCTCGACGAGGTATTTCTGAACGGCGTCCCGCTTGTCGGCCGCCAGGTCCAAAGCGGACTGCAAATCGGCCCGCACCGGTTCGGGAACGGTGAGCAGTTTCTGCTGCCGCAGCGTTTGCGATGTCTTCTGCCGGACGGCGTCGATCTCCTGCTGGAACTGAGCAACCTGGCGATCGATGTCTCCATTGTGCTTCTGGATTTCAGCCAGTAGCGGAGCGGCAACGTCGGGCAACAACCGCTGTCGCGCGTTCTTCCAGTTCGCCGGATTCAGCGCGGGCGTAAACCCGGCCATCAGGCTGTAGTAATCGCGCTGCGGTATTGGCTCGAATTTGTGGCTATGGCAGCGGGCGCACTGCAATGTCAGCCCCAACACACTGCTACCGACATGTTCGACCGTTTCATGAACCACTGACCAGATGACAAAGGGCCGAGGATCCTCGGCAGTGAGGTCTTCCACGGTTCGCAGAAAACCGGTAGCCACCAGTTTCTCTGTGATCTCCGGGGTGTAGCTGGCGGCGTTGCGCCAGTCGACCAGTTCGTCTCCGGCGAGTTGCTCGAGCAGAAACTGGTCATAAGGCTTGTCGGCATTCAAGGCGTTGATCACATAATCGCGGTACCGCCACTTCCCTTCGATGAAACCGACCGGGGCTCCGAAATCCTCATCGAACGTGACGGTGTCGGTATAGCCCGCGACATCGAGCCAGTAGCGCCCCCAACGGACGCCAAACTGAGGCGAATTCAACAGCCGATCGACCACCTGCTCGTACGAACCCGGGTCTTCTTTTGTTTCAAACTCTGCGAGTTCTTGGGGGGTTGGCGGCAGTCCTGTCAGGTCGAATGTGACTCGCCGCAGCAGCGTCCCGTGATCCGCGCGTGGCGACAGCGTCAGGCCTTCCGATTCCAGTCGCGCCACCAGGAACTGATCAACCGGCTGGCCCACTGTGGCTATCGAGCGAATCGGGGGCAAAGGTACTGGCCGCAGTGGCCGAAACGACCAGTGTTCGCGTTCGGCCTGGGCAAACAGCGGTGCAGCGACCTTCGGACTCGCAGACTCCGGCCGCAGCCCGCGCGCGATCCAGCGCTGCAGCAACTGCACTTGGTCCGGCGACAATCGGGCGCTCCTGTCCGGCGGCATTTCGCCAGCCAGGACGCGTTCCAGGAGCAAGCTATGCCCCGGTCGTCCAGGAACGGCGGCGGGACCGCTTTCACCGCCACGCAAGATGGCGGCCAGAGTGCGCAGATCGAGGCGAGCTTCCTGCAGGTCACGTCCGTGGCAGTCGTGGCACTTTGACGCCAGCAGCGGGAGGATGTCTTTTTCAAATGAAGGGGGCAGGGGAACGAGGGCATCACGCACCGTGATCGTGACATCCAGTCGCGTCCCATCGCCGGGATGTGGTGCTGACGTTCCGTCGGCTCGAGCATCGACAATGAAATAGACGAACTCGCCCACCGCGATCTTCTGCCCCTTGACGGTGAATGAGCCTTTCTGAGACTCCGTTCCAAACACAGACTGACCGCTTGCCAACGTGACCGGCTCAAAGCCGCGATCGGCATCCGCATTGGCTTGTGGTCCGCGTTCGACGTACCAGGCGATGCCCCCGCTCGATTGCACGTGCTCGAAACTGCCCTCGATTTCCAGCATTCCCGAAACAGGGCTTTCCCAGCCCACAATCACGGCATGCTCCGGACCGGGGGCGATGACGATGTCGCCACGCTTGACGACCAGCCCGGCAGGCTTGTCTTCCAACGCCGCCGAGACGACGGGTGACTCGGCCGGATTGAGACGATAGATCCAGCCATCAAATGGGAGACCGAAGACGCGGTCCCCCTTCTCGGTCAGCGCCGTGTAACGACCATCACGCAGCCACTTCCGCGACTCAGCCGGTCCCTCCGACCGCGTCGTCCGCAGGAAATGCCAGACAGGCTGCCCCTCGCGGTCCGTATTCGAGTTCTCCCGCATGGCTCCCGTACGGAACTCATTTCGCAGCGACCAGGTCATTGTCTGTGACCGCACTTCGTCAGCAAGGCAGACTGTCGACCCGAAGAACAAGAACAGCGTCACACGAACAATTTGTGGCATAAGACTGTTCCGTTGTCGGCTATTGCTGAGCGTGAAAGACTCGCGTAACTCGAGCAGGACCGTGTGAAAAAGTACAACCAGCTGCACGAGATCAGATCAACTCCCGAATCGGCGTGCCCGTCGTAATGGCGATGGGCCGACCGCTAGCGTCTGGAATATGGGTTGTCAGGTCAATTCCCAAATGGCGATACATGGTGGCCATCAGATCCTGCGGATCGACCGGTCGGTTCACCGGATAGGCCGCATGACCGTCTGTGGTACCGATCACCTGCCCCATCTGGAAACCGCCACCTGAGACCAAGATCGACTGAGTACCCGGCCAGTGGTCGCGACCCCATTGCAGTTTGCCGGTACCCGTTCCTGGCTGTAGCGTTCCTTTGGGCGTGCGGCCAAATTCACCGGCAGCGATCACCAGAACTTTTTTATCCAGCCCGCGGTCGTAGATGTCGTTGATTAGCGTGGTCACCACTTGGTCGTAAACGGGCAATCGATGCCGCATGATCGTCGGCAGGTCGATATTGATCGCATGATCGTCCCAACCTGGCGCGTCCATCGCCTTGACGCCCCCGGGAACGCTGATCGTGACGAAGCTCACGCCAGCTTCCACGAGTCGTCGCGCCACGAGGGCATTTTTTCCCCACTCTTCACCATACTGGGCAACGAGATGCGGATCTTCGCGACTCAGATCGAAAGCGGCCCGGACCTTGTCCGCGGTCAGGATTTCGACGGCGGTGCGGTTGAACTCGTCCATCGACTCCATCGCGCGTTTCTGATCCACCTCGCGTCGTATCTGATCGATTTGGCGAAGGAGGCCAACGCGATCGTCCAGTCGCTCAGCCGCCACGGTGAGTGTCGAGTTCGGTAGCCCGGTTGTCGTGACAATCGGTGGACGCCATGCGCTGCTCCAATAACCCTCGCCAATGCCCGGCAGGTATTCTCCGAACTGGCTGTTGTAGATCACCAACCCCATACCGATTGCCGCAGGCAGCCCGCGCGTCCGTGACTTCAGGCAGCGGCCGACGATCGCCCCCATCTGCGGATGCGTCGACTCAAACGTGCCAGGTTTCAGACCCGCATTGCCGGACATGAATCGGCCGTGCGCTTCAAAATGGCCTCCGTCGCCATGTGTGCAGGTGCGAATCAGCGAGAAACGATGCGCGGACTTCGAATGCAGGGGCAACAATTCACAGACATCAATGCCGGCGACATTCGACCGAACGGATCGGAATGGGCCTCGAACTTCCGAGGGAGCATCCGGCTTGAGATCGTATGTTTCGAGCTGACTCGGACCGCCATGAAGAAACAAAAAGATCACCGAGGTATCAGCCGCGACAGAACGGGACTCGGCGGCAGCGCGCTGCCGCAGCAAGGATGACAAGCTCAGTCCGCCGAGGGACATTGCCCCCGCATGAAGCATCCCGCGTCGGCTTAACCGCGTCTGTGGGAAGATATTCAGCATCAGCGATTCACCTCGCGGTTTGTAGTACCGACACTTCGTAACACCGACCGTTGATAGTACCAGCTTCAGGCGGTCTTTACGGACGCGATGGCTCGCGAATTCCGACTGAAGCCGGGACTACGAACAATCTCTGCTGCGTGTCGTCAATCATACAAATTCCCGAATCGGTTCGCCGTCGGGTGGATCTCACATTTCGTGAACTCTTGAATACTGATAGATCAGGTCGAAGATTCCGGAAACTGAAACGCAGAAAGTTTACAGTCCTGCATGACGAACCGCATCCGTACGAGCTTGGCAGCGAGATCCGACAGGTTGGATTGCCCTTTGCAGGTGACAACCTTGCGAATGTTGTTGTGGTAGACCCGATCACACTCGGCAAGCGAGTATTCCAACAGTGGCTGGCACTCCGCGGTTTGCAATTCGACGTTCACTTGAACCTGAGACCATACAAATCGGCATTGTGCGCCATAACATCCAGCCGCACTTTCTTGCCCATCAGGGACTCCAGGTCGGCAGCTTTCCACTCGACGTTGTGCTCGATACCGTCAACATTCACCGCTTCGCAGTCGTCGAAATGAAATCCTTTTTCGAGGTGTGTCTGTCCCGAGCGATCCTGGACCATCCAGTGCGGCAAATTGGCCTTAAACGGCCACTTGCCACTCTCATGCAACTTGTCGATGCCGATGGCCACCTTGACTATGCCGCGGCTTGCATCGACGTTCAATTGCAGTGACTTGCCAGTGACTTCGATTTGTTTGGTGATCAGGATTTGCGGTCGGCGATGGACAGCGCCACCCAGAAATGCTGCGCGCGGAACTGTTGACCGGTCTGCGGAAAATGAATCAGTGCGAACCGCGTCGGGTCCTGAGCGTGTACGATCAATCCCTCGTCCGCATGGTTTGTATTCATCTGGACAGTGAACGTCGCTTCCAGATCGGCATAGGCCCGGTCTTTCAAAAACGCCAGGCAGCAGCCCTGCAATCCGTCGCCGTCGCCCGTCCGCTCCCCGGCGATGCCGCCGGCATCCGTGTCCTTCCATCGGCTGTTGACGAACGACCAATGACTGCCGTCGCCAATGGTAAGGCGCATTGGTTCCTCAGCGAGAACAGCTCCTGTGGAGGTCCACACTCCAAGGAAAAGTAGACATCGCAGTCGTCGAATCAACGGTATGTCAAGCAATCCTCCGGGCTGTATCTGGCAAGATTCTCTGGCGACTCGCTTAACTTCAATCTGTCCACAGGCGGTCCTTGCAAATTCCGGGATAGGTTCTTCGCAAAACACGACATGAAATGCGTCAGCGACGCCAAAGTCACGACGAACATTTCCTCATTCAGAATCCGCATGCAGTCGAGATCCGCCACGCGGCTCTCGCCTCGTGTCCTTAACATCAATTTCATCGTTTGACGCCGAAGCTGCCATGTACGCAGCGGCACCGACCGTGTCTGTCGGTCCTGAAAAGCCGGGTCCGCCAGCCGCCACGTACCCGTGGCTGGCACCCGACCGTTCGGGACTCACCCAAAACGCATAGAGTGAACCGTTGCGTAAGTGAAACCGAAATCGCACCGGCTTGTTAGCCACCGCGGCCAGATCCTCGGCGCCCTTCCATCTCACTTCGGCCAATGTCTTATCTACGCTCAAGGGCTCGCAGTTCGCTTTGGTAAACGGTTCGATGACCTGGCCCGCCTCGTCCAGAATCTCGGCCCGGAGCTGGCCCTGGCCGGCAGCCACATTGACAAACAGATGCTTCCCCTTGAACTGCACAGGTCGGGTGGTCAGCGTTTCTTCGTCGGCCGCTGCGTCCATCGAGGCAAATCCGTCCCGGCGCAAGGTGGCGAGTCCCGTGCTGTAGGTCCGTGCCCCTTTTTCCAGACCAGCGGCGCCGCCGGGTGTGGGTGCGCGCCCGCAGGCATAAAAATAGAGCTTGTCTCCCACCACCAGGCACACTCCTCCCGCCGAGTGCATGTAGCCCCAGTTCCAGTCGCTGATTCGTTCAGAGTTCGGCAGCAGCGGAGTGCGGTTCGGTCGATCCCAATGGAACCCGTCGCGGCTGAAACCGATGCACACGTCGACCTTCTTAGTGCCATCGGGCATGCCGCCGCGCATGATGGCAAAGGCCCCAAGAAGAAGGCTTTCGTAGGCGACTGCGTCGAGCGTGTAGAGGTCCGGACGAGCTCCGATGGCCGGGTGGGGCGGGTCGAGACGATCGGCACCCACCCAATCGACCAAGTTGGGGAACTTCCGCAACAGCAGACCTGGGTCTTCGTGCTCGGAATAGGCGCGGGTTCGCCCCAAAGCATTGATTCCTGTC
>VGZH01000137.1 GCA_016872645.1 Planctomycetota bacterium | reverse complement strand
CGAGATTCCTTCGACACGAATTTCGTTCGACCCGGTATGTGACTTGTTTGCAGGAACCAGGTAGCGGAAGCGTCTCACCTCTCCAACCATTTCGGAATCGGCGGACGGCTTGAGCCGCTGGGAGTTCAACCACACAGTCGGAACTTCCGCGTCGGCCAGGCCGCTGAAGTCCAGCCGCAACTCGGTTGGCGGGAGTGCTTCGCCGTCCATTCCAACTTGGGCCACGATCAGCGGAACGGTGATCGCCGGTTTGTCGTCCCGAGCGATCGGTAGCGCGCGACTGAACTCCTCGGCGTCCTTCGCCCAATAGTGAGCGGGCATCGACCAGCCCGCGTCGCAGACCGCATACATCTGGTTCGATTTGGCGATGGTCTCTCTGGAGCCGATCGTCTGCAGGATCGTGACGGCGTGTTCGCGTTGCTCCGGAGTACCTGGCCCCGGAAAGAGATTGAAACCGTAGATGCCATCGGCTTTCGCGTCCCAAAACCGGGCGGCGGCGCCATTCCAGGCGGCGGGCGGTTGAGATTCCCCTTTGCCGCGCGGCGGGCGGTAGAAGAGTCCAGACAGGCTCAAGCAGGGATAAACCGGAACATCATGTTTGTGTCCCAGTTCGATCAGCTCTTGTACAGGTTGATCGAACGCCACATAACCCCCGCTGATAGCCAGCACGTCGATCAAACGCTCGCTTAGCCAGCCAGCGATATCGATCCCTAGGTACCGGCACAATTTTCCGGTGACCGGCACGCGGGCCGACAGAAGGAACGGTTTGCCCTGTCGTTCGCTCTCCGCCAGCACCAGTTTGCGAACGCTCGCCACCAGTCGTGTAAGGACCGCCACTTGCTGGTCGCTGGCCGGTTTTCCCTCGTAAGTGTTGCGGAAGTAGAACGGCGCTCGCAGAAAATCGAGATCGACGCCATCGACCGGATAGTTGCGCAGCACTTCCTCAATGATTGCCACGATCCGTGGTTCGACGTCCGGGTGTTCGAAGTCGACCAGGCTCCAGAGTCGGCGGCGATCGTTCAGGCTGCTGACATCGGCGAGAGCCGCCATCACACGCCGCGGGTCGTCCTTCTTCCATTGGGATACAAATTGTGGCGTCCAGGCGTCGTGAATGTCGTTCATTCGCAGCGTCCAGAACGACTCAATGCCGTGCTTGCGAGCGAACTCGCACGACATTCGCAGGCCATCGGTCTGCTGATCCAGGAACTGCGGCAGGTTGTTGTCGGCGAACGTCCCTTCTCGAGACCGGAACACTTCGGCCACCTTGGTTGCGTGCGTGAAGAGGTTGAAGCTCTGCGTGGTGCAGTAGTAAATGCTGTCTACCTGCGTTCCCAGCAGCGGCTCGTGCCGCAGGGCCAGAAATTTCTCAACCGTATCGGCCCCCTTGGCCCAGATATCGTCGCCGTCGTTATTGAAGATGATTCGCCGCCGTCGGTGCGCCGCTTGCTTGCGAGCAGCGTCGAGGGCCGCCCGCTCCCCCGCCTCGATCGGCGCACCCTGCGTCCAACCGACGCCAAGCGCGGCACTGCCTGCCGCGACGGCCTGAAGAAAGTCTCGTCGTGTAATATTCATGGGCTGAACTCCTCGGCTGTCGTAGGCACACGCTGTAGTAATCGTGGAGGTCTACTCGTACGACTGCAAATAGTGGTTATGGCGAATCCGCGGCTCGAACGAGTACAGCTTTGCGTGTTTCAAATGGAACCGCAGCTTGATTGGCCGCGCTTGCAGCAGGTGGCAGTCGGGGTTGTCTTTCCATTTCAAGACGTGCCGGACACTGTCCGTGGTGATCGGCGTACAGTCGCTCGCGCCGAAGCCCTCGATGACCTTTCCCTCGGGGTCGAGCGCTTCGACAGTCAGCGACCCGCCAGTTGCGTTCGCGTTCACGACCAGCGTGTCACCCAAGAACACTAACGGCTTGGTCGTCAACGTGCCGGCCTTGTCGCCGGCGTTGACCGAGACAAAGCCATCCAGTCGCAGCGTCGCCAAACCGATGCCGCTGTCGCGCGTGTCCTTGTGATAGGTGTGCCAGTGACGTCCGGTAATGCCGGTGTAATAGAAACGGATCTCGTCGCCGACGACCAATGGCGGGTGATGCGGGTAGATTTGGCCCCAATCCCAGTCCTTCCTAAACTCGCCGTACGGGAGAAAGGTCGCCTGCTGGGCCTGTTGTTTCCAGTCGCGATCAGCTCGCAGTTCGGCTGCGGAAATAGCTCCGTCGGTCAGCACGCGCTGCCAGGTGACCCCATCGCGACTGAAGGTCAGTTGGTTGTCGACTCGATCCATCCACGGCTGGTCGTCGGGAATCGGTTTGATCGTCTCGCCGTGATACGTGTTGAGCACGCCGATGTAGACACCGTGATACGGCATCGCTCCCATTGTGTAGAGCTCGGTGTTGAAGGGCGCGTCCAGCTTGCTCCTTTTGACGACCGTGACTTTCGGCGACCAATGAAAAAAGTCTTCGCTTTCGATGCGGCTGATGATCCTCACGTTAGGCGGGCCGAAGCGGAGGTAGGCGACGAAGCGACTCAGCCGGGCGTCCCAGTACGGCGCGACCTGCGTGTCGCTGTACGGGATCAGCGGGTTCTTCGGCTCCGGCTTCCAGTGGACGCCATCGGCCGAGTACGCGACGCAACTTTGCAGCGAACTTGGTTTGCCGGTCGGCTTGGCCAGATACATCATTTTGAAGCGACGAGCGGGATTCTTTTCCGCCGAGTCGATCATCACGCCCGCCCCGCCGACCCACGGTTCCTTCGGCTCGAATATCGCCCAGTTGTTGCCCGCCTGCGGATCGGTGATCGGTTTGTCCCAGGTGATCCCATCCGGCGACGTGACGTAGCCGAGTGTCCCGATGGCGTCTTTGTCGTCGTGCCAGATTTGATACCAGATCTTGTACAGCTCATCGCGCTCATCGCGAACGACCGCGCCATAGCCGAACGGCGACGACAGCTTCTCTTCCCACGGCTTGTCGCGGCGGACCAGCGGATTCTTCGAGTGCTTCACCGGCTGGTTTAGAGCCTTCTTCGCGACACTCAGCGATTCGATGATGTAGTCATCGATGAAGAGCTGCTTGCCATGCAGCACAATCGCCTTGCCGGCGATCTCGTCATCCAGGTCTTTGAACATACCGGGGGGCGCCTGGCGACTCTGGGCCAGGAGTGGCGACTGAAGCGACAGACTCAGCCCCGCGAGTACTAAGGCAATACGAACCGATGTGTGCATGACAAGTCCCTCGATACCGGACGGGGTCCTGGTTTCACGACAGAATCCCTTTGATCGGAGATCCACCATGGCTGATCGACATCGGGCGGCCGACAGGATCATAGACCAGCGTCGCGTGGTCGATACCCAGCAGGTTGTAGATCGTGCAACAGATGTCCGCCGTGCTGACCGGTTTTGAGGCGGGGTAAGCTGCGTGGGCATCGCTGGCGCCGTAAACCGTTCCCCCCCGGATTCCCGCTCCGGAAAAGAGCATCGAGTAGCAATACGTCCAATGATCCCGCCCGGCATTGGCGTTGATCTTCGGCGTGCGCCCGAAGTCGCTCATCACGACCACTAGGGTTTCATCGAGCAGTCCGCTGTCCGCAAGATCCTGCATGAGGGCGTGATAGACGGCGTCCAGGTACGGGAGGTTGTAGTCCTTGAGCAACTTGCAGTTCTGTGAATGGGTGTCCCAACAGTGAAGCTGCAGCTTCAATCGCTCCCAGTAGCAATCCCACGTGACGTTGATGAAACGGACGCCCGCTTCGACCAACCGACGGGCAATCAGAGCACTTTGGCCGAAGAGCGTGGGCGTATAGCGCTCGCGCACCCGGGGATCAACTTTGTCCAGGTCAAATGCGTCGCGGACTTTCGATGATGTGATCAGGCTCCAAGCCCGTTCCCGTTGCAGCGTCCACGATCCTTCACGGGCCGACCGCTCCGCCCGTTGTCGTTCGGCGTCGAGTTGCTGCAGCAGGCTGTGGCGACCGTTCAGCCGGTCGAGGGTGATTTCCTGATCCAGGCGAGTGTGAGGAATATGCGGAATGCCGCGCAACGGTTGCGGGTTGTAGGCATCTTCCGGCGGCTTATCGACGTACGGGGCGCATTCGGTGTAAAGCGGGTCGAATCTCGAACCCAGAAACCCAGCCGTCGGGCCGGGCCGACGGATCGCCTGGCCCCATCCCAGGTAACATGGCATGTAGACGTATGCCGGTGAATCGGCTCTCGACCCGTTGAGATACTCACAGACTGAACCCATGCTCGGTGGATGGGTCGATTTGAGGTTGACGAGGTCAGTTTCCGGAACTTCCCACCCCGTGTAGCTCGGAATGCAGTTGTGGCACCCGGCCCGGTGATTGATCGAGCGGACAATTGCCGAGCGATCCATCCATTTGGCGTGCAGGGGGAGATGCTCGCAGACCTCGATTCCTGGGGCATTGGTGGTAATCGGCTTGAATTCGCCTCGTACTTCCGATGGGGCATTGGGCTTCAAGTCGTACATGTCCTGCCAGGGGGCGCCGCCAAGCAAGTACAGACAGATGACGCTCTTGGCTTTGCCGTTCCAGACATGCTCCCGTTCAGGTGCGGCCTGCAGCAAATGGGGCAGGCCTAACCCGCCGAGCACGGAAATTGTTCCAACTTTCAGCGTCTCTCGGCGCGTGATACCGTCGCAAAACTGCCGCCGACTGCCGAGCATGGTCAACATTGAAACTCTCCTCTTGTGACCATTGAGAAGCTCTTTCCACTTCAGGGGGCCAGGCAATCGATCGGCTAATTCAGCACGCTCGACACGGGGCTCCGCCGCGAGCGATCGGGAAGGGGCGGCCGAGACGGTCATATACGGTCAGGTGCGGGTCGATGCCGAGCAGATGGTAGATTGTCGCGACGAGTTCAGAGGGATGCACCGGATCGCTCACCGGGTAGGCTGCCTGTTTGTCGGTAACGCCATAAACCATCCCGGCCTTGACTCCTCCACCGGTCAACAAACTGAAGCCGCATTGCGGCCAGTGATCGCGGCCCGCGCTTCCGTTCACGCGCGGCGTACGGCCCATTTCACCCATCACGATTACCAGCGTCGAATCGAGCAGTCCGCGTTCCTCGAGATCCTGGATCAGAGTCGGATAGACCTTATCGAGAACCGGCAGATTGATATTCCTCGACATGCTAAAGTTGTTCGTGTGCATGTCAAAAAGCTCCATATGCAATTGCCTCTTGAGTTTACTGACTCGCTGCCTGCAATCAAACGCAACAACAATGACACCGCGAAGGAGTTCCGAACCCGATCACCGCTGCGGCGTCCTGACCACCGCAAACCGGAGTCATTTGGCTGCATCGCGCTGCAACACAGACTCGTCGCGCCATCGTGGGATGTGTCGCTCCAATTCCTGTGTTTCTCGTGCTAGTCCCGAGCAGTTCGACGCAAGGATCTCAAACACCTTGTTCGCGACGATTCGATGTCCCAGATCATTGGCATGCACCGCATCGTGATGGACGAGCCAGTTGGCATTGCCATACGCCGAGAGGAGGTCGACGAACAGACAGTCCTTGTCGGCCGCTACCTTGGACGTGGCCTCGTTGAATTGATGAAACAGTTCCAGGGTGGCCTTGTTCCAGTGTGGACCGTATTGATCGAACCCGGTCATGTAGTAGGGACCCAGCAGCACAATGAGGGGCTGGATGCTGGCGCGCACGCGATCGATCAGCGTTCGCATTTCGCCCGCAAAGATTTCGGTCGGCGTGGCGCCCCTGGCATCGTTCAATCCATATGAAACGACAAGCAGATCGGGCTTGTGTCGGAGGACATGCGGATCGAGCCGTTCGAGGGCGGCCGGTTTGCCGCTATGCTGATATGCGGTGCTTTTCGTCGAAATGACATTCGCTCCGATGCCGACATTCACCAGTTGCACGGGGACTCTTTGAAACTCGTTGATTAAGCGAGCCAACTGGTGAGCCCAGGCCTGCTCCCTGTGGCTTGCCCAACCACCGGCGGTCGTACTCTCGCCCAGCGTGACCAGCGTGCGGAACTCCTTGTCCCACCAGTCTCGCTTCTTGGCGGGGTCGGGGATTTCGCAGGCGCCTTGAGCGCAAACGTCCTGGGGCTCGAACAACACTGTGGCCACAGAACCTGCGGCTGCGGTCGATACCATGAGTGCGCGGCGAGAGATTTCCTTCATCGCAATCTTTCCTTGTCGCTGCCCGTTCAGGATTTTCGCTTCCACGAGATACCGAACAACCTGACTGCATTTATTCCAGAAGATGTCTTCCACCGAGTTATCGCTCAGTCGGTCAGCGCGACAAGGTTGAAGCGGGTCAAGCGGAGTCGTGAATGTACCTGACCGAACTAGCCTGCAAAGTGTCTCTTGAGGTTACCGTTGTGAGCGTTACGATCAATGCTCCGGATTGATCGTCTCATGGAGTCCATTCCTAATGACCGCCTCCGATGTCGTCTATCCTGGTATCCGACGGTGTTGAGCTTTGGAAGTTGCAGCCACAGGGCGCTGGCCTTGTTGATCGGCCTGGCGCTGTTCGTCCCGGCGACGGTCTGGGACTACGACGGCGGCGGGCAGCATCTGGTCGTCGGCACCGATAAGGGCTGGCTCTATCTGCTGCGGTCCGAACTCCCGCTGGGTAAGGACGACCGGTTCGAGTTCCGGTCCAGCGGTCCACTGAAGGATACGAACGGAAACATCATCCGCATCCATCATCGCGCGGTGGCCGCGCCGCTCGACCTGAACGGCGACGGCCAACTCGACCTCGTGCTGGCGGGGGCCACTTATGGCGCCAACGACCTCTGTCCCGGCAGCGGCGTGTATTATGTCCTCAACGAAGGAACGTCGGCGGACCACCTTCCCCGGCTCTCGCCGCCGCGGCGTTTGGAGACGATCGGCCATGCGCACCCCGATTTCTCGCGGGGACACGCGCAGCTCCAGTCGCTCGATCTGCTCGGCACGGGGGAACGGGTTGTCGTGGTCGGCACACAGGCCGTCGACAACTTTCGCGGATACGTCTATCGCCCGGCCCGAGGCAAAATCGCTCTCGAACACACGGGACTGGTCCTGCCTCCGATCTCGATCGAGGAGCGACTGCTCGATCTGGATGGCGACGGACGCTGGGAGTATGTCCGCAGCGGAGGGGAATCGCTGATCGCCAAATATTCCAAGGTCATGACCGTCGCTCCGAAGGAGATTCCATGAAATCGACATTGCCTCTTGTCGCGCTGACGCTGCTTGTCGCCGCGCTTGCCTGGCGGGGCCCGTTCGCCCTGCGGGTAGCGGCGGACGAGTCGACCAGGGACGGTGCGACATCGACCAGGTTGCCCAAAGGTTGGGCCACCGGCACACCGCGGACCGAGTTGCGGCCGGAGTTCGAACATCTTGCGACAGGCGGCTGGAATGATGGGCCTCGCTGGATCGTCCGGACCGACCGGCGCGAGGGCCAGGTCGGCTGGTGGGAGACTACGCTGCCGGTCGAAGGAGGCCAGACGTATCGGTTCGAGGTTCGGCGGCGCATCGAGAGGGTGACGACACCGCGGCAGTCGTGCTACGCCCGTGTGTTCTGGCAGGACGAGAAGGGGGGCACGATCTCGCGCGACAAGCCCGTGTTCGCCAGCTACATGCCCGGCGCGGTGCCGCAGGCGTTGCCCGATTACCCTGCCGACCAGGACATAGGCGACGGCTGGACGCTGCTGGCCAACACGTACACGGCGCCGAAGGCGGCGCGCCAGGCGACGGTTCAATTAATCTTCCGTTGGGCACCGTCGGCACAGGTCGAGTGGAGTGGCTTCCGGTTCGACGCGGTTTCCGAGAAGCCGCGGCGCGTCGTTCGTCTAGCCACCGTCCATAAAGTGCCGTCGGAAGGAACGACGACTCGCGACAAGTGCGAGCTGTTCGCGCCGCTGATCGCTCAGGCGGCCGAGAAGAAGGCTGACCTGATCGTGCTGCCCGAGACACTGACGGCGCTGCGCGGCAAGTGGGACTACGAAGCTGCTGCCGAGCCGGTGCCCGGTCCAGCAACTGACTACTTTGGAACGCTGGCAAAGCAACACGACCTTTACATAGTGGCCGGGCTGGTCGAGCGCGACGCCCACCTGCTCTACAACGTCGCTGTACTGATCGGTCCGGACGCGAAGGTGGTCGGCAAGTATCGCAAGGTCTGCCTGCCGCGCGGCGAGCACGACACAGGCGTGCAGCCAGGCAAGGAGTTTCCCGTCTTTCAGACGCGATTTGGCAAGGTTGGCATGATGGTCTGCTACGACGGTTTCTTCCCCGAGCCGGCCCGCGAGCTGACGAAGAACGGGGCCGAAGTGATTGCGTTCCCCGTAGCTGGCTGTAACCCGCTGCTGGCGAAAGCCCGCGCGTGCGAAAACCACGTGTACCTCGTGAGCAGTACCTACACGCCGGTGGAATCGAACTGGATGGTCTCGGCAGTCTTCGGCCACGACGGCGCGATCCTCACGCAGGCCACGGAGTGGGGTACGGTCGCGGTGGCCGAAGTCGATCTCGACGAGCCGCTGCTCTGGCCCAGCATGGGCGACTTCCGCGGCGAGATGCACCGCGCCCGGCCAGAGAAGTAGGTCTTTGGCACCCAGGTGTCACGCCCAACCGATTGGAAGATGACAACTATGTTTCACACACGACAAATCAACCGGTTCCTGCTGTTCCTCGTGACGGGCGGAGTGCTTCTTGCCCTGTCACAGCCTTTGTTCTCCCAAACGAAGGCAATGCACGACGATTCAATCGCGTTGCTGGAACATGGCGATCGAGACCGAGGCGAGTTGCTGTTCCGCCGATCTGAGGGCGCTGGCTGCGGCAAAAGTCAGTGTTTCGATCAGGCGGAGAACGGGTTCGGCCCGAAGGTTTCGGGACAGGATTTCATTTCCATCCGGCATCCGCAATCGCTGCCTCCGCGGATTAGCTGCGAACGAATCGTTGTTGGCGTGACGGGAGACTACAAGCCTTGCGTGGCGCTGCTGCCCGGTGGAGAGTTGTTGCTCGTGATGTTTGCCAGCGTCGATCCCGGCCAGGAGATCCGCGAGGATATGATCCTGTATCGCTCGTCGGACGGCGCCAAAACCTGGGGCGACCGAAACGTGCTGCCGCTGCTGGGCCGGGAACCGTATTTCAGCCGGCTGGGCGATGGCACCCTGTTCATTACCACTCATTTGCGGAAAGATGAAGTTCGCAATCCCGACAAGTACACCCACAGCTATGTTCATCGCTCAACGGACCAGGGGAAGACTTGGAGCACACTGCGGATTGGCGCGGAGGAAGTTCCCGGCGTTTCCCCGAAAACCTGGACCCACACCAGCCGCAACATCCTCGAACTTCGGGACGGTTCCCTGATCCTGGGTGTCTCCGCGGGGAGCAGCACGGACTTTCTGTGGCGATCGAAAGATAAGGGGGCGACATGGGACAAGTCGCTGGCCTGCAAAGTCGAAGGATTCGATGTCAAGAAACAGGGTTTTCCCTGGTTCGCGGAGACCGTCTTTTGGGAAGCCGCCAACGGCGATCTGCTGGCGATCGCCCGTTGTCACTCCAGTGCCCTGCCGGCGCTGAAGAACTCCGCGATCCCCGAAGGGAATGATCAGGTCGAGCGGATGGCCCTGTTTCGATCGCGCAATGGTGGCGAAACCTGGAGCCTTGAACCCGAGTTGGGGAACGACTACGGCGAACACTATCAGGCGATTTTGCGACTTCAGGACAAACGACTGCTATTCACGTTCACGGTCCGGTCGCTGCAGCCGCCGTTGGGCGTGCAGGCAATTCTGGGACGGGAACAGCTTGACGGGTTTCAATGGAAGTTCCGCGAGGACCGGCTGATCCTCGACGAAAAGACCCCGAAAGAACAGCCGAGCGGCGGCGGCTTCGGCAACACGATTCAACTTCAGGACGGGACACTGGTGACGTCTTATACCTACAGGGATTCCGCGGGAAAGACACACGCCGAAGTGGTCCGCTGGCGGCTTCCGCCGCGCGATCCCGCGAAAGACTGATCCGTCCGGATGGCAAGATACTTGCGACCGCCGACCGCGCGGGAGGACTGCATCTCTGGGAGACGGAGAGCGGTCGCATTATTGTCAGTTTGAACGATCACAAAGCCGCGATCCGCGCCCTCGATTGGCGATCCGACTCGAAGGTGTTGGCCTCGCCGCTCGCCCAAACGAAACAACCAATTCATCCCAGGAAACCAACTCATGCACTCATCCCAGGCCCATCGCTATGGTTGTTTCGGTTCTCGAAGGATGCGGCATCGGGAGGCTCTGAGGGCCGGGGTGCTGGTCGCCCTGAGGCTCTCGAAGTGCGGTCTTTTTTGCCTGGCGTCCGCACACTGGCTGGCGATCGTGCTGTGCAGTTCGCTGGAGGGCGTGGACATCGGCCGTGCCATTGACGCCGGCCGCATCGAATCCGCCGCGGAATGGACCGGCGAGGTGCACGTGCTGGGGCCGGTGGTGGTTGACAAGCAGTCGGTGCTGACCCTGCGGCCTCCCGTGCGACTCGTCTTCTCGCGCGGTGCGGGACTGCGCGTGGAGGGGCAAATCGTGGCCGAGGGAACTCCGGAGTCGCCCGTCGTGC
>VGZH01000136.1 GCA_016872645.1 Planctomycetota bacterium | reverse complement strand
AATCAGATTGCATGGTGTGAGATTCAATCTTCTCCATCACGGGTGTTGCGTCTCGTCGAGTAACCGAATCGCTTCTTGGTTGGCCGCGAGCGGCTTTCGCGAACGGATTCATGTTTCGTTTCAGGCCACTGATCGAGCAGAGAATCTCGCCCGATTCAACCTCCTTGATTTTGCGCGTGCGCAGACTAAATCATTGCCGCGCATGTTCCGTCTAGCGGGAGTGTTCAAGCATCTCATGACGATCGACTGCTCGTTCCCAGCGGGGATCCCACGGCCTTCGACAAAGTCCGTGTTCATTGTTTCGGCGGTGACACGGAAACCAAGAAGAAGCTGTCTGCTGACGAATTGTGTGTCTTGATTGAGCGAACTGCTGACGATCGACCAAGTCGCCAGACGTCCTTGATCTTGCTGATTGAACCCGAAACTTGCGTTCGACGGCATCGACTCCGATACTGCTGCTCCTTCTGATTAACACCGCTCGCAACCTGATCTCAATCTCTTCTGCACGGATTCCGATCGCATGGAACTGGTTCATCTCAGCATGTTTGCGTGGTGCGTGCCGCTGGTGGCGATTCCGATCCTGTTACACCTGCTGACGCTGCATCGGCTCAGGACTGTGGATCTCAGCACGTTTCGGTTTCTGTTCGACACCTACGTGCAGCAGCGGCGAAAGATGAAGTTCATGGACGCGCTGATCGCCGCGCTTCGGACCCTCTTCCTGCTGTTTCTGATTTTGGCGTGTGCTCGGCCGATGATCCGGCATTGGAATGCGCTGTTTGGCGGGGCCGGAGGTGGTCGTGATGTGTTTCTGCTGGTTGATTGCTCGGCGAGCATGAATGCCGCAACGGACGGAGAGTCGGCGTTTGATCGAGCGAAGACGGCGGCATCAGCGGTCATCGACAAGCTGGGGAGCGACGATCTCGTGACGCTCGTGCGGGTCGCGTCCCGGCCCGAAGAGATTGTCTCGAAGGTCACGGCTGATACCGATTCGCTGAAGGAGAAACTCGGCGGGTTGAAGACGAGTCCCTCGCGAGCGAATCTCTTTGCGACATTTACGCAGTTGTTCAGCGGCGGCTCGCCGATGACGCTCAAGCCGCAGATTTATTTCTTTACGGATTCGCAGGCCAGCGGGTGGCGTGAACTGCGCGAACAACCCGCAGAGGGCTTGGTCCCCGAAGGCTCGAAGCTGTTCGTGATTGATGTCGGTTCGTCGGCCGGCGAGATTCCGAACCGCGCGGTCATCGGCGAACCACCGGAAACCCATCGCGCGATTGCGGGACTGCCGCTGCCGTTGAAAACGCGAGTCGTGAATTTCTCGAAGGATCAACCGGAGGATGTCACTGTCAGCCTGCTGATCGATGACAAGGAAGTCGCTCGCAAAAGTCTGACGCTCAAACCGGGTGAGACGGCACATGCTCCGTTTCTGTTCGTGCCCACCGAAGCGGGCACGCTCAAGGGCCGCTTCGAGATTTCGGCAGACCGATTCCCGAACGACGATTCGTTTCTTTTCACCATCACGGTTGAGCCACAAGTGCGCGTCGTGATCGTCAACGGCAACCCCACGAAGAATTCCAAAGACCCGTTCGAGAACGAGGCTCTGTATTTGCAAACGGCCTTCACGGCGACCGAACCGGACGACGCGGGACAGGCTTCTGGCCTGTCTGACAAGGGGGCCCCGAAGACTCGCCAGACGACTGGAAGCCCATCCCAGGACACGAAGCTGACGACCGAAAACGACCGGCGCTTTGTGAAGTCGTTGGATATGGTCGAACTCAACGAGAGCCAAGTCACCGCCGATGCCCTCAAAGAAGCGAGCGTCGTGATCCTCGCCAACTGCGGGACGCTCACCGACCAACAATGCGGATTCCTGCGAGATCATGTGTCGCGCGGCGGCGGGTTGATGATCCTGCCGGGGGATAAATGCAAGCACGATCAGTACAACAACAAGCTGTTCGCGATTCCCGGCACGACGGATCAATTCATGACGACGGCGCAGTTGCAGCCGGCTGATGGGGATGTCGAGAAGTCCGAGACCTTCGAACGCTTCGCGAGCATCGACTTCGCGCACCCGGTGCTGTCGGTGTTCGAGAATCGCGAAGCTCGCTACCTAACGAAGGTTTCGGTCTATCGCCGCTTCCCGTTGAAGCTGCCGGCCGAGCGAGGCAACACTTGGCCGCTGCTCGAATTTTCAGACGGCACCGCCGCGCTGGTCGAAAGCCGCTACGGCGATGGCCGAGTCATCCTCGCCGCGTTTCCGATGACCTCAAAGTGGACGAACCTGCCACTGAAACCGGAGTTCGTACCGCTCGTGCTCCGGTTGGTCAGCCACATTCGTACGCGAGCCGGTGTCGAAGGCCCGTCGGTCGTCGCCGCTAACGCCACCGCCGAAATCTCCGTCGCAAAATCCTGGCAGAACCTGCAAGCCGAGGTCGTCAACGTCGAGGGCAATCGCCTGCCTGTCACGTTTGAAAAGTCGGTCACCCGCCAAGTCGGAGCGTTCTCCGCAACCGCCGAGAAAGGCTTCTATGACGTCGATGTCCGTGGTGGTCGCATCGAACAGCCGAAGCACGAGTCGCTTGCCTTCGCCGTGAACCTCGCCCGCGAGGAATCGAATTTCACGCTCATCAACGAGACTCAGTTGAAAGAACTCCTGCCGAACGTCGACTTGAAAGTCATCGACGCCTCCGCCGAGACACAACAGCTTCACGGCAGCATCGGCCAAGAGCACGAAATTTGGCGACCGCTGATCTATTTGCTGTTCGTGGTCATCGCCATCGAGTTCTGGCTCTCAACCTTCGGCGGTCAACACCTGGACGGTGAAGAGGGCCAGACCGTCACCGAACGCCTCAAAGACCTCGGCACTGGCGGCATCGTCGGCCGCATGACCGGCGCGGGACAAGGTCAGTAGTTCTGTCGCTCTGCGGCCGAACAGCCCAGAGCGAAGAATATGTCAGCTTGCTTTTGCAGTGTCGGCTCTGGAATCGGCGTCTGCGAAACGTCCGGCTTTCCTGTCGCGGAGCGAGAGGGCTACTAGAACTTTCGGCCCGCTCCGAATCGCCCGACGCCGGTGTGTTGCGCGGGTTGACCGAAGCCGGCACTGATAACTCCGCCACCGAAGCGTTCGTGCAAGTCGTCGTGCAGCGAGCGGAGTTCCTCGACAGACCATTCGTCGATCTTCCACTCCGCCAGGAGCTGCGGGCCGTGAAACTCATTACGCAAGTGGGCCACGACTTTGGCGTGAGACGGATCAAAATCGCCGTCCACTGACCAGTGATTTCCGCGTAGCGGGTAGTGGCCAGTGGTCTCGACTTCATTTTCTTCGGGCGGGGCTGGCTTGGGGCGTTCGTCCTGGCCTTTGATCAGCCAGCCGAAGGTCCAGGCATCCAGCGGCGTCGTGCAGCCGTGCTTGAAATAGCGGAGGACTTCTCCGTTCTCAATACAGATGACTTTCGGCAGTTCGCGGCCTTTGAGGAGTTCGGCGAACTCCGGAACGTCGGCCCGATCGACGATCTGGATGTGGTTGTCAGGCGTCTCGCCGATTTTCCAGCCGCGAGCCTGCATGGACTCGAACTCACCGTCGGGTTGACGGAGACGTTTCAGTTCCAGATCGCACTTCTCGCAGCCTTTGGCGGTGATGAACAGCACACGCAGATTGCGCGGCACGAACCGACGAGATTCGGTCGTCTCTTTGCTGGCCGTCGCGCTGACGGCGGGTTGGTTGTCATTCCGTCCTTGGTCTTGGGCGACCGCCGTGAATCCTGTCACGACGCTGAGCAGCAGTGCTGACTTCGCCAGCAAACGACCTGACATGCCGAGGCACCTCTTTTGAAAAGAAACTGGGAATCGTGCGGGAAACGGACTCATTTTGTACGGTCAGCGTGGCGAACGAGCAAACCGCAGGCCGTGAGAACTTGGCCGAAAAATTTATGCATGGCCTTTTCTGCCGAGTCAGAATGGGCTCCGTAGTCGAGCGAATCTCGGTGTGCGGCCGTGATTGTCAAATCGAGTGAATGGGTTATAGAGGGGTGTTCGATTCACGATCCGCAGATCATCCAGCACAGTTCATGGTCGATCGCATTCCAAGAATCTGATCTGCCTTCCTCTTCGAGCGCGTGGCAGTAGCATGGTCGCCAATTCGTTGCAGCCGCAGGTGGAGCAAAATGACTTGTCCGGTGGGAGTGGATGTCGCACACGCCGCCCGTTTGTTGCGGGAGGGGAAGCTCGTGAGCTTCGCGACGGAGACGGTGTACGGCCTTGGAGCCAGCGCGTTGGATGTCAACGCGGTCGCGAAAGTGTTTGCCGCGAAGAACCGTCCCTACTTTGATCCGTTAATTGTGCACATCGCGGATCGATCCTGGTTGCCTCGGTTGGTGGCGTCGTGGCCGGAGATGGCTCAACGATTAGCCGCGCGGTTCTGGCCGGGACCGTTGACTTTGGTGTTGCCGAAGACGGATCTGGTACCCGATCTCGTGACCTCCGGATTACCGAGTGTTGCTGTGCGGATGCCGGCGCATCCGCTGGCTCTGGAACTACTGCGGCTCGCAGATGTGCCGATTGCCGCGCCCAGCGCGAATTTGTTCGGTCAGCTCAGCCCGACTTGCGCTGAGCACGTCACGGAGCGACTGGGCGATCAGATCGACTATCTGCTGGATGGCGGGCCGTGCGCAGTCGGTCTCGAATCCACGGTGTTACTGCTGGAATCTGGCCGAGCTGTTTTGCTTCGCCCCGGCGGAGTGCCATTGGAAGAGATCGAATCGATCATCGGTCCCGTTGCGCTGTTGTCGCGCGAAGCGACAGCGGATCAGGCGGCGGCTCAGTCTCCGGGAATGCTCCCGCAGCATTACGCTCCCCGCACGCCATTGGTGATCGTCGAAGACTTGTCGCGAGTCACCTCACCGGCGCGTTGCGGTCTGCTGGTTTTGCAGCCACATCCGGCAGCCAGCCGTTTTGCCGCGGTCGAAGTTTTGTCGGCGGGCGGCGACCTGACCGCAGCGGCGGCGAACTTCTTTGCAGCGCTGCGACGGCTTGATGCCTCGCACGTCGAGCAAATTGTGGCGATGCCCTTCCCGAATCTTGGTCTCGGTCGAGCACTCAATGATCGGCTGATGCGAGCCGCTCACTAGCCCGTTACACGATTGGTGAGCCACGCACTAGCAATCCCTCGCTGGCGTGTCAGGTTGGTGTGCGTCGCGCGGGCCGCCGCGATACCAGCGCACGATTCCCAGCAGAACCAGCAGCAGTACCAGTGATGTTCCCGCCAGGATCGCCAAGCTCGGAAGATCGCCGAACAACTTGCGGATCGAGGCACGCGGGGTCGGCTCCCAGGACCAAATCCATCGCCAACTGAGCATGACCACAACCGCTGCCGCGCTGAGGTACGGACCGTACGGCACATAAGGTCGATTCAACAACGACTTCACCGTCACGCCGACGACTAGCCCGCAAAACGGAGCCAGCAAAAACACGAACAGCATCGGCTGCCAACCCAGAAAGCTGCCAATCATCGCCATCAGGGTAACGTCTCCGAAGCCCATCGCCTCTTGTCCCAGAACGGCGGACGAGATGCCGCGTGCGAGCCACGTCAAGGCGGCTCCCGTCGCTGCGCCGGTCAAACTCCAGGCGAGACCGTGCCAGTGCGGATGCTGTTCCAGCCATTGTGGAATCTCCGGTCCCTGCAAACCGACGAGCGGATGATTCCAATCGACCCAAAGGTGAATGAGCTGCGTGTCGCCGGACGCGGTTGCAAACAGCACGCCGAGCACGATCCCCGGAAGTGTGATTTGATCGGGGATGATGTACTCCCGCAGGTCAGTCGCTGTGGCCGTGATCAGCAGCGCCAGCAAACCGAGATGCGCGATCCACCGGCCGAATCTCCACCGCACATCGGGCTGTACTTCACTGATTCGCTGAGCCTCTAGAAAAATGATGAGAATTGTGGCTAGTACGAACAGCGTGGAAGTCAGTACGGCAATGACAGTCGTCTCATCGCGGCGCGCTGGTGATTCGCACATGCGGTTGCTCCAACGGGCGACGAGCAAGCCGATTCCCAAGCCCACCAGCCAAGACGCACCTGCGAGCAGCCAAGCCTCAATCGTGTCGACATGAAAGAATGAACGGCTTGGGTCTAACGACACGGAGGATTCATCCTTTTGCGATGGACAGTCAAAAATGGGGTGGGCTTCAAGAGGTCAAGCCCAGCAGACCTCTCAGGCACATGAACGGGAAATAGAGAATTCGCACGGGAGTCTGCAACCGCGGAAATGCTTACAAAAGATAGAACGTCTGGAAGATGGCCTCGTCAATGATCAACAAGACCGGGGCGGCGAGGCATAGTCCGGTCGCAATGTAGACCAGGATGACCGACGGCGTCACCCGCGCCGGTCCTCAATTCGGTGGGTTCTCGTCGCCCAACGGACGGTCGGACATCGCGAGAAGCCTTTGGCGAACTCGAGAAGAAAACCACGATTCAATTGTTTGCAGTGACCGCCAGCATTGGCATCGTCGACACAAAAGATACTCTGGTACCCAGGGCGGTTCCATCGCCAGTGAGGCGAAGCCGCAATTCGAAAACCGTGAGCACAAGGCTCAGTGTGTGTTGCGCTCATCACACACCACACGAAGGAGGTTAGACGCCAATGAAGACTCAGGTCATCGCCTGTTGGATCGTCACGAGCATGTTGTTGCTGGTGATAAGTGGAGTTTCGTTTTCTCAGGAGCCTGCAGCAGTCCCTCCAGTGGAGGCACCGATGGTTGGCCCGGTCGCGCAATCTGCCGCCCCGGCGGCAGCGGCGATTCCCGAAATTAATTCGGGGGACACTGCTTGGATGCTAGTGTCGTCGGCCTTGGTGCTGATGATGACGGCCCCTGGCCTGGCTCTATTTTACGGCGGCCTGGTTCGCAAGAAAAACATTTTGGGTGTCATGATGCAGTGCATCATTCTGATGGGTTTGATGTCCACGCTGTGGGTGATAGTCGGCTATAGCCTGACCTTCGACAGCAGCATCGCAGGAGGTTTCGTCGGCGGATTCAACAAGGTCATGCTTAATGGTGTGAGAGTGAGTCCGGGCGGTCTGACGGAAATTCATAGACTGACGATTCCGGATTTGTTGTTCATGGTCTATCAGATGATGTTCTTCGTCATCACTCCTGGATTGATTTGCGGTGCGTTCGCCGAACGCATGAAGTTCAGCGCGATGGTCTTGTTCTGCTCGCTCTGGGGACTGCTGATTTATTGCCCGGTGGCTCACTGGGTGTGGGCGGGAGACGGCATGTTCAACCACGCTAACGCGGCTGCGAAGTTCGGCGCTTTAGACTTTGCCGGCGGCACGGTGGTCCATTTGATTTCGGGCATTTCCGCTTTGCTCTGCGCGATCATGTTGGGTAAGCGGCTGGGATTTGGACAGGAGCCGATGCCTCCGCACAATCTGACGTACACGTTCATCGGCGCGACGATGCTGTGGGTCGGCTGGTTTGGATTCAACGCCGGCAGTGCGGGAGCAGCGAATGCCGCGGCGGTGTCCGCGTTTGTCGCGACGCACATGGCCGCGGCTACTGGAACGCTGACATGGGCTGGCATCGAATGGTTCAAGCGGGGCAAACCCAGCATCCTCGGAGCCTGTTCGGGGTGTGTGGCCGGTTTGGTTTGCGTGACCCCGGCCGCTGGATATGTGACTCCGAGTTCGGGGATGATTTTGGGTGTTGTTGCGGGCATTGTTTGCTATTTCGCTTGTACCACAATCAAGTCCAAGTTTGGTTACGACGACTCATTGGATGCTTTTGGTGTCCACGGTGTCGGCGGCTTGGCGGGAGCTTTGCTGACGGGAGTCTTCTCCAGCGCGGAGATCGCCGGCGAAGGGAAGGGGGGGGTGATCGAAGGAAACTCGCAGCAGTTGATCAATCAGGTCGTCGCCGCCGGAACTTCGCTGGTGTTGGCGGTGGTCGGAACGTTCATCATTCTCAAGGTGGTCGATGCCTTGGTGGGCCTGCGCGCCAGCCAAGAAGACGAGATTCAAGGGCTCGACCTTAGCCAGCATGGCGAGGAAGGCTACATCATTTCGTACTAACCATGTCGCGGTTGAATCGCCGCTTGCGGAAGTCATCCCGCTGCGTTCTCATAACTTGGAAAGTCACCCTCAGACGTCACGAATCAGCGGACTCTCGCCAGCCAGTGCTCGCGGGTGGACGCGGTTTCAGGAGTTGCACTCATGAAGAAAATTGAAGCAATCATTCGGCACTACAAACTGGAAGAGGTGAAAAACGCGCTCACCGAAATCGGCATTCAAGGCATGACGGTGAGCGAAGTCCGAGGTTTCGGCCGGCAGCGCGGCCACAAGGAAACCTACCGCGGTGCGGAGTACACCGTCGATTTTTTGCCCAAGGTCAAACTGGAAGTCATCGTGGATGACGGCGATCTGCAAAAGGCGATTGACACCATCACCAGCCATGCGCGCACAGGGCAGATTGGTGACGGAAAGATCTTCGTTTCCACGTTGGACGAAGTCATCCGCATCCGCACCGGAGAACAAGGGGGCGGAGCGGTTTAGTTGACTCCAAGCTGGCAATCAGCGAGCGACGCTGTTTCCGAAGCCTGCTTGGGAGACAGCGTCTTTATATTTTTACGTCGCCGTCGTAAGTCGATCGGGTTCGCTCATTCGTCAGGGGGGTCTTCGTTCGGCTTTTGTTGTTGTGCGTTCTCCTTCTCGCGAAGCATCGACGTCAGCCAGCGACCCCAGATGACGTAGTGGAGAACCACGCTCAGTCCCAGGCCAATCGCGATCACAACCATCCACAGGACTTGCGGCAGCACAAAGGCGACAAGCCCCAGCAGTCCCGCAGAAATCAGCAGCAACATTGACAGCGCGGCAAAAGTTGCGGAATTGCGTTGGTCGTCAGAAGGTCGCTCGGCCATCATGCGGCTCCTGATGGAGTGCCGAACCACTTTTGGAGTTCGTGATGCCGATGTCCGAACCCATCATCGAGCGCTTCGCGAATCTTTCGTTCGTTGATGAGCAGTCCCAAAATTCCACTTGGCGGCACGAAGGTGATGCGATCCGTCACACGGGTGCCTGTCGAAGTTGGCTCGAAAAGGTGCTCGTGTTCCCACGATCCCAGCGGCCCTTCCACTTGTCGTTCGACAAACTTTCGCGGCTCGTCCCAGACCGTCACGTCATGCACGGCCGAACGCACGACGCCGTAAGCCTGAACGCGGAATTCCATCCGGGCCCCCAACGACAGCCGTAGTGGCGCGGCATCGAACACGAGCATCACCGACGACGGTGTAATGAGCCGAATATTCTCCGGCTGAGCCAAAAACTCGTACGCGACTTGAGGCGAACACGCCAATTCCACACTCGCTTCAAACACGGCCATGAATCACTGCCCCCAACTTGGAATGTTGGGCGGAGCATAGTCGAAAGCGCAGCGCGAAGGTACGTTGCCGCCACGCGATGTAACTGTGGCCTGTGACTTCAATCTCATGCGATTCGCTCCCGATCTCCTGCGACGTTGTTGGTTCCTGGCTGGCCCGACCGCCTGTGGAAAAAGCGCCGTCGCGCTTGAACTTGCGAAACAGTTGCGTGTCAACCGTGGCCTGGCGATCGAGCTCGTCTCGCTCGATTCGATGACCTTGTACCGGCGGATGAACATTGGCACCGCCAAGCCCTCCGCCGAAGAATTCCTCCGAGTGCCACACCACCTCTTCGATATCTTGGAGCCATCGCAGGAATTCAGTGTCGTCGAATACCTCGTTGCGGCGGAGCGAGCCTGCTGCGAGATCATCACTCGCGGCGGAACTCCCTTGTTTGTCGGCGGCACTGGACTCTACTTGCGCAGCCTGCTGCGAGGAGTCTTTGAAGGTCCCGCTGCCGACGAGGATCTTCGGGGGCGCCTGGAATCCGAAGCCGCGCTCGATGGTGTGAAATCCCTGCATCTCCGATTGCAGCAGCTCGATCCGAACATCGCAGAGCGGTTGCATCCGAATGACCTGCGGCGAGTCGTGCGAGCACTCGAAGTGATCGAACTCACTGGCCAGCCGATGTCCGCGCAGCACCGCGAAGAGCCATTGCCACTCGAACAGCGGCCGGCCAACGTGATTTGGTTGTCGCCGCCACGAGATTGGCTTTATAGCCGCATCAACCAGCGTGTCGAGGCGATGCTGGCCGCCGGCTGGTTGGACGAAGTGCGGTCGCTGATCGCTGAACCGCAACCGCTCAGCGACACCGCTGGCCGGGCGCTGGGCTACAAAGAGCTCATCGAACACCTGCGCGGCGAGCGGACACTGGCCGAGACGATCGAGTTGATTCAAACGAGAACTCGACAGTTCGCGAAGCGGCAGCACACGTGGTTTCGAAACCTTGAGGAGTGCCGATCGCTGCCAATCACGGGCGACGAGTCACCGGCACAACTCGCAGCGACCGTCTTGGGGCAGGTGATCGACCGACCCTGACCGAGTGGGCCGGGCAGGTTGAAGCCCTACTCTGCATTACAGGTCTCCCATTTCGGCGGGGGGATCTTCGAGTGCCAGGTTCCACTCATTCCAGATCACCCAGAATTGCGGCAATTCGGCGCCGTGAGCCTCGACGGCGAGATCAAACGCGGCGCCAAGAGTGATCCCTTCCAAATCCTTTAGAGCACGATCCGTCGCATCAGCCAGTTCTCGCATCGCTTTCAGAAGTGCCTGCGACGCGGACTGAGAATGGAAGACGTGATCCGCTGCCGTGTCCATGAAAGTCTCCTGACGGACGGTTCCGAAG
>VGZH01000135.1 GCA_016872645.1 Planctomycetota bacterium | reverse complement strand
AGAAGTCGAATCCCTGCCGCACAGCAAGTCGTGGACTTCACCGGCGGCCTGTGGCGTCGGATTGGCGTTTCCGCTGGGCGCGATCGGAATGGAACTCTTCGGGCACGGGTACGATGAACGGCTATGGTGGCTCGGTGGAATCTGGTGGGGACTGTGGCTGATCGTGTTGGTCTGGTTGCGAACGCAAAGCGCCGCCAGCGCCAGCAACCCGGAGGTCATTGACGCGCGGCTGGTGATCGCTCTGGAGGGGGCGAACGTCGCCTTGCTGGTGCATTTGCTGGGGGCGGGAGGGATCGCGATGCCCGCGATCACACAGTTGTTGTGGCTCATCTGGGTGATGCGAACGGCCTGTGGGGAACCGGCGGTTGGCCTCGCAGACGAAAAAACTCCCAGCGAGACGCCGGGCCAAAGCGTAATGGCCGGGCGGATTTCAGTCGCCGGACGCGCGATCGTTGCCGTAGGAATGGTTGTGATTTGCTTGTGGACGGCGACGATGCCGGAGCTATTGTGTCGAACTTCGTTGCAGGCGGGAGATTTCGAGTGGGGACGTCGTCAGATCAAATCGGCTCAGGCCCGGTATCTCAAAGCGGCCGAAGCGGACCCTTGGGCCACCGAACCGTGGGAGCGATTGGCGGATTTGGGATTGCAGCGTTGGCAGCAGTCCCAGCTCGACGCCGATTTCGAGGCGGCGACTCGTCATTTGCAAGTCGTGAGCGATCGCGTGCCGTTCGCTTCGGGACCATTGCGACGGCTGGGAAAAGCCTGGTTGTCCCGCTTCGACCGTTCCCGTGCGAAAGATCAAGCCAGGATCGCCGCCGAATTTTTTGTCGCCGCGATCGAGCGGTATCCGCATCATGCAACGCTGTTGTCCGAATGGGCAATCGCTTGCGAGGGTGCCGGTTGGGACCAAAACGCTCGGGAGGCGGCTCGTCAATCAATCCGTCAAGACGAGATCAACCGAACCGCAGGCCACACGGACAAATATTTGAGCCCCGACGTTCGACGGCGAATGCTAGGGCTCGCAGGCAATTCTTCGCCGTAATTCGAGGCGAATTGACCCCTTCGCGAGTCGCCATCACAATATCATCATTGTTCTTCAAGGTCTGGCAGAGTCACCAACCACGATCGTCGAGAATCGTATTTTCCCAGTCACGTTTTGAATCGAACGTCGCGAGATTTGGTCAGCGACCGGCCGCGCATCAGTCGGAGGATTCATGAATTTTCGAGCCATTGCCATCGTCGTGTTCCTGGTCATCGTGTCCGGTGGCCTGATGGTTCATTTCCGTCAGCAGAGTATCACCGACACCAAAAAGGCTGCCGCAGAGGCGGATGGCATCCCCGTGCCTCCGAAATCTGGCCCATATGGAAAGTTGGTCTTAGTGGATGAACCACTCTTTGACTTCGGCTTGATGGAACAGGGCCAAAAAGGAAGTCACGAATTCAAGATTCGTAATGAAGGTCAAGGTTTTCTGAAACTGGTGGCTCGAAAAGACGACCACACTTGCCAGTGCACTCTGGGGAGTTTGGGAACAGAGGGTTTGAAACCCGGCGAAGAAACCATTGTCACAATGAATTGGGACATCCAAAAGCCAGTGACGAACTTCGACCACGCGGCGAAGATTCGTACCGATGATCCCGAACGCCCTGTGACGGTTTTTCGGGTTCGGGGGCTGGTCGGCCGACGGTTGGTGTCCAAATCGGGGAACGAGATGATGATCGGCATGCTTTCCGATACCAAGCTGACAGAACGTACGTTTGTCGTTCACTCGGAAATTGTCGATGCGTTTGAGATTTCGAAACTAGAACCATCAACTCCACTAATCGAAGCGACCTCTCGCCAATTGACCGCAGAAGAACTGAAAACGGCCACACGTGATGAGGCCGCCGAATTCATGGAAAGGGCGAAATCGAGCCCCGGGATGATGCATGTTCAAGACACGTTAAAAGCCCAGAATCAGCAAGCCAAAGGTGCTGGTCCTTTGGCTCAAAAACAAGACCATGCGGAGCACCCTGGTGACGACTTTGCCAGCCAAAAGCCAGCAGGCAAGTGTGGGCATGAAGTCAAGGTGGTTTTCAAATCGGGCTTCCCAATCGGCAAGTTTCGGGAGTCGCTGACCATTCACACCGACATCCCTGACACTCCTCCCATGGTGTTCCTCTTCAACGGTGGTAGAGCAGGACCAGTTCAGATTCTCAGTACACCGGGCATTGGTTGGTCACCTGAAGATTCCCTGTTGCGATTGGGAAGGTTTCGTGCCCAAGAAGGCAAGAAAGCGAAACTGATGTTCTTCATCAACAAAACAGAAGCTCCCTGGGAGATCACCGAGGCCAAGCTCTCTCCGTCCTTCATGAAGTTTCAACTGACCAAAGACGAGAACTTCAAAGGGGCGGGACGAGATCGTTACGATTTTCTGCTCGAAATCCCGGCCGGAGAAGCTCCTTTGAGCCTCAGCGGAGACTCGCTTGGTTCCATTGTCCTCAACACCAGCCATCCGGAAGCCAAACTCATTCGGATCGAGGTTGATTTTACCTCGTATTAATCTCCAGATGCATTCCCGCACATCGTGCGACACTTTGACACGGTTTTCTTAATTGCTGGCAGACTCGGAGAGTCCGCCGATGAAGGACAATTGCATGAGCCGACCCCGAAACGGACTGGTCGTGAGCCTGCTGAGCATGACGCTGAGTCTCCTGGGCGGCTGCAATGATGTTCCAAATCCCACGACAAAAACCGACGAACTGCCCGTGAGCAAACCAGCTGAAGCTCTCGTGGCATCTGCAGAGGTGTCCGAGAAGTCGTCGGAGGCTGCCCGATCTAGCAACGTCGTGGACAAATCTGGAGCAACTTCAGACGTGGTGCTGGCGTCCAACGATCAAACAAAATCGCCCGCCAAAAAATCGGACTCGGACGATAAACCAATGTTTGACGGCTGGAGCAAGCCGGCCTTCACACTGGTGCTCTCTGGCGAACAGCATGGCTACCTTGAGCCGTGTGGCTGTGCCTTAAAGCAGTCCGGCGGCGTTTCGCGGCGGCATGATCTGATCCTGCAGATTCAGGCCAAGGGTTGGCCGGTGACTGGGCTTGATCTGGGCGGGACCGTCAATCGCAACCGAGCCCAAACGAAACTCAAGTTTCAAACGTTTCTCGCCGCGATGCAGGACATGCGATACAGCGTCCTCAACCTCGGTCCCGAGGAACTGAAGCTCGGGGCTGCCGATTTGTTGGCCCTTCACGCCCCCGATCCAAAAGATCCACTGGCCACCATCAGTTTTGTGTCCGCCAATGTCACTTTGTTTGGCTCGCCAGATTTGGGGACACCGCTTCGATCAAAAGTGCTGAAACTGGGCACGCACAAAGTCGGAGTGACCTCCGTGCTGGGTACCAGCTTCCGCAAGGAGATCGCTCCGGAAGGCGTGAATGTCGACATCACCATCGACGATCCGGACACAGCGCTACCTGCCGTGCTCAAGGAATTGCAGGCCCAGCAACCAGACTTGCTCGTGCTGCTGTCGCACGGCACGCTCGCGGAAGGCAAAACGCTGGCCAAAAACTTTCCGCAATTCGCAGTCGTGCTCTCCTCCGGAGGTGCAGAGGACCCCGAGTTCGACAACCCGCAGAAAGTCGGCGAGACGCTTTTCGTTCAAGTCGGCCGCAAAGGAAAATACACGGGAGTGGTCGGCTTCTTCCCGTCCGACGCGCAGAATCGGGTTCGATTCGAACTCATCAAGCTGACGGAGGAGCGTTTTCAAGACTCGCAAAAAATGGTCGAGCACATGCGTCTGTACCAGGACTTGTTGAAAGACTCGGCGCTCGCCGAGACTGAACCGCCGATCAAGCACTCCAGCGGCGCCAAGTTCGTCGGCACACAAGCCTGTGCGGAATGTCATCCCAAAGCATTCGCTGTCTGGGAAAAAACCGACCACGCGCACGCCTACGACAGTCTGATCAAAGGCCGGCCCGAGTTGAAGCACCGCTGGGTCTCGCGAATTCATGATCCCGAATGCCTCGCCTGTCACACAACCGGTTGGCATCCTCAGGAGGTCCTGCGGTACGACAGCGGCTTCGAGAGCAAAGAGAAAACCCAGCAACTTCTCCACAACGGCTGCGAGAACTGTCACGGCCCCGGCAGCCGACACATTCAGTTGGTCGAAGCCGGCGAAAAGGACGCGGCTAATAAGGAGGTCCGCCTGACGCTGGCTGACGCCAAAAAAACGCACTGCGTCACCTGCCACGACCTCGACAACGACCCGCACTTCAACTCGGCGTCGTTTGACTCCTACTGGGAGAAAATCAAGCACGTTGGGCGGGATTAGACGCAAGCAATTGCGACCGCGTGCGCCGTCCCATAACGTATCCGCCCGCGCATCTTGAGGGCACGTTGGCAACATGCCCATCCGCTTCCCAGCCAGCCGAAGGCTAGCTTTCCCGTCAGGTTGATATGAGCAAGATCGAAAAACTGTTGGTGGCGAATCGCTCCGAAATCGCGATTCGCGTCTTCCGCTCGGCCTATGAGCTGGGCATTCGCACCGTTGCGATTTACACGCACGAGGACCGCTTCGCCCTGCATCGCTTTAAAGCGGACGAGGCGTATCAGATCGGCAAGAAGGGTGAACCGATCAAGTCGTACCTCGACATCGACGCGGTCATCGACATTTGCCGCCAGCACGGTGTTGATGCGATTCATCCCGGTTACGGCTTTCTGTCTGAAAATCCAAAGCTCGCACAAGCCTGCGAAGACAACGGAATCACGTTCGTTGGACCGAGTGTCGAGGCGTTGCACAAGCTCGGTGACAAGACGATCGCCCGCGAAATTGCCCAGGCGGCCGGAGTGCCGGTGCTCAGCGGCAGTCAACGAGCGATTGTGAATGCGAACGAAGGACTCACGCTTGCCAAGTCGCTGGGCTTCCCCGTGATTCTGAAAGCTGCGCACGGCGGCGGCGGACGCGGGATGCGTGTCGTCCGCAACGAATCCGACTTTGTGGCCCAGTACGAACAAGCAAAGCGTGAGTCGCTTTCCGCCTTCGGCAGCCCGGATATCTTCATCGAGAAATTCATTCAACGAGCGCGGCACATCGAAGTGCAACTGCTCGGCGACCAGCACGGCAATCTCGTGCATCTCTTCGAGCGTGATTGTTCGGTCCAACGACGTCACCAAAAAGTTGTCGAAATCGCCCCCGCTCCGAATCTCGATCCGAAGGTTCGCGAGGCGCTCTGCGCATCGGCCATTAAGATCGGCCAGCAGGTCGGCTACTACGCTGCCGGCACGGTCGAATTCCTCGTCGATGCTGACACGAACCAATTCTTCTTCATCGAGGTCAATCCGCGAATCCAAGTCGAACACACCGTCACCGAAGAAGTCACCGGCATCGACGTCGTGAAGTCCCAGATCCTGATCGCTCAGGGCGAGCGACTGTCAAACGAGTTCATTGGAATCACGTCGCAAGCGGATGTGCGGACGACTGGCTTCGCGGTGCAATGCCGCGTGACGACCGAAGACCCCGCCAACAATTTTCTGCCCGATTACGGCCGCGTTGCGCACTACCGCAGCGCCGGCGGCATGGGCATTCGACTCGATGCCGGTTCGGCCTTTAGCGGTGCGGTCGTCAATCCATTCTACGATTCGCTGCTGGTGAAGGTGACCGCTCGCGGCCGGCGGTTTGAGGACGCGATCAAAAAGCTCGACCGCTGTCTCGCCGAGTTCCGGGTCCGTGGCGTCAAAACCAACATTCCGTTCCTCGTGAAGCTGCTGAGACACGACACGTTTCAAGCGGGCCTTTGCACAACGCGGTTCATTGACGAAACGCCGGAACTGTTCCAGTTCCCGAAGCGGCACGATCGCGCGACGAAGCTGCTGACGTATCTGGGCGAAATTATCGTCAACGGCAACACGCTCTTCGGAGGCCAGCGGCCAACCCCCGCGCGGCGCGAAGCCGCTCCAGTGCCGGACGTCAGCCATCTCAACGCGGTCCCGCTGGGAACGCGCGACCGACTGCACGACCTCGGCCCAACCAAATTCGCGACGTGGGTTCGTGAGCAAAAGCAATTGCTGATGACCGACACAACGTTTCGCGACGCTCATCAATCGCTGTTGGCCACCCGACTCCGCACGAAGGATTTTTTGGAGATCGCCGAAGCCTACTCGCGGCTCTGCCCGCAACTCTTTTCTTTGGAGATGTGGGGCGGAGCGACCTTCGACACCTCGATGCGGTTCCTCAAAGAGTGTCCGTGGCAGAGGCTCGCGGACATGCGTGAGAAGATTCCGAACATCCTGTTCCAGATGTTGCTGCGAGCGTCCAATGCTGTCGGCTACACGAACTATCCGGACAATGTGGTCCGCGAATTCGTGCACGAATCGGCCGAATGCGGCATGGATATCTTCCGCATCTTCGATTCGTTGAACTGCATTCCAAACATGAAAGTCGCCATGGATGCCGTCCTGTCGGCAATGCCGAGCCACGGCGTGCGGCCGATCTGCGAAGCGGCGATCTGTTACTCCGGCGACATCACGAATCCCGGCCGCACGAAGTACTCGCTGAAGTATTACCTCGACATGGCCAAGCAGCTCGAAAAGATGGGTGCGCACATTCTGGCCATCAAAGACATGGCCGGCCTGTGTAAACCGCGAGCGGCTCGCGAACTGGTTCGCGCACTCAAGCAAGAGATCGGCATCCCGATCCACTTCCACACGCACGAGACCGGCGGCATCCAATCGGCGTCGATCCTGATGGCTGCTGAGGAAGACCTCGATATCGCCGACGCCGCAATGGCTCCGATGAGCGGCGGCACGTCGCAGCCGAATCTCAACTCACTGAGCGAGAGTCTGCGGTTCTCGCCTCGCGAGACCGGACTGAACTCGCAGCACCTCGACGAACTGGCCCTGTATTGGAAAGCGGTACGGCAGTTCTACTCGCCATTTGAAAGCGAACAGCAGCCGGCGACGACCGACCTGTACTCACACGAGATGCCAGGCGGGCAGTACACGAATCTGTATCAGCAAGCGAAGTCACTGGGCCTCGCCGGCCAATGGACGGAGATCTGTAAGGCGTATGCGCAAGTCAATCTGATGATTGGCGACATCGTAAAAGTCACGCCCAGTTCCAAGGCTGTCGGTGATATGGCTCTGTTCATGGTCGCCAACAAGCTGACTCCTGAAGCGATCCTCGACGGTGGCCGGGAACTGGCCTTTCCTGAGTCGATCATCGAACTCCTCAGCGGAGCGATGGGCTTCCCCGATGGAGGTTTCCCCGAACGCATCCGTCAAATCATCCTGAAAGATCGCAAGCCGTTTACCGCTCGCCCAGGCGAAACGTTGCCTTCGGCGGACTTCGACAAGATCGGCGAAGCGTTAAAGGCGACGCTCAAACGCGAACCGACTCGCCGGGAGATGCTCAGCAGTGTCTTGTACCCGAAAGTCTTCGACGATTTTTCCAAACACGTCTCGGACTACTCAGATACGAGCATCTTCCCAACTCCGGTCTTTTTCTACGGCATGAACACCGGCGAGGAAATTTCCATCGACATCGAGTCCGGCAAGACGCTCATTATCAAGTACTTGACGATGAGCGAGCCTCACGCGGACGGTTCGCGGAATGTCTTCTTTGAACTCAACGGCCAACCGCGCGACGTGACGGTCGTGGACCGCTCACTGGAACCGACCGAGAAGCATGCCATCAAAGCCGACCCCGCCGATGCGAACCAAGTCGGAGCCTCGATGCCCGGCATGGTCGTCACGGTCGCGATTCAACCGGGCGACAGCGTCAAGAAGGGCCAAAAGTTGCTGACCGTCGAAGCCATGAAAATGGAAACGACCGTCGCCGCCGAGCGGGACGGCAAGATCGCCGACATCCTCGTCAAACCTGGTAGCCAAGTCTCAACCGGCGACTTGCTGCTGAAGTTCGCTTGAAACCACATGCCGACATGAGGCCACTGATGAAGCTCAAGCTTCTCGTTTGTTGCCTGCTCTTGACGATTCTTCGGATCACCCAGGCTGAAGAGATTGGATATCAAGGGTCCGTGACCGTTCGAGATGCGACGCGGCTGGATTGGGTCTTTGCGGTCTCGAACCAGAGCGTGACCAATCCTCCGGCCGAGTGGCTGGAGGGTTACGACTCGACCAAACAGCGATATGAAGTCTTCATTCCGCCCGCCGCGAAGGACGCGCCAACGAAGCCTAAACCGAAGTCCAAAGCCAAAGGGAAAGATGCTGAGCCGGAAGGTCTGCCGCTGGTGTTGTTCATTTCAGCGGCAGACCAGCCTGCTGGGTGGAGCCAACTCCAAACAGTCTGCCAGCAAAATGGGATCGCATTCGCCAGCCCCTTCGGAGCCGGCAACAACACGTCGATGCCGAAACGCATTCGAATTGTGCTCGACGTGCTAGACGATCTGCGGCGAAGGCACCGCATCGATTCGGATCGGACGTATCTCGCCGGTTTTTCGGGCGGTGGACGAGTCGCTTGCGGAATCGCGTTCGCACTTCCTGAACTCTTCGGTGGTGTGATTCCGGTCTGTGCAAGTGGCGATCTGCGTGAGGAGCCGTGGCTGCGGCATCGCGTCATCGATCGTTTGAGCGTCGCGAATATCACCGGCACTGGTGACTTCAACCGTGGCGAAGTCGAACGGTTCCGTGGCCCAATCCTGTCCGATTTGGGAGTTCGGACCAGAGTGACTGTGGTCGAGAAACTTGGCCATGGGATTCCGGATTCGAAGACATTTTCCGAGGTGATTGACTGGCTCGATGCCGGTGCCGCGGATCGGCGGAAGTTGGCGACGAAACATCCTGCCAGCCGCATCGGCCCCAACTCGACGCCGACTCGCGAGGAGTGGGCGAAGTCGCTGCTGGCTGAAGGACAGTCGCGACTCAAAGAACCAAAGACGCTGTATTCCGGCTTGATGCAGTTACAGGGGACGATGAAGCGTTGGCCAGACCTCAGAGCGGCGGATGAGGCTAAGCGCATTCTTCTGGAATACGAAGCTCGCCAGGAAAAGCCCTGGGAAGAAGACGACATTGATGAACAGCGCCGGCACTTGATCGCTCGCGCGCGAGCGTTGGATGCCTACGCGACCGGCGACCTGCCACCGCAATACGCCAACCAGAGGAAAGAGATGCTGGAGGGGGCGATCAATCTGTGGATACAGGTGATCCAAGACGGCCAGGATGACAAAGCGGTCGATGACGGTCAGCGACGTTTGCCGAAGTTGAAGGCGCTACTCGACCCGTAGGAGGGGCACTCTTGCCCGTCATGCGTTCGTTGGAATCGCGAAGAAGGACGGGGCAAAGTGCCGCTCCTACGAACTACCGCCGTTCCTTTTGATACAGTTCGGTCAGCAAGTCTTCGACCGTTTTGAATTTCTTGCCGGCGGCCAACACCGTGTCGATCTTCTGCCGCGCGTCCGGCGCCGAATGCCCGAGACTGACAAGCGCTTCAAAAGTTTCTTGTACGACCGAATGCTGACCCGCGATCTCCGGCGGCAAATCACGAGCGATCATCAGCGCGAATTTGGCCATCTTACGTCGCAACTTGGCGACGATTCGCTCGGCCGTTGCCGGGCCGATGCCGGGAAGCGCAGTCAGTTCTTTGATGTTCTGTTCTTCGATGGCGGTGGCGACTTCACGCACTGGACGAACCATCGCACGCAGCGCGGTCTTCACGCCGACGCCGTCCACCGAACAAATGCTCTCGAAGAATTCCTTTTCCGCATCGCTGAGAAACCCAATCAATCGAGGAGTCAGTCGCCCCCCCTTTTGTGGATTCCCTTCGAGGTACTCGATCGTCCGCAGGCTGACTTCTTGATCGAGGCTCCCTTGAAGCTGCCGACGCACGAATTCCGGCACGAAGACTTCGTACTCGAATGCTCCGACCGACAGCGTGGCTTCGCTGGTGGTGAGTTGGACCAATCGCCCAGTGATGCGGGTGATCAAGATGAGAACTTTTCGACGTTGCCCCGTTCGCCAGAACGCGGGCCGTGATGCAGACCTCCCGCACTCTGGCGAGTGCGGCTACTTGCGCCGGGAATAGTCGTCGCTGGGCGACAGTCCTTCAACTCGCAACGGCACTCGCAACTCGGCGTATTCCGAGATGTTCGTGCGGACGATAATTGAGCCGTCATGCGTTCCCGGCGGAACATCGGTAATCGTGACGAGTACTTTCTGCTGGCACTGGCCGATCTCATCGAACTGAGCCTCACCAATCGCAACTTCGACCCAACTCAATGAGCATGTCGCCTCCACGAGTTCGAGACGTGCGAGCGGCCGATCCTCTGGAGCGGGGCGGAAGTCGGTGATTGCGATCTCACGCGTGGTGGGCTGGTTATTGAACTGGTAAACGATTAGCGATCGCGGCCGAATCTCCACACGCTCTTCCGGCAGCGTGATTTTAAAGCGGACTTCCGTCTCGCGCGGCTGACCGTCGTCGTAGAGAACCTGGCAGGTGTATTCGTGCGGACCGGGCTTTTCGTTGGCAGCGCGGACTCGCAGGAAGAATTCGCCTCCCTCTCCAGGAGCGAATTCCTTACGTTCGAGACGCGGATTCAAACAACCGCAACTCGGCTTGAGTTCTGAGATCTTCAGCGGCTGTGATCCGACATTTCGAAAAGCGAACCGAGCGAGGTACTCCGATCGCGGCGGAGGCGCGCCGAGATTCACGAGGTACTGTTCGAAGCCGAGGGTATGTCGCTGTGTGTCGTTCACAACCGGCCGAGCCTTTACGCCGCTGGCATGCACGACCAGCGACAACACAAATGGCAACAGCGCCGCCGTCCACAACGCTCGCGGCCACCAACGTCCCTGTTGATTCAACGCTTCCATGC
>VGZH01000134.1 GCA_016872645.1 Planctomycetota bacterium | reverse complement strand
CAAGCACGTCCCCCTAACATCGGACATCACCCCCCTGCTCTCGCGGTGATTCTGCCGCGAGCCGCGTTGACTCGCGCATCCGCAGACATCGCCGCGCTCTCGGCAAAATCTGCCGGTCGTGCCGGCCCGCAAATCGTCTTCCATCGTCGACGAGCTCGTTGCTATCGTCCCGCCCCCTCGTTGAATCGTCGAAAGGAATCGCAGGAGACACGATGGAACCACAAACGCTCGCGACCGAATCGTCATCGTCCGCCACGACGACACCCTGGTGGCTCGACTGGGACAACCTCTTGAAGCATGGTGAGATTTACGCTCCCAAAGTCTTTGGCGCCTTGGTCATGCTGTTTGCGGCCTGGATTGTCTCAGGTTGGGTCAGCCGATTGGTGTACCGCAGTCTGAAGCTGGCGAAAATCGACGAGACGCTGGCTCGATTCGCGACCAAGTTCACCTGGTGGGGGATGTTGGTGCTGGGCCTGGTCGGATGTCTGGAAACATTCGACGTGAAGACCACCAGTTACGCGGCGGCCATCGGAGCGGTCGGATTCTCGATCGGCTTGGCGTTTCAGGGAGCATTGGGAAACTTCGCGGCAGGCATCATGCTGCTCGTTTTTCGTCCGTACAAAGTGGGAGACGTGATCATCGTTGGCGGCCAGGCAGGGAAGGTCGATGAGATTGACCTGTTTTCCACGACGCTCGATACGCCGGACAATCGACGGATCATGATTCCCAACGGCTCGATCTTCGGCAACACGATCGAGAACACTTCGTACCATCAAACTCGGCGCGTCGAAGTGACGGTTGGAGCCGGCTACGCCGCCGACATTGACCAGACCTACGAAGTCTTGATGCAAGCGGTGTGTTCCGTCCCCGACATCCTGTCAGACCCGGTCCCCGAGGTTGTGCTGCTCGAACTGGCGGAATCGTCTGTGAATTGGTCCGTCAGAGCTTGGACGACAGCCACCGACTTTAGCCTGGTCAAGCAGCGGACGATTCGCGCGGTGAAGCTCGCGATGGACAAAGCCGGGATCGAGATCCCCTTCCCTCAAATGGACGTCAACCTGCGCGGACCAGCAACGGTCAGTGTTTCGCACCCATCTGCTGCTCCGAATCACAAAGCCGCATAAGCGGTATTGGGTCACGAAACAACTCGATTCAACTCCTGTTGCCCGGACAGCCGATTTTTCGGTAGCGTCTTATCCCTTCCTCTGGATCGTCCTGATCCTCGTTCGCACCCAACCTGCCTGAACAGCCCCTTTCGCCGTCCTGGCGAGAGTTGCCATTCCCCTCGAATAACTTTCCTTTCGGAGACTGCGCATGTTCGTGCTCAGGCCGTTCCGTCTTTTTTTCAAGGCGCTGATTATCGACGCCTCGCCGCGACAAATGGCATTTGGGTTTGCCTTGGGCGTGCTTGTTGGTCTAGTGCCGAAAGGCAATCTGCTGGCGATCGGACTGATGATGCTGATGTGCTCGCTGCGAGTGAACCTGGGCGTCGGCCTGGCCACGGTCTTTGTGGCTTCATGGGCTGGAATGCTGCTCGATCCGATCACGCACCGCATCGGCGAGTTCTTGCTGAAGAGCGAACCTCTTCGGCCACTCTGGGAGACGATGATCGACACAGCACTTCTGCCGTGGACCGATTTCAACAACACCGTCGTGCTTGGCAGTTTCTCTCTTGGGCTTGTTGCGTTCGTGCCGCTGTATTTCCTCAGCCGGCCGGTCTTCGGATTGCTGACACCTCGATTAGTGGCCTGGGCACAACGATTTCGATTGGTCTCACTGCTCTGGGGCGGAGAACTCACGGGAAAGCTCGCGTAAACCAAGCGTAATGATCTCTGGGTAGCCAAGCTCGCCAAGAGCGTGGGGAAATCGTGGAGGACCCACACTCTTGGCGAGCGTGGCTACAAAGTGATTTCAAGGATGAATTCATGCGTTGGACCTACCTGCTACCACGAGCGATTCTGATCGGTCTCGTATGGGCGTTCTTTCATTACGGATTCGACCCGGTGCTCCGGCGCGGCATGATCTACTCGGGGCAACGAGCCGCTCGAGCGAAGGTTGAGATCGCTGGCCTGCAGACGACTTTCTTCGCTCCAACGGTCAAAGCCTCGAATGTGCAGATTGCCGACCGAAAACATCCGGGGACGAACTTGGTCGAGTTCGCCGCTCTGCACGCGAAGATCGAAGGACTGCCGTTGCTGAAGAGGTCGTACATCGTCGAAGAGGCGAGCGTCGCGGGTTTGCAGTGGGGAACCCAACGAGCCGACTCGGGACTGCTGCCGGGCGAAGAGCCAGATTTGTCCGAGGAATCGGACAGTAAGATGCTGGAGAATATCAAGCACGAGTTGCTCGCGCGCGGCAAGGACTGGCTGGCGGGGCTTGCGGATCGTGCAAAGCTCGACTTCGATCCGAATCAATTCGAAACCGTGCGGATCGGCCAAGAACTCGACGATCGCTGGCCGAAGGAATTCGGTCAGTACCAGGAGGATCTCAAAGCCCTCAAGCAGCGGATCGATGAACTGCGAAAGTCCGTGCAAGTCAAAGGCGGGAACGAACTCGAAAAGGTCGAACGCTACAGCCAAGCGGCCAAAGACGTCGAACAACTTTTGAAGGAACTCGAACAAGTCAAACAGCAACTCGCCCGGACGATGCGGCAGGCTCAGGACGATCTGAAAGTGCTCGACGAAGCCAAGTCGCACGACATCGCCAAGATCAAAGAGAAGGCGGACCTGCTGAATCTCGATCCCAACGAAGTCACTGAGTTGCTGCTCGGCCCGGAACTGACCAATCGACTCGAGACCGCAATCGGTTGGGCAAAGTTCATTCGCGAGCGCGTCCAACTCGCGACCGACGAACCGAAGCCGGAACGATTCCGCGGTGAGACAATCCTGTTCGCTCGCAAACAGGAATTACCGCTGCTGCTGATTCGATTGCTCAACGTCGACGGAGAAGGTGACTTCAGTGGCGAGCGTCTGGCGTTCAAAGGCTCGATCTCTGGCATCACCAGCAACCCGAAGATTTACGGCAAGTCCATCATCGTCCGCATCGACGCCGCAGGTCTGCCTGCCCAGGCGGACCCGAACGCTCCGTCGCCCCCGAATCAAATCCAACTCGCGTCTGGTCAGGCTGGAAAGACTGACCTGCCTCCCGCGCTCAACGTGCAACTCAAGGCGGTGCTCGATTACACGAAAGATGTGCCGGAACACCAACTGGTGCTGTCGTACAAGGAGCCCCGTCCCGACGCACGAAACATCGGCAAACCTGAGTCGATTCAACTGGCAATGGCCAGTCGCGCGTCAGAGTGCGTCGCGAACCTCAAGCTCGTCGGCGATGACCTGTCCGGCCAGATTGATTACCGACAAGCGCTCGAATCGATCACCGCAACGCTCGGTACGAAGCGATTCAAAGGGGACGAACGAGTTCGTTCAGTGATCCAACAGGTCGTGAGCGACATCCACAAAATCGACGCACAGATGAAACTCTCCGGGACCGCACTGAAGCCGCAGTTCAAGCTCCGATCGAACCTCGGACATGATCTTTCCACGGGCATCAACACGGCGTTCGCTCGCGAGTTCGAGAATGGCCGTCGAGAACTGCTGGTCCGCTTCCAACAGGAGACGGCGAAGCGATCCGAAAAGTTGACGGCGGTCTACAACGAGCAAATCGAGAAGCTCACCGGTCAATTAAACTTCAACAAAGGGGAAGTTCAGGAGATCGCTCAATCATTCGGTATCAAGCTGCCGGGCAAGCTCGACTTCAAAGGACTTGGCGGACTGCCGATTGATCCGAAGAAGCCGCTCGACCTCAACGGAATTGGCAAAGCTCTGCCTGTGCCGAAGCCGGACGTCAAGCTGCCGAAGTTTGGCCTGCAACCGGACAACGAACTGAAACCCGGAGTTCGACAGGCCAATGACGTCGAGAGCACAATCGAAGACTTCGGCAACCTCTTCGGCAAAAAAAAGAAGCCCGCTCCCAAGGCTGTTCAACCCACCGCCGGCCAGCAACCCAATAACAAATAGGCAGCAGCCCCATCACCAATCGTTCCTCATAAGGATGTCACAATGACCACTCACTCACTCGACCGCCGCGAATTTCTGAACTGGATGGTTCCTGCCGGATTCGGCCTTTGCTCGTGCTTCGGTTGCCGGTCAACGCCAATCACGCAACGCCGACAATTGCTGCTCATCCCGGAATCACAAGAGGTACAGATGGGCGTCGCCGCCTACGACGAAGTCAAAACAAAGAACAAGATCTCGACGAACTCCAAGTACAACGAAGTCGTGACGCGAGTCGGCCAGCGATTGGCTGAAGCCGCCAAGCGACAGAACCTCGGCACGAACTTCGATTGGGAGTTCACTGTCATCGCCGATCAAACGCAGAACGCCTTCTGTCTGCCGGGCGGAAAAGTCGCGTTCTACGAAGGCATTCTGCCGGTCTGTCAGAACGAGGCAGGTGTCGCGGTGGTCATGTCTCACGAAATTTCGCACGCGCTGGCTCGTCATGGCGGGGAACGAATGACTCAGCAAATGGGAGTCGATGGCGGCGCAAAAATCCTGCAGGCGGTCGTCAAACGGAAGGCCGCCGACAAAGAGCAGGCATTCATGGCCGTCTACAACACTGGAGCCAAATACGGTTTTGTTCTGCCTTACAGCCGCGCACACGAATCGGAAGCGGACGAAATGGGTATCCACATCATGTCCCAAGCCGGCTATGACCCGAACGAAGCACCGAAGTTTTGGGAACGATTCGGAGCGGCCAAGAGCGGCGATGCTCCACCAGAATTCGCCTCGACGCATCCTTCCGACGCAACTCGCACCGCTGCGCTGAAAAGCTTGCTGCCACAAGCCCTCGAAGAGTATCAGGCTGCACCGACGAAGTACGGCGTCGGCGCGTCGCTGGCCTAACCAACGGAAGATGAGCACTCTTGCCCGTCCCTGGAACCGATTCAACGGGTTGGTGGGTAGCGTCACGCGCACAGAGAAGCCGCATGCGCGGATATTGGAGATAGCCCGCACGCGGCCTATCTCCGACAAGCCCCAAGGATTTTGCACAGGCCGCAGCTAGGCAAACCACTTGAAGCACGGTAATTTCGCTATCAAGTCGCGAGAATGCTTTGATCGCCGCCGCCGACAACGGCCGCGTGCGGCTCACTTTACTGTTCGTCGGACATAAACCTACGGACGAATTGTGTGGGAAGAAGTTCGCCTTGACTGAGTGATTACCTTGTGTCGCTCGCGTCGCATGCTCAACATGCGTTGGAGCAGACGACGCGAGGGACACAGCGCATCGTCAAGCCGAGCATTCATCCCCACGAGACGTCGGAGATTTACGCCGACGAACAATGACGCTGAAGCAGACAGCCGCAGCGATGCCAAAAGGTATAGGTTCGCCGATGGCGGCTGCTGCTTAGCTTTTAACGTTAGACACTAGGCTTGCACCATGACGGATTCGACCGAAAGAACTAAACGACAACCTCGGACGTTCCGCCGTTGGATTCGCGCGGGGTTCGTGGTGTGGGCGGTCCTCGCAATGTCGTGGCTGGCCGATTCAGTGCGGACTCGTGGAGTCGATGAGAACCTGCTGCGAAGCAACCAACAGGTCTCGGTTCTAAACGATGCGACAGGCTTGACGTTCCTCCCCGTTTCGACAAGTGACCACACTGGCCTGGTCTTCATCTGTGGTTCGGGCATCGCCGCTGAGGCCTATGCGCCCATCCTTCGGCCAATTGCTCAAGAAGGGTTTCCGGCCTTCGTCATCAGGCTACCCTATCGTTTCGCTGCACTTGAATCGCACAAGCACATGGCTGTGGATCGGGCGCGTGAGGTGATCGCGACTCATCCGGAAGTGACGCGCTGGGTGATTGCAGGACACTCACTCGGAGCTGCATTAGCGGCCCGACTGGCACACTCCGACGCGGGGTCTCTCTCCGCGATGATCTTGGTTGCGACGACACATCCGAAGGACGACGACTTATCGTTCCTTCACATTCCAGTCACGAAGATCTACGGCTCGCACGACGGCGTCGCACCTTTGGACCGAGTACTTGCGAATCGAGGGCTGCTTCCGCCGCACACGAAGTGGGTGGAAATTGCAGGAGGGAATCACTCGCAGTTCGGGCGGTACGGCCATCAGCTGTTCGATGGTACGGCAACCATCAGCCGTGAAGAGCAGGAGGCACTCACACGTTCGGCGATTCTTCAAACGCTTGCCGAGGTTGGAGGGCACAAATGATGTATAACAACAGCATGCAGCGAACGGCGCTGCGCGCCGCAGCTGATGCTGAGCGTTAGGCCCATTTTGCTTGACTGAGGTAGCCTAACAATGTCACGAAATACGCAACTGAGTCACGACCCACCGACGCATGGGATGAATATTTTCCCATTTGCGAGCATGGCTGGGGGCTGGCTGGGCCCGCTCCTCATGTTTTGGCTGTACGTCTGGGGTCCGCTGAGACCATTCGCGTATCCACCCGGCAACTTGCTGCCAGGGTGGTGGTTCTGCTTCCTGGTCGTAGGCTGCATCTCACTGTGGTGGGTCCTGCCAAGTGTCTATTTCGAAGTTCAACGATTTGAGCGCACTGGACGGGTCTACGAGTCGCTGGGCGTTCTACTATTCCGCCAGTTCGCTCCCAACGGGGATCTCGCAAACCGCTGGGAGCGACGTAAAGACCCATATTTTCGCGTGATCCGCGGTCGCCGTTCCGTTGCAGACTTCCTCCTGCGCACCGAGCAGAGCGAACGCGGCCACCTCGTGCTGTTTGCGCTTGGAATCGCGTCTGCGGCCTGGGCATTGGGTATTGGATGGCATGGCTGGGCGATTTACCTAAGCTTGGGTAACATTGTGGTGAACGTCTACCCGATCTTGCTGCAACGGTACACGCGTAACCGATTGCATGTCGTGTTGAACAGAGAACGCCAACGCGAAGGAAAGACCTAAAAATCGCACGCAACGAAGCCGGCGGCCGGGCGGAAGTAAAAGCAAAATCAACAAAGGCCGTAATACGGCTATATCAAATAATAGTTATTGTTTATTTTACTATATACCTGCACAACAAAGCAGGATTAGTGGCAAATCAGGTTGCAGAGGCGATTGTTCTCTAGGAGCAGACTCATGGTGCTTACCCTGCAACGACAGAGGAGGCCGGCGTTTCAAATAGATATGCTAGAACCCAAATGGTAATTTACAGCAACACATCTGGTCGCCCATTTATCATGTACACAGTAACATTTATGCATTTGTTACATATGTATATGATTTCACGAGTAGAAAATGGAATCACCATTCAAGATAGTGCCGCACGACCCTAACAAGTCGCTCAAGTCAGACAGCCCACACCGGCGCATGCTTCGCATTATGTGCGCCGATTCGGTTCGTTGCGTGCTACGCGTTCAACTCTAGACGCTTAGCTTTGCGTTATGCAGTATCAACCGCAGAACCGCAATGAACCGTAAGTCCACCGCATCGTCCGTCCATCATCACCGTTTGATCCCGCGTCCCACGATTGCTTATCACCGATTCCATTCTGAGACACTCGCTTTCGAATGATTGGCTCTTCAACTGCCTTAAACGGACTCAGCAGATGCTCAAAATCCTTCCTTGCCTCGATTCCGACGAACTGGCTGAATGCCGACGCCGCGAGCTAGATCTTCCGCGAAGCAAGGCTGCCGCACTCGGCACTTCAGCGGTGGATGCGGCCAAGCAGGGCTATTATCTATACGGTATCGACAAAAAGGTTGATTGGCGCTTGCATGTGCAAGCCGCTCATGCGGCCAGAGTCAGCATTCCGCCGAACGCTCAACTTCCAATACCAGCCGCAACAACTTTCAATGAAACTCAAATACAGGTCACAAATGAAACGACGTTTGGAGCCTCTCGGCGGCTTATTACAAATGGCATGAGACCGCTCGCATTAAATTTCGCCAACGGAATTCATCCCGGTGGAGGCTTCCTGCGTGGCGCGAGAGCGCAGGAAGAAACACTTTGCCGGTCGAGCGCCTTATATCACACACTGGTCGGCGACCCAATGTACGCTGAGCATCTTAAACGTCCTCTTTCGGATTCATCTGATTGGGCAATTCTTTCGCCGAATGTGCCTGTCTTTCGTACTGATGACGGGACCGAGCTTCAGACACCCTGGTTGCTCAGCTTTATTACCTGCGCTGCTCCGTATGCGCCCGAAGTCGGGCAACCCGAATCAGCAGACCTCTTGCAGAAACGAATTCATCGCGTCCTCGCAATTGCACGTGCCTATGGATACTCAAGCCTGATTCTCGGCGCATGGGGCTGCGGTGCATTCGACAACGATGCTCACCGCACAGCGAAGGATTTTCGCACTGCAATCGAAAACGAATTCCACCAAGCCTTCTCGCAAATCGTGTTTGCTATCACGGACTGGTCGCGCGAACGAAGATACCTTGGGCCATTTCGTGACACTTTCAGAGCGACAGCACATTGAACAAATGTCGTCTGATGATTTGTCGGCGAATTGAAAGCGCTTCAGCAATCGAAATATTATTGAACCGCAATCGACGGTCAACAAGTCGGTCAAGCCGACGCCCGACAACTTGGCGATTCACTCCGTAACTGTTCTTCGGAAGTCTGTCGTTTATCGCGGGCGACGGCTTACCTTTGACGTTATGCCATGATAGGGTGATGTGTGAGCAGTCCTGTGGACTCAAGAAAAGATCTCCATGACCGGAATCAGTCAACTTCGTGTTGCAAATTGCAGGAGTTTGCTTGTTGGCCTATTGTTGATGGGCTTAGCCGGTTGCCCCGCCCCGACTCCGGGCGAGCGGATCGGGCAGATCAAAGGCACTGTCGTCCAAAGAGGAAATGGGGTGATTGACCTTGATTTGTCGAACACATCTTTATCCGATTCTGACTTCAGTTATGTTCATGCGTTTTGCGCCAATAGCAGAGCTTACAAGTCCGTTCACACGTTGAATCTGAAGAACACCTCGATCACTGACAACTTCCTGGACGCCATGACGCTGCAACAGGGGCGATTTACGTCGGAATCAGGATTGCGGGAGTTGATTCTGACCGGGACTGACACTTCGGATGAAGCGGTCCACAAATACCAGACCGTGAACCCAGAATGCCGCATCATTCGCTAGCACCTCGACCACAAGGCATAACAAGACAGTAAACCCGAGCGGCGGATCGCGTCGTTCTTGCAAATCAACGGTTGTTGGCCGCCCCCGGGTCACCTTGGTCGTTTCGGTGAATGAAACTCGCAGTGACTCTGTGCTAGCATCGTGTTCGCTGCTGAAGACGACAAGGACATGGAATGACCACGCTCGTGGAGGCTCTGATTGCTTCGGGGTGGTTGAGCCGGGAGGACGATTGGTCCAAGTCATTTGCGGCGCTGCCGCTCGGTGCGGACGTTTTGCCCCTCGTGATTAAGGCAGCGCGGCAGCGGATGGAAGCGCAGGCTCGCCTCAAAACCAGCAAGACCAACGCCAACAGCGATCCGCGTCCTCTTTGGGCGGATGTGTTGAGCGAAGCGATGCGCCGCGGAGCCCAACTGACGCTCGGCTGGCCGGAGTGTGAAGGCCGACCGCTGGAGTCTTGGCTGGGCCTGCGATTGATGTGGTGGCCGAGCGGCATTCCCGAAGGGCGCAAGGTCGCCTGGGTCAGTTCGCGTTTGGGCCGTGCCATCGATGAGCGGCCGGACTGGTTCGCGGTGCTCCGCTCGGCGACGGCAAAACTCAATCCCGCGCGCGATGTCTTGTTGACCGCTGCCAGCACCACGGTTGATCGGTTTCTAGAACGAGCTGCGATTCTCTTCGGCCTGCGCCGACTGCGAGTGCATCTCGATGAATGCCGCACGCTGGTCGATTGGCTCACACGCTTGCGACGGCAGCTTTCTCGAAATGGCCCAACTGAGGCACTCGTCCCGCAACTCGGCGACGACACCGAAGTGTTCGTGTCACCTCTTGGAAGATGCGCACACTTGCCCGTCCAGGACTCCGCAACCACCGACGGGCAAGAGAGCCCATCCTCCGAGTTGCCGTTGAGCGATCGTGTGTTGATCGCAGCGGCGGACCGGGTGCTCGCGCTGCAGGTGCGGCCGAAGGGGAATCTGCATCAACTGCTCCGCGCAAGACTGAGAGACCCGTCGTGGCCGATGGCTTCGGTCTGGTTGGCTCTTGGCGAGGAACTTGTGCCGCACGAGGTCGCGACCGAATTGCAATCGCTCGGCGCAGTTGGCTGGTGGCTGTTCGCGGAACACGTTCCCCACGTGCTCGAAGCATCGCAATCAACAGGTACGTTGGGAACGTGCCCCACGATCACTGAACTGCCGTGGCTCGAAGGCGAGTACCTCGTGCATTGGACTCGGCGGCGCAACGGGCCTTGGCCGGATCAATCGGAAGCCGACTTCCTCGACGACCTGCTGTTGTCACGCGAGTCCGGAAGCCATTCGGCGTTCGCGGCGTTGTCCCGGATCGTGCAACAACTGCGATTGATCGCGTCCGCGGCGGGAATTCGTGGCGAGACCGCCGTCGTCAGTTTCTCAGCCAATTCCCTGCGTGAGACGACGCAACAACGCACGTTTCGCGCTCATCGAGGCCGCTGGGATGGCGAAGCGTTTGGCCTGTGCGCTCGCCGCGCTTGGCTGCAAAGTCGCGGAGCGAGGCCGGTGGTCTACGGTGACGATGCGACGTGGCCAACTTTGACGGAAACGGAGCGACCGTTCTTTCAATTGAAAACCACTCGCTCGCGTCGCGGAGCCAAACTCATCGACTGGTCGCAAGAAGCTGAATGGCGAGTGCCGCACGACGTCGATTTGTCCGAGGCCAGCCCCGACGACGTTGTGCTGTTCGTGCCAACACAGGGCG
>VGZH01000133.1 GCA_016872645.1 Planctomycetota bacterium | reverse complement strand
GCGCAACCCGCCGAACAGGCCGCGCCGGCCGCCGAACCGCAGGCCGCTCCTGAAACCAAATCGCGGATGCCGTCCATTTGGGATCTGACCGTGCAGGGCGGCATCTTCATGATCCCGCTGTTCATAAATTCGATCATCGTCGTGGCCTACACGATCGAACGCTTCTTCGGCCTGCGCGGCAAAAAGATCCTGCCGCCGAAACTGCTGATCGCGATTCAGCAGTTAAATACGGACGACAGCGGCATTGATCCGCGGCAAGCCTATCAAGTCTGTCAGCAGCATCCGTCGCCGTTGGCCAACGTCATTCGCGCGGCGATCTTGAAGATTGGCCGGCCGCACTCCGAATTAGAGCAAGCCGTGCAAGACGCCGTCGGCCGTGAGGCGGACGAGATGTCGGACAACATCCGGCCGATCAATGTTTCGGTCAGCGTCGCTCCGCTAATCGGACTGCTGGGCACGGTGCAAGGCATGATTATGGCCTTCATGGTCACCAGCACCACGACCGCCACTGGAGCGGCGAAGGCTCAAGAGTTGGCTCAAGGCATCTACACCGCTCTGGTCACGACCTTCGGCGGCCTGTGCATCGCGATCCCCGCCGTGCTGGTCGCAAGCAGGTTGGAGAGCCGCATTGATCGCCTGCTCCGCGATATGGAGGACGTCTTTCTGGAAATCCTGCCACACTTTGAACGCTTCGAGGGCAAACTCCGCATCCGTCGCACGGTCGATGGCGAAGGGGTCATGGTCAAAGGCACGACCGCCAAACCGATAACGGCTCCGGCCAAGCCTGCCGCCGCTGTCAAACCTCCCGCTGTCGCCGAATCTCCCGCTCCCAAAGGCAAGGGACTGTGGAGCGTCATGGGAGCCAAAGGAGAAGCGACCGGCGAGCCATCGTAATTTAGACCAGGGTGACACAACTCACCGCCTTTTAAATATCTCCTGAAGACCCAAGACAAACGATTCGCCAAACCCTTTTGAACAGCGACAATTTGGGTCGCCGCACTCCCAAGTGATCCCGCCATGCGATTCCGACGAAAAAGCAGCAGCAACAAACGGTCGATGGACATGACGCCCATGATCGACTGCGTTTTTCAGTTGCTGCTGTTTTTCATGGTCTCCAGCCACTTCGATGAAGAAGCTCTCAAGAGCGACGAAGGGACGCTTGGTGCCGTCTTGCCGGAAGCGGTCGCGGCCATGCCGATGGTGATGCGGCCGCGCGAAATGATCATCAACATCAACGCGCGCGGCGAGTTTTACGTCGGAGGCGACAAGCATTCGGAAGCTCAATTGGCCGAGCGGTTGCGGCGGTCAGTCGTCGATAATCCCGGAAACCAGACCGTCGTGATCCGCGGAGACGAACAGGCCGATTGGAAACACATCGCGCGGGTTATGAGCCTGTGCAATCAAGCGAAGATCAGCGACTATCGCGTCGCCGTGGTACCTGACGGGGAACGCATGCCGGACGGACAGCCATGAGAACCTCGTCGCCGAAATCGCGAGATCTCGGCGGTGTTGAACAACCGAGGTCTCAGGACTTCGGCTACAGATGAGCCATGAAAGACTTGCTCCGAATCTCCGAAGAACAACTTGCGCAACTGTCCGCTCGACGGGCCGTGCGCGCGTGGATCGCAGCCGGTTTGGCGATCGGCAGCGCAGTGCTCGCGCTGCTGGGCATGATGGCTCGGTTCCCGCCGGAACAAGCCACGCCGTTGCCGGGGATGAATCACTTCTGGGGGCAACTCGCCTGGTCGGCGACGTTGGGCGTGTCGATGATCGTCGCGGCGTGGATGGTCCGCGGCGTCCTGATGCGGCGCTTGCAGTGGGCCGTCGCGATCAGCTTGCTGTTGCATTTGTTGCTGTGTTTATCACTCCAAGTCATGCGTTTCGGCGTGCCGTCCGCGCAGGTCGCACAAGCGAACGATTCCCGGGATTCGCATGAGGAACTCACGCTACCGAACTACGGCGGCATGGAAGCTCCGAACACCGAAGCCGAATGGCAGAAGCCAACGGATTCGAACACGCCCGAAGCTCAGATGGATTTGGAACGGCAGAAGTCCGAAATGCGGCGGCCGAATCAGCCGCCAGCGCTCGATGTCCAGCGACAGATGGAAGTCGCCAAGCTCGAAGAGTTACAACGGCAAGAACAAGTCGCGTTGCAGAAAGAAGCCAAGACGGACATCGAACGGCAAATGCGTGAGCAGCCATCGTCGACTCCGCAAGCCGTCGCAGAACCGAAGATTGAGACATCGAAGGCCGCGCAAGCGGAACTGCAATCGCGCGCCGAGCAAGCGAAACAAGCCACGGAGCTGGCCAAGTCTGAACGCGAGCAAACGGAACTGGACTCAACGGATCCGCGCATCGCCGCCGCGCGATTGAAGGCGAATCGCGTGGACCCGAAAACGACGATGACCGAGCAACAAGTCGCATTCAAAGAGCGGCCAGCCTCGGCTGCGAAAGCTGCCGCTGTGCCGGCGAAGGAATCGGTCCAGGTGGCAACCGCCGCCGCCAATCAGGCGAGCGTTCAAGAACGATCGGTCGAGACCGCTCGTCAATCGCAGGCGAGCGTGTCGACTTTACAGAAACCGACGAGCAATGCTCCGTCGCAATCTGGCGCGGCCAGCGTCGGCAGCGTTCGTGCGGAGCGTTCCGCCAACGCAAGTGCAACCGGCAACGCGACTCCGTCCAGCGGCGGTTCGACACAACTCGCGCGCAGCAGCACCAACAGCGGACAACCGGGCGGAGCCGCGAACGCGACGGCTCAATCCGTCAACGTCGCCTCCGCCGGCAGTGCGAGTGCGGCGCGAGTTTCCGAATCGTCCGGCGCGACAGCGGCGACTCGCGGTTCAGCGGCGACCGTGCCGATCGGCAATGCGGGCGCGGGCAGCAGCGCCGCGCTGAGCACTCCACAATCCGGTGCGCCGTCGCGAGGCAACACGGGGAGTCTCGCTCGGCAATCGACAGGCTCCGGTCAACCGCAACTCGGACAAGCCGAGGGCTCGCAACTGGGCAGCGCCGGAACTGGCCGCCAAGCCAATGCGGTCGGCACGCAAGCGAGTGAAGTGAACGTCGCCAGCGCGGCGGGAAGTTCATCTGGAAAGTCCGGTGTGGTCGGCAACGGCCCCGCGGGGACATCCGTCGGCCGACAAACCACGGGGGTCCCCGCGCGATCAGCGAGCGGTACGGCTGATTCAGGTCCGGCATCAACCTCGAGTCAACCGGCCGCGGTGCGATCGTCTGGTGGCAGCGGTCTTGCCGCAAAATCGTCCGAACCGAGCGTGCAGCTTGATGCCAATGCTGGTTTCGCCAAGGGCAGCGGGACCGGATTATCAACGTCGCGCACGGCGGCTGCCGCGACGTTGAATTCCGGCACGAGCGCCGCCGAACAGAGCGGCACGCTCGTCTTTGCGGGACCACAAGCTCAGCCGTCCGCCGGCGGAAAATTGGCGGGACCGCAATCGACGGCATCTGTTCCGCGTCGTTCAGCGGGATTGCCTGGCAGCGGTGGTGGACCGGGGACGACGTCCGCGCCGACCGGATCAAACTCCACGCAGCCGACGCGCATCGCCGGTGGCTCCGCGCGAACTGGCATCGGCGGCGATGGTCCGAAGCTGGCAACCGAAGCGCAGGTCGCAGGACTGATCAAACGTGCGGCTCCGGGCATTGGAGCATCTCCCGAAGCGAAGATCGCAGCCGGCTTTTCGATGCGCAAGACCGAGTCCCGCCGCGAGGCGATTGAATCGCTCGGCGGTTCGGAAGAATCCGAGAAGGCCGTCGAACGCGGACTGCTCTGGCTGGTCAGGCATCAAGCGGACGATGGACATTGGGGGATCCACGAACTGCACTGCAGAGACCATCAATGCACGGGGCATGGCAGCTTCCAATCGAACTCGGCCGCGACCGGACTCGCTCTGCTCGCGTTTCTCGGAGCGGGCTACACGCATCAGACTGGCGAGCATCAAGCGATCGTCGATCGCGGCCTGAAGTGGCTCGTGCAGCATCAAAAGCCGGACGGCGATCTCTTCGCCGACGAAAGCGAGTTCGTGTGGTTCTACAGCCACGGCATGGCCTCGATCGCGCTGTGTGAAGCATACGGCCTGACGCGTGATCCAACGCTGCGCGAGCCAGCTCAGAAGGCGCTGAACTTCATTGTGACTTCACAGCATCCGCAGTTCGGAGGCTGGCGATATCGACCCAAGTTTGAATCCGACACGTCGGTCTCCGGCTGGCAATTGATGGCGCTCAAGAGCGGCGAGATGGCCGGCTTGTCCGTGAAGAAAGAGGTCTACGCCGGCGTCGCTAAGTGGCTCGATTCCGTCGAAAATAAAACGGCAAAAGGTCAGTTCAGCTATCACCCCAGCAAACCGGAAAGTCTCGCAATGACCGCCGAGGGGTTGCTGATGCGGCAATACCTCGGAGCCGTCCGCACCGACGTTCGATTGCAGGCTGGTGCCGATTATTTGCGGACGCGACTGCCCGACCTCGCCGATCGAGATGCGTATTACTGGTATTACGCGACCCAGGTGATGTTCCACATGCAGGGCGCTCACTGGGACGAATGGAACGGACGCCTGCGCGACACACTGGTCCGCACGCAACTCAAAGACGGCGATCCGAACGGAAGCTGGAATCCTGATCGTCCCACTCCGGAAAAATGGGGCGTGGCCGGCGGCCGGCATTACGTCACTTGCTTGAACCTGCTGATGCTCGAAGTTTATTACCGGCACTTGCCGCTCTACATCGAGTTAGGGAAGTGAGCGAGCCATGAAATCGTGGATGCTGGCTGTTCTGCTCTCGTCGTCTTGGATCGTCATCGGTCACGCAGCGGAACGATCCGCCTTCTTCAAGATTCAAGTCCTCGACGCGCAGACTGGTCGAGGCGTGCCGCTGGTCGAGTTGAAGACCGTGACGAATCAGCGGTTCGTCACGGACTCCGCCGGCGTGGCGGCGATTCGTGAGCCGGAGTTGTTTGGGCAGACGGCTTTTTTCTTCGTCAGCAGCCACGGCTATGAGTTTCCGAAAGACGGGTTCGGGTTTCGCGGCAAGCAGCTCAAGGTTGAACCAGGTGGCGAGGCGAGTTTGAAGATCAAACGGCTCAACATCGCCGAGCGGCTGTATCGCGTCACCGGCGCAGGCATCTACGCCGACAGCGTATTGCTTGGCGAAAAGCCGCCGATTGCGCAGCCGTTGCTGAATGCTCAAGTCAGCGGGTCGGACAGCGTCGTCACGGCGATTTATCGTGGCAAGCTGCACTGGTTTTGGGGTGACACGAATCGGCCAAAATATCCGTTGGGGTTGTTTCATGTCCCCGGAGCGACCTCGCGCCTGCCGAGTGATGGGGGGCTCGATCCGGCGGTCGGTGTGAACCTCGACTACTTTGTCGGCGAAGAGGGTTTCGCGAAGGCGACGTGCAAGATGCCTGGCGACGGGCCGACTTGGATCTTCGGTCTGACCGCGTTGAAGCCGAGCGACGGTCGCGAGCGGCTCCTCTGCGGCTACATGAAAGTCCGCAACTTTCTGGAAATTTACGAGCGGGGCATCGCTGAGTTCGACGACGAGCGACAAGAGTTCGTGCAGCAGCAACGCTTTGACAAAGACGTGCCGCTTTATCCCGACGGACATCCGCTGCGGCACACAGTGGATGGAATCGAATACGTTTACTTCAGCGAGGCGGCGGCACTCATGCGCGTCCGCGCGACGATCGAAGCGTTCCGCGATCTCAGCCAATACGAAGGCTTCAGTTGTCTTGTCTCCGGCGGACGCGAGCAGTCACCGCAGGTCGAACGCGATGCAGCGGGCAAAGTCGTTTGGGGCTGGAAGCGGGACACGGCTCCGATTCGCTGGTCGTTGCAGGAGAAGCTGCTGAAGAATGGACAGCTCAAGCCGGACGAAGCGTGGCTGAAGATTACCGATGCAGACAACGGCAAGCCGGTGATCGCTCATGCCGGTTCGGTGACATGGAACGATCATCGCCGTCGCTGGGTCAGCATCTTCTCGCAACACTTCGGCTCATCCTTGCTCGGCGAGATTTGGTACTCGGAAGCGGATGCTCCCGAAGGCCCGTGGCGGACGGCGTCGAAGATCGTCACGCACGACAAATACAGCTTCTACAACCCGAAACAGCATCCGTATTTCTCGGCGAGCCGGTTCCTGTTCTTCGAGGGAACGTACACGCACACGTTCTCCGGCAACACCGACCAGACGCCACGCTACGACTACAACCAAATCCTGTACCGCCTGGATTTGGACGACTCGCGATTAAAGAAATCCCAAGGCGCGAACTGACGCACAGGCTCACGGCAGTTCGACTGCACGCAAGTTGCGGAAGTCGAGGTTTGTCGTCGGATCGTGCCCTTGCAGGCTGAGGTGTCCTGCTTCGAGCCGCAGACCTTCGCGGGCATTGCCCGTTGGATGCGGCTTGCGTTCGTCGGTCCAGACGGTGATCGGAATGCCGTTGACCCACGTCGCGAACGTCGGACCGCTGGCGACGAGTGTCAGCGTCGTCCATTCGCGATCGTTGGAAACCACAAACCGCGCGGCTTGGCGGCGGAAGATCGCGCCGGTGCCGAAGTCGGCGGGTTGAGTCCGATCGCCGTTCTTGATGCCGTTTTGAATTTGGAATTCGTAGCCGGGATAGGCTCCCTCTTTGCCCGGCAGTCCTCGGAAGAAGATGCCGCTGTTGAGCGCGTCGCCGTTCGTCTTCACCTGAGCTTGCAACACGAAGTTCGCGAACGTCGCCTCAGACTCCCAATAGCCTTGGCCGTTGGTGACGTGAATCGCGCCGTCGACGACTTCAAACTTGCTCTTCGAGCCAGGCACTTCGCGCCAGCCGGTCAGGTCCTTGGCGTTAAACAGGTTTTTCAATCCGAGCGGTTTCACGAACACGTTGCGGAACTTCACAAGTCCCGAGTTCATTTGCAGCCCAATGAACCCGGAGGTCAACGGCTTGTCGGTCTTATCCGTAAAGTCGAGCACCTCTTCGCCATCGAGCTTCACGACGACGCGCGAACCTTCGGCTCGGACGTGAAACGTCTTCCAAGCCTCTTCGCCTGAGACTTCCTTCGTCGGCTTCTGCCGCTTCACGAAACTGGCCGTGTTGAAACCTTGCGGGTGCGTGTCACAGATGTTGAGTTCATAGCAATCAACTCCCGGATCCGTCGGCACTGTCGGCGTACGCAAGAACACACCGCTGTTCCCTCCCTTGGCCATCCAGAAGTCGCACCGCAGTTCGTAGTCCGCGAACGGCACTGAAGTCAGCAGCAGTCCCGGCTTCGTCCCTTTGTCCGCGGTGATGACGCCGTCGGCCACCGACCAATTCACGTCGCTGTTCGGCTTCCAACCGAAGAGCGTCTCGCCATCGAAGAGCTGAACCCAACCGTCAGCAATCTCATCTGCCGAAAGCGCCGGATTGGGAGGCCGCTTTGCGGCGGCGGCCTTCGCGTCGACATCCTTCTTGGGAACGACCGCCTTCGCTGACTCTTTCTTCGCAGAGCTGTCCTGCGTTGCCGCAGAACCGTCGGCCGCAGGTTTGTCTGCCTTGACGCACGCAGCGACGACAACGAGTCCGCAGAGACAACCGATCGTCCACAATCTCATGATCAACTCTCTTGTTTGCGGGAAAGTTTGGCCTATGACATTGGTTTGAACCGACGCAATCGCAGGCTGTTGGTCACGACCAGCACGCTGCTGGCGGACATTGCGGCGGCGGCCAAGCCGGCGGGCAGGATGATCGCGCCGAACTCCGAAAGCAACCCGGTCGCCAGCGGGATCGAGACGACGTTGTACCCGAACGCGAAGAACAAGTTCTGACGGATGATGCTCAGCGTTCGCCAAGCCAGCTCGATGGCGTGCGGCACAGCTCGTGGGTCACTGCCGACCAGCGTCACATCGGCAGCCTCGATGGCGACATCGGCCCCGGCACCGATCGCGAAGCCGACATCGGCAACAGCCAGCGCGGGGGCGTCATTGACTCCATCACCAATCATGCCGACTCGAAGGCCGGTCGCTTGCAGTGAGCGGACGACATCGGCCTTCTCCGTCGGCAGACGTTCGGCCTCAATCAAAGTAATACCCAGCTTGTGTGCGACACTTTGCGCGACCGGCAATCGGTCACCGCTCACGAGGCCGGTTGTGACATGCAGATGTCGCAAAGCGAGCATCGCTTCCGATGCAGTCGACCGGACTCGGTCTTCCACGGAAAACATGCCGAGAGTTTGTGCGCCACGTGCCACAAACAATGCGGTACGGCCGAGGGACTCGATTCGTGCTGCCGGCGGACTTCCGATCTCGGCACGCTTCAACCACCGCCAACTCCCAAGTCGCACAGTCTCGCCACCCAGCTCAGCGCTCAATCCAAGACCGGGTTCGGAATGGACTTGGGCTGGCGTCGGTTCGAGCGGCACATTCTCTTGCTTTGCAATGGTCACGACAGCTCGCGCGAGCGGGTGATTCGAACCAGAGGCGATCGTCCCTGCGAGGCGCAGCAGTTCGCTTCGAGAGATCCCCTCCGACGGCAGCACTTCGACGATCTCCGGCTGGCCTTCGGTCAACGTTCCGGTCTTGTCAAACAGTGCGATCTGCAAGGACGCCGTTTGTTCGAGTGCCGCTCCGTCTTTGAAGAGTACTCCGAATTCTGCCCCTTTTCCCATCGCCACCATCACGGCGGTCGGAGTCGCCAAGCCCAGAGCGCATGGGCACGCGACGACCAACACCGCGACCGCTCGCGAGATGGCCGCGTGAACGTCGGCGTGTTTCAGCCACCAGATCAACGTCACGGCAGCAATCGCCAACACGATCGGCACGAAGATGCCGGCGACGCGATCCGCCAGACGCGCGATGGGAGCTTTGCTCCCTTGAGCATCTCGAACCAGCGTGGCGATGCGACGCAGCGTCATTTCGTCGCCGACTCGCTCGGCGCGAAACCGAAAGCTGCCCGATTGGTTGATCGATCCGCCGAGCACTCGATCTTCCGGTTGTTTGCGAACCGGCAACGGTTCGCCGGTGAAGCTGCTTTCATCGATCTCGGTGACGCCGGCCAGGACGATGCCGTCGACGGGAACCCGCTCGCCAGCTCGAACCAAAACAACGTCACCGACCAACACTTGATCGACCGGCAGTTCGACTTCGCGTTCCTGAGCCAGCAGGTCGCCTGTTGATCGCAGGACATGCGCCGTTGGCGATTGCAGGCTCAACAGACGACCGATCGCATCGGACGCTTTACGACGTGCTCGCAGTTCGAGCGTTCGGCCGAACCGCACGAAGACGACGATCAATACGGCAGCCGTAAAGTCCGAACCGCATTGTCCGCTCGCGACGGAATGACCGACGTGATTCAAGCCGAGCTTCGGGAATTCCCAAAACGACCAAGCTCCGGCGAGATACGCGGCCCCACTGCCGAGAGCGACCAGCACGTCCATGTCGAACGTAGCGTGACTCAGTGACCGGGCGGCGTTGATAAAAAACTCGCGACCGCTCGTGAACAGTGCCAGCGTTGCCAGCAGCAGCATCCAAATGGGAGCGAACGGAATCGATTCGACGAAGTAGGCCAGCAACACAACAGCCAATGCCGGCACAGCGGGACGGACAACTTCATGAATTTGAAAATCGGCAATCGGCACCGGCGTGTCATCGTCAGTCGTCAGCCACTCACGGGCACGATAGCCGACGGCTTCGACAGCGTGAGCTACGTCTGGCGGTGGGTCGGCGTCGTGTTTTACGCGAGCCTCGTTCGTGGCTAGATTCACGGCCACAGACAAGACGCCGGGCAGCTTGCCGATGGCAGACTCGACGCGCGAGACGCAGGCGGCGCAGTGCATCCCCTCGATTCGATAGCGTGCGGTGTGAGTCATGGTGATCGAAGGCCTGCGAATTGCGAGTCGCGAATTGGAACGATCTGGAGCGTTCCCTCTCGCTGACGCTTCGGGTTTCTAGGCGTGACAAATTACAGTGGTCGAAGCACGGTGGGGAGCGTGTTTGAGATGTTGAAAATTGTTCGGCTGGAAACGTTCGTCATCGGCGATGGTCCGGAGATCGATCCCGACAAGGGAGGCATTGAGCCGCTGGCGTGCTTGCAAGTGCGAACCGATGACGGGCTGACGGGTTTCTCTGAGGTCTTCCGCGTTCCTCCCGGAGTTGTACAGGCGACGGTTGGCGGGCCGGAGACGCACTTTGGTCGGCTGTTGATCGGACAAGAGATCACGCATCCCGAGCGGCTGTGGCAGCATGTCTGGGACTCATTGATCCACACGAATCGTCGCGGCTGGGAGATCATCATTCTCGGCGCGCTGGACGTTGCACTCTGGGACATCTACGGGCAGTCGCTCGGCCAGCCGGTGTGGCGGTTGCTCGGCGGAGCGCAGCGCGGGCCGTTTCAAACGCACTGCGAAACGCGATCAACGCGTGTCGTGCCGTATTGCACGCTGGTCTCCGACGTGTGGGGTGGCGAGGCGATGATCGTCCAACAGGTTGAGCGAGCCGCGAAGCTGCGGGATCTCGGATACCGGGCGTTCAAAGTCGAGCCGATGATGTCTTCGCCAAGAGATGTGGTCGAGATGGCTCGCCGAGCCCGACAAGTGCTCGGCCCGGAACCGACGCTAATGGTCGATGTCGGTTACTTGTTCAACGACGTGCCGACCGTCGCTCGGATCTGTCGCGAGTTGGAGGAGTTCGACATCTTCTTTTTCGAGACACCGTTCCCAGTCGACTCGCCGGAGCCGTATGCCCGACTGGCCGAGTTGACGTCGATCCCGCTGGCGATGGGGGAGCACGGCGTCACTCGTTGGGAGTTTCTCGACATGATGGATCGCGGCAAAGTCTCGGTCATGCAGCCTTACATGACAACCTGCGGCGGTTTGACCGAAGCGAAACGGATCGTCGATCTCGCCGTACCGCGCGGAGCCCTGGTCTGTCCCGGCAACTGGTCCACACAGATTCTCGGCGCGGCGTCAGTGCATTTGGCGGCGTACTCGCCAGTCACGCCGTTCGTGGAGTTTGCTCCGGCCGAAGTGTTGGATTCGCCGCTGCGACGGGAGCTTCAAGACGCCGGATTCCCCGTGAAGAACGGCGTGATCGAGTTTCCTGAGGCCCCCGGAATTGGTTATCAGTTCCCAGAACATTTGGCTGC
>VGZH01000132.1 GCA_016872645.1 Planctomycetota bacterium | reverse complement strand
CGGCCGAAGTGTTGGATTCGCCGCTGCGACGGGAGCTTCAAGACGCCGGATTCCCCGTGAAGAACGGCGTGATCGAGTTTCCTGAGGCCCCCGGAATTGGTTATCAGTTCCCAGAACATTTGGCTGCGAAGTACCGAGTGTCGTAGCCCAAGGAATCAACTTTCCATGACAACTGCTTCCTCTGCGAGTTCTCTGTCGGCATCGGCACGCTGGCGGATCGTGCTACTGCTGATGGGTTTTGCGGCGCTGGGACACTTCAACCGTGTCGGGATTTCAGTCGCCGGTGGTGAAATCTTCATCGAGCAGCTCAGCATCTCTGAAGGGGATATGGGCTGGGTCTACACGACGTTTCTGATTGTCTACCTGTCTTTCATGCTTCCGGGCGGTTGGCTGATTGATCGCATCGGTGCGGTGAAGGCGCTGACGCTGTTGGGGCTGACGATGGGCACTTTCGTCATGTTGACCGGCGCGTTGGGTTGGGTCACGAACACACCGGACGGATTGCTACTGGGGTTGCTCGTGATTCGTGGGTTGGCCGGTGCCTGCAGTGCCCCGCTGCATCCGGGTGCCGCGCATGTTGTGTCAGGAGTGATGTCCCCTCAACGACGCGCCACGGCAAATGGGATGGTGACTGCCGGGGCATTGATCGGAATCGCCTGTTGTTATCCCATATTTGGATGGATGATCGACCGGTTCGATTGGCCATGGGCGTTTGTCGTGAGCGGTGCCATCTTGATGGCCTATGGGTTGCTGTGGAAATTGCTGGCGTCGCCGCTGGTCCCGAGCCCGCAAACGTCGGTCTCCGTGGGAATTGTTCAAAACAACTCCAAGGCGAACTGGTCGCTCGCGTGGGATCGCAACCTCTGGCTTTTGACGCTCAGCTACGCGGCCTACAGCTATTTCCAGTACCTCTTTTTCTATTGGATGAACTTCTATTTTCAAAAAGTGTTGCATGTTCCCAAACTCGAATCACGTGAAATTTCGTTTTACATCACGCTGGCCCAGGGGGCTGGCATGGCGATCGGCGGCCTAAGCACTGATGTCATGTGTCACTGGTTCGGCCGGACCCGCGGGCGGCGAGCCATCGCGATGACTGGCATGGGACTGGGGACGCTGTTCGGTTTGCTGAGCATGAATGTGGAGGGGACTCGGAACGTGGCGATTTGCCTGGCGATTTCGATGGCGACATTGGGAATGTGCGAAGGAGTGTTTTGGACAACCGCCACCGACATTGGCGGCAAATCGCGCGGTTCTACGGGAGCGTTCTTGAATACTGGGGGCAACATCGGTGGAGCGATCTCGCCAAGGCTCACACCAAAAATCGCCGAGTCATTGGGCTTGTCTGGAGCGATCACTGTCGCCTGCATTGTCGCTGGACTTGGCGGACTTCTTTGGTTCTGGATCAAGCCGCCGGAAGCTGGCCTGCCTGCGTCGGATCACCCGTCCGGTGAGTCGTAGCAGTTCTTTCTCGACCTAGCACTTGAAAATGCGGATGGGAAAGAGTGCTCATCCTCCAGGGAATGATTCATGTCCAAACACGATTTCTCTGCCGACGAATTCGCCTCCCGCCGATCACTTGCTCGCGATGCTCTCGGTGCGGCGGGACTCGATTGGATGCTGCTGTTTCATCCGGTGTCGATTCGCTGGCTGACGGGGTCGGATGCAAAGAGCTACCAGGAATTCCAATGCCTGCTGATTTCAGCCAAGCCTGGCCCGATCAGCGTGTTGACGCGGGATGGTGAGCGAAACGAATTTCTCGACGACGCACTGGTTGATCACCTGCAGACGTGGGGAGGCGGTGAGCCGGAAGATCCGATCGCGGCTCTGGAACGGTTGGCGAAGTCGCTCGGGGTGATGGAGGCTCGTGTCGGCATGGAGGTTCCGGGGTACTACTTGCACCCGCATCACTACGTCCGAATCAAACAACTTTTCGGAAAGTCGCTGGTGGCCGAGGCGACAAACTTGATTCACGACCTCACGTTAGTGAAGTCGCCGACCGAGTTGCAGTACATCCGCGAGGCCAATCGCATCGCCGGCGTGGCGATGCAGCGGTTTGAGGAGTCGCTGGCTGAGGGACGCAGCGAATTCGAAATCGCGGGAGAGGTTCATCACGCTCTGCTGACATCTGGCAGCGGATTGGCAGCCAGTCCGATCAATCTGGTCTCCGGAGAACGTTCTTGCTTCAGCCACGGAGCACCGACTCACCGACGACTGCAGCGCGGCGACTTCGGCAACGTCGAATTTGGCGCGACCTTCAAACGCTACACCGCCACGATCGGTCGTCAGTTCTGCTTGGGCCCGCCGACGCCGCGCATGCATGAGCTTTACGATCTTGTCTGCCTTGCCTCCGACGCCTGTCGCGCTGAAATCCGTGCCGGCGTTCCGGCCGTCATTCCGCATGAAGCGGCGAAGCGAGTCATCGCTGATGCCGGGCTCGATTCCGCACGCGTCCATCTGAGCGGGTACGGACTCGCTCCCGGTTCGCCACCAGGTTGGGCCGAGCCGGTCCATCTGTTCGGCGGAAGCACCTACACGCTGCAAGCCGGGATGGTGCTGACAATTGAACCGCCTGTCTTTCTCGGCGAGGAGCGACTGGGTGCCCGAATCATCGACAACGTACTCGTCACGCAGAACGGGACGGAACTGCTCTCCCGCTTTCGCCGCAATCTGATCGTGATTGATTGAATGCTCACAAGTTGAACGGTTCAGCGGTGCGCAGCGTGAAGAATTTGCGGACGTAGGTTGGCACATGCCAGTACGTCGTGAGGCCACGCGGGAAATGAGCAACGTCCCCAGCCTTCAGTGTGTGCGTCGCGCCCCCCGCTTCGCGGATCGTGACCTCACCTTCGAGAATGCAGACGAATTCATCCCACGCAAAGACCCACTGAAACTTGCCTGCCGTGCAACTCCAAAATCCGGACGACATCAATTTATCCTGAGATTGAGTCAACACGGCTCCGCGGGCGGTTGGCGTCCCTTCCTGAATCCAGCCTGGATCAATTGGCATCGGCGGAAGTTCGGTGGGTGTGTGAGCAGTGGGAATTTGCGGTTGGTTCATGGCAATCTCCTTGAGATGGCAAATTTTAACTAAGAGTGAGGATGAGTTTCTCGTCACGCAATGCAATCACCGTCTGCTCAAAGACCGAGGTCGCGTGATCAATGTCTTCGGATGTGTGCGCGGCGCAGGTCAGGCCACCGGTTGAGCTCATGTTGTCCACGCCGCCGAATCGCATCCGCAGTTGATACTGCGTGATAAGCCGACCCGGCATCCCTTTCAACCGTACGGCCTCGGTCGTGTGCAAATCACGACGCGACGCAGTTTGGACCACGCGATCGAGGTCTGTTTCAAAGAAAACATGGAAGGTCGAAGCCGGGCCATAAACGTAACCGGCGATCCCCAGTCGTTCGAGGACCGCGTCCCACGCGCTTCGCAGCCGATGCGCTGCGGCATCGGCTTGTGCGATAGCGGTGCCATCGGCCACGCGATGCAGCACGGCGATACCGGCCGCTGCCGCCGTTGGTGATGCGTTGAACGTGCCGAAGTGCACGACACGCTGATGCCGGTCGTGATGCGGTTCACCCGTGATGTCGAAAACACGCATAACCGGCTCGCGACCGGCAACCGCTCCGCCGGGCATTCCGCCGGCGATGACTTTTGCCAGACAGCACAAGTCGGGCGTCACGCCGTACAACTTTTGCGCACCTCCGGAACTAAATCGGAAACCAGTCACGACTTCATCAAAAATCAACAGCACACCGCGCCGTGCGGTCGCTTCACGCACGCCGCGCAGCCAATTGATATCGATGGGCACCCGCCCCCACGATGCGCCGGATGGTTCAAGAATCACGGCTGCGATGTCGCTGTCCTTCGCCAGCGTCTCATCGAGCCAATTCAGATTGCCATCCGGAATTGTGACCAGCCCTTGCCGAACATGCGGAGGCACACCAAGCGAACCGTCCGCTTCAAATGGCGGCTGAAACCCATGTACGACGTCATCGTGCCAGCCGTGAAAGTGCCCTGCAAAACGGAGAATGCGATTTCGGCCCGTCGAGGCGCGTGCGATCCGCAACGCCAACTGAGTCGCTTCCGTCCCTGAATTCGTGAATCGAACTCGTTCTGCACACGGAATCAGCCGTTGCACGAGCTCGGCCCATTCAATGTGCAGCGGGTGATCATTGCCGAAATGCGTTCCAAACGCCGCTGCACGCGCAATCGCATCGACCACTTCGGGATCGGAATGTCCCAGTAACAACGCGCCGTTCCCCATCAGGAAGTCGACGTACTCATTGCCGTCGATGTCCCACTTGCGTCCGCCGCTCCCTCTCTGGATGTAGATCGGCATAGGCAGCGAATACCGCAGGTCATGCCCCACCGCCCCGGCCAGCGTCTTTTTGGCTCGCTCAAACATCACAGCGCTCTTCGGGCGACGAGCGGCAAACGCTTTCATGAATTCAGTCGTTGACGACATGTTGCTTGCTCCAATGTTCAGCGCAGCTTCATCACTATTCCGATCGCCGTCGTGACAAATGCCATCAGCAGAATGATTCCAGAAACGACGCCGCCGACAGTCACCCACCAGCGTGTTCGATACAGGGGTGGCAACGTCGCGTTGTAGTACGTTGCCAGCAGGCAGACGATGCCGACACCGAGATTGACCGTGACCAATGCACCAATCTGAGTCAGCAGATCGAATCGAAAACCGCCCCAATTCCAGAACTGCGACGACACAAAAAACCAAGCAACCAACACCGTCAGCACTTTACGAAATGGAATCTGCTTCATCTCCGGCCGGACGGCGGCGAGCAGATCGTATGTCACGCGAGCCACCGCTTCGGGTACGCTGGCAATCGTTCCCCACAAGGCCAGAAGGATGGCGAAGTAATACACCGGGACCAGCCATGCGCTGATTTGTTCCCAGATCACGGCCTGCTTGGTGAGCAGTGCGAACTCCTGACCCGCCCCGGGCGACAATTGCTTTGGGTACAGCACAGTCGCTCCCGCTGAAAGAAACGCGACCGTAACCGCCAGCAGCACGGCCATTCCGAGCGCCACGTCCCAGCGAAGCGGCGTCATTAATTGTCGCAAATTCGCGGCCTGCTGCGGATCGACGGGCAAGTGGTCGAGCTTCGACGATTGATTGGCGTAGTCGCAAGCCGTCGCATTTCCCGCTAAACCCCAGCCGTGCAGGCCGACCCAGCTGGAATACGCGATGTAGCCCGACAGGCTCCCTCCGACGTAGCCGAAGATGGTCGCCAAGTTAAGCGTGTACTCGTTCTTCGCGGCGGGAGGAGCCCAGTCGGGCGCGGGAGGCAGATACCCAAAGCGGATCGCGCCCCAAAGCACTTCCTTCAGATCTGGGCCGACGAAGATCGTCGCGATCGCCGTCCCCGTGACCATCAAGCCACAAACCACGATCTGCTGTTTTTCGAGTGACACATAACTTGATCCAAGACTCATGGTCAGCGCGGCTCCGAGAAACACCGACGTGATCCCGTTCACCCAAATTTGCGCGGTCTCGGGTTTTGTCAGGCCTAACGTGTCGGCAAATCCCCACTTCTCGCCCAGCAGGAATACCCCGAGATTGCCGCACGGCTTGGCGATCGCCGTAAGACCGGTGGCCAGGATCGCCAATTCTGCCGCCACGAAGAGCATCAACAACCAGCCGCGCGGGCCAGGCAGTGTGGCGACGCGATGCGCGAATGATTGACCAGTCACTGCCGTGTAGCGCCCGACCAGATACATCACGAAGCCCGCACGAATGACGACACTGAGCACCAGCATCCACAACAGCCCAAAGCCCGACCACGAACCGAGTCCGCAGACCATGATCGTCTCACCGGCCCCCAGCGACAGCGAGGCCACAACGGCTGCTGGTCCGAAACTGCTCAGCAAACGAAAACATTTTCCCAATGAGAACGGCTCAGCATAGATACCGCTGGGCGGAGGAATCCGAATCGACGGTGCGGTCATGAACGGCCTCCGCATGCGACGATCGTTTGCCCGGTGACGAAGCTCGAATCCTCCGAAAGCAAGAATCGCACGACATTCGCGATCTCATCCGGTTCGGCCATGCGTCCCAGCGGTGTGGCGGCAATCAATCGCGCGACGGCATCAGGATTCGCTGACTGAGCAAGATCGGTATTTGTCAGCCCCGGCGCGACGCAGTTGACTCGCACATGTGGCGCGAGCGCCGCCGCGCAGTGTCGCGTGAAGGCAATCACGGCCGCTTTCGTCGTTGCGTAGTCGATCATGTCCGGCTTGAGCACTTTCGCAGCCAGCGACGAGATATTCACGATTCGCCCAAAGCCCCGCGCAATCATTTCGTCCTTCACGGCCCACGTCACGAGAAACGGCCCATCCACATTGACTGCAAACATCTCGCGCCACCGAGCGTACGATACCGCCGTGTGCGGCTTCGATTCTGCGATTCCGGCGTTGTTCACCAGCAGGTCCACCGGCCCCAACTCGCGACGCACCGTGTCGATCAACCGCTGCACACTCTCCTCGCTGGACACGTCGGCTTGCACGGCAATGACACGCTCTGCATCCGCTTCGATTAACCGCACTGTTTCCTCGGCTGCAGCTGCCTGCCGCTGAAAATTCACAGCAACTCGAGCTCCTTGAGCCGCAAGCATCCGGCACACCGCCCGCCCGATGCCACGAGCGCCGCCCGTCACCAGTGCCGTCCTTCCTGCAAAGAGCTTCTCGGCCATGAATTCACTCCAATGACGACAGCATTTCCAGTGTCGTCTCAACCACGGTCGGTGCCCATTCGGGCGTGAGCTGCGAGGCCAACAAATAGTTGTAGTGCGACTCAATGACCTCCATGCCACCTTCAGCGAATGCTTCCGGCGGCGGGATGTAGCCGATGCAACCGTTGCTGTAGCCCAGAAACATCGTATGCGGCAGCCTCGAACGGCGTTTGATTTCCAGTCCCAATTCGGCGAGCGGTTCAGCGGAGACTGTCGCGAGGCCGATGTCATTGATCCGCATCGCCCAGAGCTCGATCTCGCGCGTGACGATGCGATTGCCGGCAGAAACGAGCCGATGCCGTTGCTCTGCCCAGGCAAACATTCGCTGCGCGACCTGTTTTGCGCCGAGTGAACTCCCTGCAAACGCGGCTTCACGCGCCGCTTTTGTGAGAGCCAGTTCCGACTCGGCCGTCGCCAGATCAGGCAGCGGCGCCAGCGGCAGATTCAATCGACGACGTGTGACTGACAGATGACTGATCGTAGCTTGCGGAGTCGGCTCGTAGTCCCACGTCGAAATTGCGGCGACTGACCTCACGATCCGTCGCGGTCCGCGCTGATTGTGTGTCCGAATCTGCGCCCAGACTTTCAGCGTTTCACCACCGAGCATCAGCCCCAGCCGCCGCAGGTCCTCGAACTGCTCTGGTCCGCCGCTGCCGATGCCACACGCCGGGTTGATGTTGCCGGCTGCTCCTTGCAGAAACAGCGATGGAGCACCGATCGCTGACTCGATCACTTCGCGAGCTGGCCCGATAAAGTCGGGCGAATAGGACAACGTCTTGGGTCCCAGCACGACGGTGTGACACGCTGCCGACATCACCACCGCCAGCGGCTTTCCGGCCAGATCGTCGATGCGGATCACATCCACCGCGCGATCGATCGGTCCGTCCAAGTTCTCACCGATGATGATGCCGCCGTCGGGCATCTTCTCACGACGATTGACTCCCAGCGGCGCGGCCCCACGCCCGCTTCCCAACCGCGCCGGCTGTCGCTTCAACCAAGCTGAACTCGCCGCGCCGAGAAGCACGTCTTCCAGATGCTCGACATATCGTTCTTGAAGTTCGCGTTGAGGCGAGTCCTCCTGTTGCCATCCGGGAAACATCGGACCCAAGTGCGTGTGACTACCGTTGAGCAACACATTCTCACCCGGAATCCCCAGCCGCTGTCCGATCGCCGCGCGGATGCGATCCGAATACGGCATGGGCACGAAGAGCAGGTCGAGCCCCGCGATCACAACGCTCGTTACACCATCCGACAGCACCAGCACCGTCGCCGTCAGTTCGCGCTCGACATCCTGTGAGCATCCCTCTTGAACTGTATAGCCCAGCAGCCGAATTCCAATCGGCGGAGTGATGATCGTTCGCGCTACGCCAGCCAAGAGAAGACGAGCGGCATCAGCAGAAGTCTCGGACATTCTTCGCTCACTTTGCATTCACTGTTTTTGGGCTTACTTCCTGAAGTCACGGAGCTGCTCGCTGGCCGCGACTTCGAGCGGGATCTGTTCGCCGAAGACATGGCCATGAATGCCGGCGTATTCGCGAAGAGCGACGTGAAGGTGCTCGAGGCGGACACGGATCCCCTGCTCTTTGTCGATCGCCAACATCTTTAAATTGATCGGCACGAGTCGTTGTTTCTCGTCTCTGGCACCAATGACCCGATGGCCTGCAATGCCGGGGCCGAGAAACCTGATCGAGCCGATTGACCAGTGATCCTTGCCGTTGCCATTGTTGTACATCGGAGTGCGCCCCGTTTCGCCTTGGATGATGACAACCAGCTTCTCGCGGATCTTCAAGCCTTCGGCTCGGCGGAGCTCGCAATCGATGCCGATGGTCAGAAAGAGGTCGTTGAAGCGTTCCAGAGGCCGACCGCCTAAGGAGTCGAGTTTTAAGAGGGCACCTCCGCCGTGTTCCACACCGCCGCTCGCCTTGAGCAACAACCGCGATTGATCCTCGTCCTTCGCCGCAGCCTTGGTTGGAAACGCTTCGCAGTTCTGCTGAATCCATTTCAGATCTTGACCATGAGCGGGCTCGGACGGCGACAACATGAACTCAATTTCGGCCGCCTCTCCTTTCGGGTTGTGGCCGCGGAGACAAGTCCGCTCACCCACTTTGGCCCAGACTTCCTCTTCGAAGAAGCGATCTTTGAAAGTACACGCCGGTGCAGGTTGAGCCGAACCCGCCACTGCCTTCAACGATAAATCGCGGTCGATCGAAACACCCCAGATTAGGACACCGCATACGATCGTCAGCCGCACCGAACGACACAGCTCGAAACGCCGCTTCGCACGATCGGTCATTAGGTATCCTCAAGGAGACTTGGAATCGAACCCTGCAGAAACTTGTATCGGTTTCAGCGACGCTGCGCATTCCATGACCGGAACGCGAAAGACACGTCGATGCAACCCTCGTCCAACGTGCCTGTCGAATTCCCTCTGTGGGGTGGCGATGGAGAGAACCGTCGCATTCAATACACAATGTCAGGATCGCTCGAAATGAAACGAAGACGGAATCGACGAAAGAGACCATGACAATCATCGTGTTGGCCAAACGGAATCGTGTGCTGGCTCTAGCCGCTGTAATGCTCGTTTTGCAAGTTGGGCTTTCTGGGCAGAGCACCTCGGAAGAAACACCCGGCAAGAAGGTCGCCACCGAAGAAGCCACTTTCAAAGGGCAGATAAAACCTCTGCTCCAAACCTTCTGCGTACGCTGCCACAACGCGGACAATTTGGAATCGGGGATTCGCGTCGACCACCTGACCTCTGCGATGGAGGACCAGCACCTTCCGCTCTGGAAAGGCATCTTGAAGCAACTGGCCGACGGCAACATGCCGCCGGCTGACGAACCTCAGCCAACAGCCGAACAGCGCAAGTCGCTCACCGAGTGGATCACTGAGGCAATGAAGGTCGCCCAGTCTCGCCCCACTCCAAAGAACGGATCGGTCCGACGACTGACGGTAGCCCAGTACCGGAACACACTCCGCGATCTTCTGGGATTGCAGGAAGATCTCACGGATGCGTTGCCGCCCGATGGTATTTCCAAGGATGGATTCGCCAACAACGGGCACACGTTGTTGCTGTCTCCGCTGCAGGTTGAGACCTACTTCGACATCGCCCAGAAGGCACTTGACTTGTGCATCGTCGACGAACACACGAAGCCGGTGATTCAAAACTTCCGCATGGATTTCGGATCCTCAATCAATCAGCAACCCTGTCCCGACAAGCTGGTTTTGGGTGCCAACAGTGCTCTGCTGAACAACACGGACTTCGTTGTGACCGAGTTGAAACCCTCGAAGTCGTTCGACTACCGGCCGTTCGCGATGCAAACCAAATTCGAGTTCATCGAAGGCTACGTCGGCAACGACACCATCCGAGCCTGGAAGACATTCGACAGCATCTATCACTCGGTCTTCGCCTGCGTACGCGGGACGCCGGGCTATCCAAAGGGGGAGGCGTATCAGGTCGTTCCCGGCGGCTTGTTGCTGCGGCCGGCGATTCCGAGTCCCGAAATCTTTGGCCAGTCGAACACTTATGGGCCGATGGCGAATTTCAAAATCTCGCTCCGCGAGTTACCGGAGCAGGGAAACTTCCGGGTCACAGTGAAGGCCGCTCGTTACGACGAAGGGGAACTGGATGCACGCGACAAAACATTTGCACGACGCTCGCCCTCTCTCGGCGTTTATCTTGGCCTGCGTCGCGACTGTGGCAGCACTTTAACACGAGTCGGCGAACCGCAGTCCATCGCAAACTCCGAGCTTCAGGAATTCATCTTCGAGGGAGCAATCAACGATTTCCCGGCACCCGACGTCGAGAAGGACAACGTCAATTACCTGGCAGGCATTCGCGAGATCGGAGTCCGCAGCGAATACACCGACGGCCGCGAGATGCCCCGACTGCTGATTCGGTCGATCGAGTTCGAGGGACCATTCTACGACTCGTGGCCACCGGCTACTCATCGCCAGATCTTCATCGAGTCGCCGCACAAGAATGATCCAGCCACTTATGCTCAGGAAGTGATCCGCTCGTTCGCCACGCGTGCTTTCCGCCGACCAGTCACGGCCGCCGAACTAGCAACGTTGTTCGAAGTTTGGAAGAAGTCGTTCAGCCAGCACGACGCGCCAGCGAATGGCCGAGAGTCCAATAACGCTGACCACTCGCTGAAGCGTCGGGCTGATTTCCGGCAGAGCATCAAGGACACGCTGCTCGTCGTGCTGACGTCGCCTCAGTTCTTGTTCCTGATCGAAAATAGCAGCAGCCCGGCCGCCGAGGATCTCGATCCCTACGAACTGGCCTCGAAGCTGAGCTACTTCCTGTGGAACGCAACGCCCGACCATCGTCTGCTTGACCTTGCTGCGAAGAACACGTTGCATCAATCGCTGGATGCGGAGATCGAGCGAATGATCCGCGACCCGCGCTTCGGCCAATTCATCAGCGAGTTCACGTCGCAGTGGCTGAGCCTCGACAAGTTCGACGTCGTGGCGGTCGATGCTCAGCGATACCCAAAGCTCACTCGCGACACGAAGACACAGTTGCGGCAAGAGCCGGTTCAGTACATTCGATATCTGATCGAAAAAGACCTGCCGTTGCGAAACGTGATTCAATCCGACTTCCTGGTCGCCAACGAAGTCACCGCGAGCTACTACAACCTCGGCGATCGCACGGAAAACGGATTTCGCTTCGTCCCGCTCAAGCACGAGAACGATCACCTCGGCGGCGTGCTGACTCAGGCCGGCATCCTTGCGGGCTTGTCCAATGGCCGTGAATCCAACCCCATCAAACGCGGTGCCTGGCTGGCCAGAAAGATCATCGCCGCCCCCCCCGACGATCCGCCGCCAAACGTCCCGCAACTCAAGGAAGATGACGGCGTGAAGCTGACACTCCGCGAAAAACTGGAACGCCACCGCAACCAGAAAGGCTGCGCGAAATGTCACTCCGGTATCGATCCGTGGGGGATTCCGTTCGAGACGTTCGACGCCAGCGGCCTGTTCAAAAAAGACCCTGACCTCGATGCCCGTTCGACTCTTCCCGACAAAACCGAAATCAAGGATCTCAATGGTCTGAAGGCTTACTTGGCCAGAGATCACATCGATCAAGTCGCATTCAGCTTCCTCAAGCACGTCGC
>VGZH01000131.1 GCA_016872645.1 Planctomycetota bacterium | reverse complement strand
AAGAGGCCAATCTGCCTCTGACCATCTTCGACGGAGTGGCTGGCCCGCCCAACTACAAGATCGCCGAGGACGCGGAAGTCACGGTCTTGCATTGGAAGGAACGAAAGACGCTGGTCAACCACGCTTTCGCCAAGGGCAAGCTCGACAAGGAAGGCGTCAAGAAAGTTGTCGAGAGCACCGCCAAGATTTTGGAGTAGCAGAGCGAAGCAATCCGTTTCACAAAAGCGCGCGGCCCGCCGAGTCGAACGATTCGGCGGGCCGCGTTGTTGGCTGAAGCAACAAAATGGTTGGCGGCTACGGTTCGAGCGGCTTTTCTTCAGCGGGTCCACCACTGATCTTTGGCGGGTGGAAGAACAACGCCAGAGCAACGGCAGCCGCGGCGGCCGAGAGGCAGGGGATCAAGAACAAGCCTTGGAAGTCGGTCTTCCCTTCTTTGGTCCAAGCGTCAAACAGCGGCGGACAGACAAAGCCGGCGACGAGTGCTCCAAGCCCGAGGATCATCAGGTTGAACAAGCCTTGCGCGCTCGAGCGGATGTCTTTGGGGAAGTACTCGTCGACGAAGATGTAGACCGTTGCAAAAAAGAAGGCGTAGCAGATGCCGTGCAGCACCTGAACGATCACGATCAGCCACTTGAATTCTTCGGCCCCGCAGAAGGCGAAGACCGCGAATCGAGCGGCGTGGCCGAGAATCCCAAAGATCATTGTCGTGCGCCAACCGAGCTTCTTGAGGCACAGGCCGAGAATTGCCATCGTCAGGATTTCGGCGATCTGGCCGATGCTCATGACGGGCGTGACCCAGTTGCCGGGGATGCCGACCGTCGGCAGGAAGCGGCCGGTCCAGTTGAAGTAGCAGTTGTGGACGAACGAGTCAGCCAGCGTCACCAACCACAGCACCATCACGAAGGGATGGGCGAGCAGCTTCATCGACTTCAGCCACGCCAGCGAGTCTTCGCCCGCGACTACCGGCTTTGGCGGAGTGTGCGGCAGCGTCAGGCTGAAACCTGCCAGGAACAAAGACGCCGCGCCGGCAACCACATAAGTCAACGAGGTCGCTTGCTGCATCGCCTCACCGGTCAGCGGCGAATCGAAGATCGCTCCGAGTTTGCCGACGAGGTCCGTCGCACCGGCGGCCTCGACTTTCTTCCAATCCACGAGCAGGAACACTGGCGGCCACGCTGCGGCGATCCAGCCGATTGTCCCGCCCATGCGCACGATGCCGAATTCTTCCTGGGCGTCCTTCATGCTGGCGAAGGCGATCGAGTTCGTGATCGAAATGGTCGGCACATAAAAGATGCAATGAACGAGCATCAAAATGAAGAACGACCAGAAGTCGGTCACGAACGCACAGCCAAGAATCGCCAGCCCTCCGATCAGGTGGCTCGCGGCGCAGAAGCGTTCGGCGGCGAAGTTGCGGTCGGCGAATTGGTTGCTGAAGAACATCGCCAGAATCGCGGCGGCCGGGAAGGCATTCAAAATCAGCGATTGCTGTCCGGCGGTGAATCCGAGACTTGGCAGGTATCCGAAGATCAGCGGTAGCCAAGCTCCCCAGATGAAGAACTCCAGAAACATCATCACAAAGAGTTTCAGCCGAACGCTCATGGAGTTGCCTTTCGTGCCAAGTGCCGAGTTACCGGGTCATCGAGGGGCGTCATCTTGGCCGTGGTCGCGAATCGCCGCAAGCGTCGGGAACAGAAGTCAAAGAGGATCACGAAAGACCGCTCTCGGCCAGCGCCTTTCGGCCGGACAGGTTGCCGCGTCGCTGTCTCTCGACTGGCGAGCCACTACACTCCCCGCGTTTGTGCGCAGCCTTATTTCATTGAGGGATCCGTATCGTGTCGGCAACAGCAGTCGTCGGTTTGCAGTGGGGTGATGAGGCCAAGGGGAAAATCGTCGATCTCCTGACGTCCGAGCATGACATCGTGGTCCGCTATCAAGGGGGGAACAACGCCGGGCACACGGTGAAGTTCGACGGGCAGACCTACAAGCTCTCGCTGCTGCCGGCCGGCATCTTGCGAGACGGCATCACGTCGGTCGTGGCGACGGGCGTCGTGATCAACCCCAAGGCATTTCTCGCCGAACTCGATGGGATCGTGTCGCGGCGCGGGCCGGTTTCTCCCGAACGGTTCAAAGTCAGCGATCGAGCGCACGTCATCTTCCCTTACCACACGGCCGAGGAAGCGATCCTGGAGAATTCACGGCAGGCCGAAAAGATCGGCACGACGATGCGCGGCATCGGCACCTGCTATCGCGAGAAGGCGGGACGCACGCACGCGATTCGGATTGGCGATCTGCTGTATCCGGATTTGTTCCGCAGTCGGCTGAATGAAATTGTCGCGTTCAAGAATCAAATGCTGGCGGCGCTCGATCCGGCGTTCAAACCGTTCGATGCCGACGCGATCTTGGCCGAATACCTGATCTACGCCGAGCGGCTCAAACCCTACATCTGCGACACGACCGCGTTCCTGCATCACGCGATTGCCGACAAGAAGCGTTTGTTGTTCGAGGGTGCTCAAGGCAGTCTCCTCGATCTCGATCATGGGACGTTTCCGTATGTGACGTCATCGAGCAGTTCCGGCTGCGGTATTCATAGCGGCAGCGGTGTTCCCGAGCGGACGATCTCTCGGATGATCGGGATCGTAAAGGCATACACGACACGCGTCGGCGGCGGGCCCTTCCCCACGGAGTTGAACAACGAAATCGGGCAACACATTCGTGACGTCGGTCATGAGTACGGGACGGTCACCGGCCGCCCGCGCCGCTGCGGATGGTTCGATTCCGTTGCCGCCGGTTATGGAGCGCGCATCAGCGGCATCGATTGCATCGCGGTCATGCTGCTGGATGTGCTCAGCGGACTGGATGAATTGAACGTCTGCGAGGCCTACGAGATCAACGGCGAACGGACGACCGACTTCCCCAGTCACGTCGAACGGCTCGCGCAAGTGAAGCCGATCTATCGAACGTTGCCCGGTTGGAAATCGGAGATCTCGCACATTCGCAAAGTGGCTGACCTTCCCCCCAACGCGCGGCGATATGTCGACACGATTGCCGAGCTGCTGAGTACGCGAGTCGCGATCATCAGCGTCGGGCCGGATCGCGAGCAGACGATCCTGGACTGACCCGCAACAAGGGGTGCGGAATGCACATCGACAAGATTCGGAATATCGCCATCGACGGCGAACTGCTCACGGCGGAGCAATTCAATCCGCTCCGTCGGCAGTGGTTGGCTGGCGGTGGTTCCGTGGACGATGGCGCTGGTTTCGTGCGCAGCTTGGCTGAGTCTGGCGAACTCACCGAATTCCAAGCGGCCGCGCTGCGATCGGGCATTCCTGGTCCGTACCGGCTGGGACCATTTCGAGTCACGGGGCGTCTGTTGGCCGGCCGGTTGGGAAACGTGTTTCGCGCCGTGCATGTCGAATCACAACAGCCAGTCAGTTTGAAGATTTTTCCGGCGGCTCTCGGCCGCAGCCGAGAACGGCTCGCTCGGCTGGGTCGCGAAACGCGGATTGCTCTGGAAGTCGATCACTTGCATGTCGTGAAGGCGTTTCAGGTCGGGCGTGTTGGCGAAGTGACGTTTATCGCGTTGGAAGAGCTGACGGGTGGCAACCTGCAACAACGACTCGAACGAGACCGTAAGCTGCCTTACATCGAAGCGTGCCAACTGATTCAACAAGCCGCTCTGGGGTTGGGATATCTGCATTCGCAGCTCATCATTCATCGTGACATCTGCCCCGCCAACTTGTGGGTCACAGAAGACGGGTTCGTGAAGATCATGGAATTCGGCGCCGCTCGTGATGCGATGAGTTACCTCGATGCTCTGGACTGGGGCCGACTGACGCTGGACGCGATGAAGTCGATTGAACCGCCGCAGGTGCTTGGCCGCTACGACTACATGCCGGCAGAGCAAGCTCGCGATCCGCACGCAGCTAATGTCTCCAGCGATCTTTATTGCCTGGGTTGCACGCTGTATCACAGCTTGACCGGTCAGGTCCCGTTTCCGAACCCCGATCCGGTTCGACAAGTTTTGCAACACGCGGAAGACGCTCCGCCACCGTTGGCCCGCTTCGCTCGTGGAATCCCCCAAGCCTTGCAAGAGGTCCTCTCCAAAGCCCTCGCGAAGAATCCCTCCGATCGGTACAGCTCGGCGGAGGAATTCTCGACATCGCTGGCGGAGATCGTCCCGCCTGCCGTGTTGCCGGAAGTCGAACCGCTCAGTCCAGAATTCCTGACCTGGCTGCAAGCTTCTGTTTCGACGACGACCCCCGATCTTCCCGAAGTTGTGGAATATCCAGCGGCATTTCACGAGTTCGCAAATTATGTGTCTCAAGTCCGCTGACTGTGGTGCCTTCTGTGACAGAAGTTTGACAGAAGGATGACCTCTGCCTGACTCACGAAATACCGATGCATTCCTATACTCCCGCGGCATTTCGGGGCTCGGTTGCCACCGAAAAGTCTTCTGCATCGGAGTGCTGCTATGAATCACGACTCTGCCCCTTCGGAAACCTCGACCTCTTCCGCACCAGGCGCCACAGACAGCGCGACCTCGCTGCGAAGTTCTACCCTGACAAACCACGTTGGCCGGTTACCGACTCACGATCGTGAGTCGGAGTCCGTTGGCAAGGCCAAGCGAGTTCGATCGGAGATTTCTCACCCGGTGGTCAGCAGCTTTCGGCAGCGGTTCCCTCACGGCGTCAACTGGTACAACGTTGGCTGGATGGTGTTGATGAACGTCGGAGCGGTCGCGGCCTTCTGGCATCTCAGTTGGGTTGGTTTGGCAATTCTAGTCGTCATGCACTTCGTGACAGCGTGTCTGGGAGTCACGCTCGGCTATCACCGCTTGCTCACCCACGGCAGTATGATCGTGCCGACTCCACTGAAGTACTTCTTTTCGCTGTGTGGCATGATCGCGGCCGAAGGCAGCCCGTTGTATTGGGTAGCGACGCATCGCAAGCACCACGTCCTCTCCGATCTCGAAGGTGATCCGCACTCACCGAACGATGGCTTCTGGTGGTCGCACATGCTGTGGTTCAAGCCGAAGGAAGGTCCGGGTGAGTTGGAGGCATTGCTGAAGCGCTGGGCGCCTGACATGTATAAGGACCCTGTCCAACGGTTCTTCCACAACTTCTTCCCGGTGTTCCCGATCCTGTTTGGTGCCGCTCTGTACTTTGGTGGCGAATACTTTTTTGGGCTGGGTTGGTCCTGCTTGCTGATGGGTCTGTGCCTGCGAATGGTGCTGGGCTATCACAGCACCTGGTTCGTGAACTCGGCGACGCACATCTGGGGCTATCGCAATTACGAGACAACCGACCGCTCTCGCAATCTCTGGTGGGTCGCACTCATCAGCTACGGTGAAGGCTGGCACAACAACCATCACGCTCATCAACGGCTCGCTCGCCACGGCCACAAGCCGTGGGAGATCGACATCACCTACATGGTGATCCGACTGCTGAAAACACTGGGCTTGGCTAAACAAGTCCAGGACTGCTTGCCGCAGGCCGAAAAGGCCGCGTGACGCCAGACGTTTGGCCACTTACAAAACGCCGCTGACAACCCTGAGTTGCCAGTGGCGTTTTTGTTGAGAACATCCTGAGGAGCTTGCAGAAATGGTGGCCCCGGCCAATTCCTATTCCACGGCGTTGAAACTCTTTCAGAGCGGCCAATTCGTCGAGGCTCAGCGGCGATTGGGGGACGTCGTGAAGTCCAACCCTCAGCAGGCGGAGGCGTGGCATCTGCTGGGGGTCATCGAATTCCATCAGTCCAACTTCGAAGCCGCTGTTAAACACTTCCATCGGGCAGTGCAGATCGAGGAATGCTCGGCGAAGTATCTGACAAACCTTGGCAGTGCGTGGCATGCAGCGGGAGACTTGAGCAAGGCGACCGACTGCTTCGAGCGTGCCGTCACTGCCGATCCGCATTGTGTCGAATCGCAGACCTATTTAGGGATCATCCGACTTCAGCAAGGAGACTTGGACGCTGCGGAATCCTGTTTGCAGTCTGCATTGCTCGACGCGCCGCAGTCGTGGCAGGCGCGGCTGAATTTGGGAAACCTCTTTCGCGAGCGGCGAGCACTCGATCAAGCCGTCGAGCAGTACGAGTTGGCGTTGTCGATCGAACCGGACAGCGCTGAGTCGCTGCTGAATCTCGGAGAGCTTCGCATGGAACAGGGACGACCAGCCGACGCGATCCCGCATCTGCGCCGCGCGGCAGCGCTACGCCCGCGAGTTGCGGAAATTCAATTCCGGCTGGCGGACGCTCTGCGAGACGTCGGCGATCATACGGCGGCGGCCTTGGCCTCTCAGCGCGGGCTGTCGTACCAAGCCAGTTCGTTCGACGGATGGATCGGATTGGGCATTTCGAGCGCTGCGATCGGAAAATGGAGCGAGGCGATTTCGTCGTTCCGCAACGCGGTTTCTTTGCAGCCAAATTCCCCCGAGGCACACACTCACCTCGCCGAGGCATTGCAGCAATCGGGCGATTCGGAAGAAGCTGCTCGGCATCTGGCGGTCGCGAAAGTCCTGGAGATGCGGTGATGGAGATCACGGACATCGCCTTGTGCTGTGCCGTGCTAATCGTCGCGTTCTTGTATTCGTCGGTTGGTCACGCGGGAGCCTCAGGCTACATCGCGGTGATGGCGCTGTTGGGGGTCGCGTCGCCGATGATCCGCCCCACGGCGCTGGTGTTAAACATTGTCGTGGCGACGATTGGCTCGGTGCAGTTCTGGCGAGCTGGCCATTTCCGATGGTCGCTGTTCTGGCCGTTCGCGCTGGCATCGATCCCGGCCGCGTACTACGGAGGAAGAGTTTCTCTGCCGACGAGGACGCTCAACATTTTGATCGGCGCTGTTCTGCTGGCATCGGCGGTACGGTTGTTCATCCAGTTGAAGCCGGCGACGGAAACTCGTCCGCCAGCGACACCGATCGCACTCGTAACCGGCGGAGCACTTGGTTTTTTGGCAGGGCTAACTGCCACCGGGGGCGGCATCTTTCTGACCCCGCTGATGATCCTGCTGCGATGGTCGACGACGAAGCAGGCGGCAGCGGTCTCGGTGGTTTACATCCTCGTGAACTCCGCGTCGGGGTTGCTCGGCGCGGTGCAGAAAGGGATCACGTTGCCACTGTTCTTATGGCCGATGATTGGAGCGGTGATCGTCGGCGGCTTTATGGGTTCGTATCTCGGCAGCCGTCGACTGTCGGTGCCGGTGATTCACGTCCTGTTGGCAGTGCTGCTGATTCTGGCGGGAGGCAAGCTGATCCTACCTTAGCCGCCGACACCTGATAGAACAGTTCGCTTGATTGCTGTAGAAACTTGGCAGGTCGATGCTTTCTCGGACGGATGTGTCAGCACACCGGTGGAGTCCATGCATTGTTCGTCGACGTCCACGTGAAATTCTTGAGTAACACCATCAGCCTCGCGACGTGGCAGGCACTCGGCAGCCGAGATGGACACGAAGTGGTCGGAGACTTCTGAGACTGCCCTCTGGCAACCGTGTTCCTTCGGGCGAAAGCACGCCGGACTTGGAGCAACCACCGCGAGGTCTCGAGTTCCGAAGGGTGGTGGCTTGCGCGCTCGCCGCGTATCGTTTGCCGAGCTTCGTGGAGCAAGTTAATGGACCATTCTGTGATTCAACATCGTCTCGCCATCGATGTCGGCAACACGCGCATCAAGCTGGGGCTATTCGCCTCGCCGAGTTCGCGCAAGCGCGGCGAACTGCCGATGTGCGTCGAGCGGACCTCGCTGCTTCCGAATGAACTGCTGCCATGGGAAAGACTTGCTGGATGGCAGTCGGCCGCGACGAATTGGTTGCCGACTGTGATCGCCGGTTCGAATCCGACTGGCGTCGAACGATTCAAGTCTGTGTGGCCAAGTTCGCTCGGCCCGGTGCCGCGAACGATCGCGAATACGGATGACTTCCCGTTGCCGATCTGCGTTGACGAGCCGCGGCGAGTTGGCATCGACCGACTGCTCAACGCCGTCGCTGTGAATGAACTACGAAGCGCGAATCGTCCGGCGGTGATTGTCGATTCGGGAACAGCGACGACCGTCGATGTGGTCTCCGCCGCGGGCGCGTTCGAGGGAGGCGCGATCCTTCCCGGCCTGGCGCTTTCCGCGAAAGCGCTGCACGAGTACACGGCGCTACTGCCGCTCGTCTCGGTCCCGGAACTCGGACAAGCGACTCCTGAACCGCTCGGCCGCAACACGCGAGCAGCAATTCGCAGCGGACTTTTTTGGGGACAACTCGGAGCGGTCAAAGAATTGATCGATCGGCAAGTCGGCCTGGACACGGAAATCTTCGTCACCGGCGGCGGCGGAGCGCTGCTGGCTGAGCATCTGCCGCGAGCACGATTTGAACCGCATCTGCCGTTGCAAGGTTTGATCCTGATTGCCGAGCTTGGAGACCACGGGCACTGATTCTCGGAATGTTCATGGCGACGAAAACGAACGCCGCTCGGCTGTTAGACTCGATGGGCATCGCGTACTCGCTGCATGAGTACGACGTCGCTCCCGAAGATTTGTCTGCGGAAGCGGTCGCTCGCAAAGTGGGCCTGCCGCTGGAACAAGTCTTCAAAACGCTCGTCGTGCGAGGCGATCGCACGGGAGTTTTCTTCGCTGTCGTTCCCGGGAATTGCGAACTCAACCTCAAAGCCACGGCCAAGTTGACCGGAGACCGCAGGGTCGAACCGGTGTCCCTGAAAGAAGTGCAGCCGCTGACCGGTTACATTCGCGGCGGCGTCACGGTTCTGGGAGCTAAGAAGGCGTATCCGGTCTTCGCGGACGAGACGCTCGAATTGTTTGAGGTCGTCTCGATTTCGGCGGGTCAGCGCGGCTTGCAAATCTTTCTCGCCCCTGTCGATTATCTGCGGATCACCAACGCCAAATTGGGAGCGATCTCCACATGACAATGCCTCAGAGCAAAGCAACCAATCTTCAAGACCTGCGTGCGAGCGGCTGGGTTTCCAAGTCGGTCAAGCAAGAGCTTCGCGACAACTTTCTGCGAATGCTCGCGGCGGGCGATGAATTATTTCCCGGCATCGTCGGCTATGAGAACACCGTCGTGCCGGAGATCAACATCGCTCTGATCGCCGGGCACGACATGCTGTTCCTCGGCGAGAAGGGGCAGGGGAAGAGTCGTTTGATGCGGACGCTCGTGCGGTTCCTCGACGACGAGATTCCGTTCATTGCGCATCCCGAAGCCCCGTTACACGATGATCCGTATCGGCCGATCACGCGCGTCTGCCGCGAACTGGTCGCGAGCGTCCCGGCTCGCGAAATTCCGATCGGCTGGTGGCCGCGCTCCGAGCGCTACGTCGAGCGACTCGCTCCCGGCACAAAGTTTGCCGACATCATCGGCGAGATCGACCCGGCCAAACTGGTCGGAGGCGTCAGCATGTCGGCAGAAGCGGCGTTGCACTTCGGACTGATTCCCCGCATGCACCGCGGCCTCTTCGCGATGAACGAACTGCCGGAACTTGACGAACTCGTGCAGGTCGGGCTGTTCAACATCCTCGAAGAACGCGACGTGCAGATTCGAGGTTACCCTGTGAAGTTCGACATCGACGTGCTGATTTTATTCTCGGCGAACCCTGCGACCTACAACCGCAGCGGCAAGGTCATCCCGCAACTCAAGGACCGCATCGGCTCAGTGATTCACACGCACTACCCGAAGGAACGCGACCTCGGCATCGAGATTCTCGAACAGGAGGCTGCGATCAATCTCGGCGAGCCGTTCCCCATCGTCGTCCCGCGCTTCATGAAAGAGATCATCGAAGAGCTGAGTATCGCCGCTCGCAAATCGAAGTACATCGACCAGGCGTCCGGCGTGAGTGCTCGGTTCAGCATCGCGAACTATCGCACGATGATCGCCAGCGCCCGGCAACGCGGAGCACGTCTCGGCGAACGTCCCGCCGTGCCGCGCATCAGCGATCTCGGCCACTTGTATTCGTCGTCGCTCGGCAAGCTGGAGCTGGATCTGATGGGCAGCCATCAAATGTCCGAACGGCAAATCCTCGACGCGCTGCTGGCCGAAGCAATCCGCAACGTCTTCACCGAGTATGTCGATCAGCACGGCCTCGAAGAGATCGCTCACATCTTCGCTCAAGGCGTGAAGATCGAAGTCGGCGACCTGCTCCCCTCCAGCACCTACGCCGACCGCCTCAAACGCGTCCCGCCCGCCTGGGACAAAGCCTTCGAAGTCAACGCCTCCAGCGACCCCGCCGTCCGAGCCTCCTGCGTCGAATTCGTCCTCGCCGGCCTGTACGCGACCGACCAAGTCTCGCGGTCACAGGCGAACGGAAGGATTCAGTATGAACTCTAACCCTCTCGGCGGAATCATTCATACCTATCAGCGGTATGACCCGAAGAATTTTCCGCCGCCGACACAGACGCCGCCGGATTTGGTATCGCCGGCGTTTGAGCACATGCTGGCCTTCGGCGACATGAGCGAGCTGACGGATGAGGAGTTGGCGCGCGCGGTGCATCTCGACATTCGGCAGATCGCGGGGTTGGGGCCGAGTCTTGAATCGCTGCGAAAGATGTTGCTCGAACGGCAACGCAAAATTCTGGAGACGTGGGAGACGAAGAGGGTCGTCGGCGAGGCGAAGCGGACATTCCAAAAACTCGCCGAGTCGATTCAGCCGCCGAAGGAACATGCTCCGTCGTTTCACAAGGCGGTGAAGGACGAGCAGATTCGGGAGCTCGAACGGCTGTGGTTTCGAGCCGGCGGCGAACGGTCGAAGTTCGCGATGCAATTGCTCCAACTGAGCGAGCGGCTTGGCGAGAAGTATCAGGTGGATGAACTTGCCGCGAAGTACGAGTTCGTCGGGCGGCAACTGATGTCCGTCGAGCAAGCGTTGGCGATCAAAGAGGAACTCGAAACGATCGACAAACTGCTCAAGCAACTCCAAGAGGCCGCGAAGACCGCTCAGATTGCGATCATCGACCTGGAAGAACTGTCGCAGTTCGCCGACGAAGAACAGCTCGAAGGGCTGGCTCAGTTTCAGAAGCAAGTCGAGCAACTGATGCGGCAAATGGCCGAGCAACAGGGGCTCGAACGAAGTCGCAACGGATACCAGCTCACTCCGCAGGCGTATCGGCTGTTCCAAGGGAAGCTGCTCGAAAAAATCTTCAGCCAGTTGCAGGCGTCTCGCAGCGGCCGGCATCAAGGCCCGATCCTCGGCGACGGAGCGGTCGAGTTGCAGACGACGAAGGACTATGAATTCGGCGACTCGGTCACGCAGATGGATATCCCGCAGACGTTGATCAACGCGATGCTCCGCGAAGCGTCGGAACAAGTAGACGAGTCACTCGGTGACTCGAACGTCCGGCCACGGAGTGACCGGTCTACGTTGCGACTCAAGCCCGAAGACATCGTCATTCATCGGACGCGGAACAATCCCAAGTGCGCGACGGCGGTGCTGATGGATATGAGCGGGTCGATGCGTTACGACGGATTGTACGTCAGCGTGAAGCGGATGGCCCTCGCGCTCGATGGATTGATCCGCAAGGAGTATCCCGGCGATTTCCTGCAATTCATCGAGATGGCGAGTTTCGCTCGGCCGGTGCCGATGGGGGATGTCGTGTCGCTGCTGCCAAAGCCGGTGACGATCTTTGATCCGGTGGTGCGTCTGCGAGCCGACATGAGCAATGCCGACATCACCGAGTCCATGATCCCGCCGCATTTCACGAACATCCAACACGCCTTGCAGCTCGGCCGGCAATTCATGATCGGCCGCGACACGCCGAATCGGCAAATCATCCTCATCACCGACGGCCTGCCGACCGCGCACTTCGAGGGTTCAGATTTGTACCTGCTGTACCCGTCCGATCCGCAGACCGAAGCGGCGACGATGCGCGAGGCGTTGCTCTGCCAGCGTGAGGGAATCGTCATCAACATCTTCCTGTTGTCGACCTGGAACCAGTCGCACGAAGACATCCGCTTCGCGCATCGTGTCGCCGAGACGACCAAAGGCCGAGTCTTCTTCACCGCCGGCCGAGACCTCGATCGTTTCGTTGTGTGGGACTACGTCAACCGCCGCAAGTCGATCGTCTGCT
>VGZH01000130.1 GCA_016872645.1 Planctomycetota bacterium | reverse complement strand
GAGTTCAACGCGGCCTGCGTCGAATGATCGTGAGTAGAAGGCGAACTTTGCGCCTTCGTCGAGGGCCGCGGTGAACGACTCCTTTCGAAAAGACGTCAACACCCAACTTGGAGGCGACTTCTGTCGGGCATCGATCCCGACCCAGACACGAACTGGCACGAGTGCGTCTGCGCTGAGCCACTGTTCGCCGCGCGAGTTGTCGTCGTTGTTAGCGGTCTGAATGAGATCCGCCCCTTCGAGTTCTGTTGGCACGGTGCTCAGCCGATAGCCACGATCCACATAGGCCCGAACACCAGACAGGAGGCCGCCGGACAAGACTTTGTAGGCGGCTCCGTTCTTCACCTTCACATTCCGCACGGTGGCGATGCCGCTGTTCGTCTCGGCTTTGCTCTCGGGCGCGGCGGCGTTCATCGGAGTGGAAGCGATCTGCAAAGATCGCCCGCGGATCTCCGGCTTGGAACCGCCCGCGACTTTCGCCAACCACAACTCTGCGACCTTGCGCACTTCGGCATCGGTATCTTTCTGAGCCAACGTGCCGACCTCCGGTTGAGTCGCCGCGTGAGCCTCCAGCAGCGCAAGCAAAGCCGCTCGGCGGACCGCGGCGCGCGAGTCACTCAGCAGTTCTCGCAACTCGGTCGTCGAACGCACGGAACGCAGCGCTTGCCATCCGGTATAGAAGACCGTTGCGTCCGTTTCTCGCTGTAATTGTTCCAACAGCTCAGGCACGAGTGCCGTCTGATGAGCCTCATGCACAGCCTGCACGGCAGCGAATCGCACGCGCGGTTGAGGATGCTGCAGCGCGACTCGCACATAGCCTGTGACACGTTCGGTCTGCCCGTGCTGTTTCGCACGATACGCAACAATGCGAATCGCCTGAATCTGCAAGTTGAGCGATCCCTTCGACTCGGTGTGCAGCACGTCATGCAGAAAAGCTGCGAGCGATGCAGCAACCGGCATGCGTCCCATCGCCCATACCGTCCACGTCTCCTGATTCTCGGTCAGCTTGCCGTCTCTCAGTCGTTCGACAAGCCGTTGCTGAACCGTTTCGCCGCGTCGCACCAGTTCATCCTGCGCGTTGATACGTCGAACCGGCAGCGGTGAGTCGAATTCGTCGATCAGGTCGTCGATCGACAATTCATCGAGTCGCTTGGCAGTTTTCAGCGGCGCGGCCTTCGGAGCGTCCTTCCAAGAGACTCGAAAGATGCGGCCTTCGTTCGTGAGTTGTCCGTCTTTCCATTCAGCTCCATACCCGCTGCTCCAGCCGAGTATCCACAACGCACCGTCGGGGCCGAACTCCATGTCCGTCGGGCGGAACAGCGACGCTCCCCCTTCAATGAACCGAGTGAAGCCGCCACCCGCAGGCCGCAGCATCGCTCCATCCCACTGCGGACGCCACAGGTAGGTCGTCTTCAACAGCCAATCGTTGATCAGGAACACGCCGCGATACTCGGGAGGAAACTGCGGCGACTGACAGAAGATCGTTCCCGTGCCCGAGCCTTCAAACAGCGGCCCGCTCACGGGTGCGGTCGGAGCGTGCAGAGCCGCCGACCAATGACTGCTCCACGGATGATTCCAACCGAAGTGTGCCCCGAAGAACGGCATGAAGACGCGATCACCCGTCGTCTGATCGTTGTCGGTCCCGATCCAGTTGAAGCCGCTATCGAACGTGATGTCCCATGGATTACGGAAACCGCGTGCGATGATCTCCAGATTCTTTCCGCCGTCATCGCACCGCAGAACGCCGCCATCCAAGCCCCAGTCGTCTGCCGGGTCGTGATAGGCGTGGCGGTAATCGTTCTTACCTGACGTCACCGACGCCGGGATGTCCGGCACGTCTGCGGGTGCTTTAAGTCCCCACAAATCCCGAAACGCTTTCGGCGCGTAATGGCCCGGTTGGTTGAGTCCCTTCGAGTTCCCCTTGCTCATGTAGAGCTTGCCGTCTGGAGCCCAATTCAGCCCATGGAGTCCGTGTTCCAGGTTGCCGAGATCGGTATAGACCTTGACGTACTCATCCGCCTCGTCATCGCCGTCGCGATCACGAACCACCGTCAGATCGGGAGCATTGGCAATCCACAAATCGTGACCGTGCCAGGCGAGCCCCTGAATCGCATTGAAGCCCGTCGCGAACTCTTTTGTTCGATCCGCTCGACCATCTCCGTCCGTGTCTTGCACGATGACAACGCTATCCCCCGGAGTCTCCGGCTTCGGATTGCGGTACTGCGGCCCCATGCCGACGAACAGGCGTCCGCGCTCGTCGAATGCCATTGAGCACGGCTGCCTCACCAACGGTTCGCTCGCGAAGAGCGTGACCTGAAACTCCGGCGGCACTTTCGGCAGTGCCTTGAGGTCGGCGGATTTGTCCGCGAATTGCGCCAGCCCCACCCGCACGCTACCGATGAGCAGCACCGACAGCACTACGAGAAAGCGCCCGGCTACCAACCGCCAGCGTTGAGATGCCTCAAAGACGTTTTTCATGTTCTATCCACAAAGTTCAAAGCAGGCCGGGAATCGGTTCAGCGTCGGTCATGAGCAATCCTCTTCGTGGGAAATCACGCGTGCGACTTCGATACAATAGGATGCACCAAAGGGTGGGATCAATTGGGGCCACTCAGCTACCGGGCGTTGCTGAAGACTTCCGAGCAGTGCCGCAATAGGGCCGCCGTGTGTGACAGCGACAATCCCTCCGGTGGCTGGCAGATCGGCGTACCACGCCAGCACGCGGTCGCGTAACTCGAACGTTGTCTCGCCGCCGGGTGGTCGCCAAGTGCCGGGAGCGGTGACCATACCCATCATCGCGTCACCCGTCTCGGCATGGATGGAGTCCCATCGACGGAGTTCCCACGTCCCGAAGCACCGCTCCCGCAATCGAACGTCGGTCACCGCTGACACACCGGTCAACGCCGCAATCGTCTCAGCCAGGGCGGTACATCGGGCCAGCCCACTGTGGTACAGGTGGGTGAGCGGCCCCTGCGACAGGATCTTGCCGATCATTGGGTCGAGCCTGCATTCTGTGGCGAGCGGTACGTCGCTGCTGCCGTAACACACGCCCCGGTAAGCGGCCGCGACGGGCGGGTGACGGACGAGCAGGATGCTGCGGCTCATTGCCCGACTCCGGCTGTGATAGCCAGCAGGAACACGCACTGGCCGAGGTAGCACCCACACCCCAGGCAGTCCCCGGTCATGCCGCCGATCCGACCGAGAACGTACCCGGTCCAAATGAGGGCGACGACGGCGACTGCCGTAACCCCCAGTCCGGTTGGCACGGGTTCGGCCCACCCGATCACCACGATGCCCGGCAGGGCGAGCAGGGTGCCTACGACCAACTCCGGCCAGCCGATCCGCTGGGCTACGTCCTTCGCCAAACCGTCGCGGTGCGGCACCGGCTGGGACACGGCCATCAGCAGCAGGATCGCCCACCGCCCGACCACTGCGGACGCTACCACCGCTGGGATCAAATGGTCGGCCGGCAGCGCCAGCAAGCAACCACCCCGGAGCAACACGGCCAGCATCAGGCCGAGGGCGCCGAAGCTGCCGACTCGGCTGTCCTTCATGATCCGCAGCACGTCGTCGCGGGTCCAGCCGCCGCCGAAGGCATCGCAACAGTCGGCTACCGCGTCTTCGTGGAACCCACCCGTCAGCAGAGCCTCGGCGATCAGACCGACGGTGACAGCTACGAACGGACGCCAGACGTGTAGAGCCGCCCACACTACCGAACCGGTGACCAACCCAATCAGCCCGCCAACGAGTGGAAAGAAGATGACGGCTGATCGGAGCAGTGTCAGATCCGCGTCGGGGCGGTTCATACCTCCGGGCAACGGCAAACGCGTCAGGAATTGAACTGCGGTAATGACCGCATTGATTTGACGACGGATCACCGACCGACTACCTCCGCGAGAGTACTCATGCCCAGCATCGCAGCAGCGGCGTCCAGAAGTGGCAGGGCCGTGAGCGCCCCGGTCGCTTCGCCCAGTCGCATCCGCCAGCCGTCGAGGATGGGCTCCAGACCAAGATGTTTCAGAGCCAGCGAGTGTCCAGGCTCGGCGGAGCGGTGTGCAGCGATCATGCGAGTCACTGCGTCTGGCCAGAGATGGGCCACCACCAGAGCGGCCGCTGTAACGACGAACCCGTCGAGCAGGAGCGTTCGGCCTCGGGTACAGGTTTCATGGATGAAGCCAGCCATCGCTGCGATCTCCAGCCCGCTCATTGCTTCAATAGCGCCGTCGGAGTTGAGGTGTCGGTAACGAGCGAGAGCATTCCGTACCACGTGCCGTTTCTTTTCCAAAACAGCGTCGTCGGCACCGGCTCCGCGACCGACAACGTCATGCGCGTCCGCCCCGGTGAGCAAGGCTGTCAGACAACTCGCGGCAGTGGTGTTGCCGATGCCCATTTCCCCGGCGATGAGGATCTGGCAACCAGCGTTCATGGCGTCGTCGGCTTCCTGCTGGCCGACCGCGAAGGCGGCATGGAACTCGTCCTTGGTCAGGGCGGGTTCCAAGGCAAGATTTCGCGTGCCAGAGCAAACTTTTGCGCATCGGTAGTTCGGTTGTGGTGCGAGTGGCTCTGTGAGCGATCCCACATCGACCACTCGCAAGTCGGTATTCGTTGTCGTGGCCAATCTCGCACTGGCCGAGCGACCCGCGACGATCGTGCGGATCATGTGCCCGGTGACAGACGATGGCCAAGCACTCACTCCTTCCGCGACGACCCCGTGATCGGCGGCAAACAGCACTGCTCGTCGAGGAGCGGTGACCGGTGTGAGAGTCTGTTGCATCTCACACAGCCGAGCTGCGAGATCTTCGAGGCGGCCCAGGCTACCCGTCGGTTTAGCGAGTGTGTCGAGGTGCTTGCGGATGTGCAAAAGGGTCATGTCGGTTGTTGAACAAGGCATGGCTGGTCGTCGTTGCCGCGTCTTTCTCGGGGTCAAACAAAGGCGTCAGGACTCTTTTCTTGGGCGTCCTCTGGGGCAAGTGTCGCTTGCAAGACAGAGGCGGAGGGTGCTGCTTTTTATCCACGGGTCGTCGCCGAAGGGGAGTAAGCGTTGACTGCAGGCACCCAACGCTTTGACTTCCGCCTCAGTTTGCGGCTTGTTCACCCAGGCACGTGAGTGATCACGCATGGTACGCATGACGGTGAGTCGCCGAAAGAAATCGCTGACTTGCTCGTCGGTGGTGGTTCGGACCACCAAGTGCCCGTCATTGAGCATCACTGCCATCGCAAAAATTGGCAAAGGCGCAAGCTGGGATGTCTCATTGAGGACTCGCAGAAAAACATCATAGTCGGCGGGCTTCTCAAAGATCGCCGATTGGGCAACTGCTCGATTGAGGACATGGCGCACCTCGCCTGCCGGACAATTGCGCTTGGGTCTTGTCATGATCGGATCACGCTAACGACCTGATCAGAACAACCAAAGAGTCTTGGGCCCATTTTCTTTTCCTCTGTTCTTCTCCCAAAGTTGGTGCGCGGGGAAAAACAAACCACGGACGAGATGTGCCTGCTGGACCTACAACTCACTGCGGATTCGAGCGGAGGCCTGTTGGGCACGACGTTGTTTAGTGGAATTCCTTTCGATGAGACCAATCCATCGAAGTACGACAACGTCAAACTACCTGCGGAAGGCGTGCCGATCCCTGATCGATTCCGCGGGCTGCTGGGGTTGTATGATCGCGATCGCAACAACCGTCTGACACAAGATGAAGTGGAACGCATGCCGGAGCGAATGAGCAGTCTCTTGCTCGAATTCGTCGGGGGATGGCTGCCGGACGAATAGTCGGGCCGTCATGAGCATTCGCTGCGGCAACCATCCGCTTCTAATGTGACATTGCTCGATCCATCGCGGAGTACCATCGTTGCTTTGTGATTCAACCTGCTAGGATGTGCGGGTCTTTTACGAAGAGGCCTGTATCAAGTGGTCGAATAGGCTCGAAAACGGGAGAGTTCCGAAATGGTTCCAATTCGTTTGCGTGCAAATTCCAGCGGATTCCTGTTGAACAGGCCCCTGCTTGAAATCGTTTTGCCATTGCTGGTGATGGTCGGGCCGATCGCGTGCCAGTTGTCGGCAGCGGATTCGAATCCGGGCGGTGCGCCGAACATCGCCGCGCCCCAGACGAATTCCTATCCTGAGTCGCTTTGGATCGAAGCGGAGCATCTGCGAGGCGTGAAGGGATTCTGCTGGCCGATGGGAACGCCGGCGATGAAAAAGACGGCCGGCCATTGGGGCCTTTCGGGGCCGGGATGGGCGGCCGAGTGGAACCAGGGAGGCGAAAGCGGATTCCTGTCGATTGCGACCGCGGCGGATGATGATCGCGCGACGGCGAAAACCAGCATCGACGTTCCGGCTGAAGGCCGTTATTTCGTCTGGGTTCGCTACGGCGATTGGCGCGAGCAACCGGAACCGTTTTCGATTCGCATCGAACAACCCGGCGCCGCAGCGTGGCAGGGTGACTATGGGGTCCACGCGGTGATCGACGAAGACAACGAATCCAAGCTGTACTGGGGCTGGGCTTTCGCCTGGGATCGTCGCGAAGCGTCGCTGAAAGCGGGCGTTGCAACCTTGAGTCTGCTTTCGACGCAGAAATGCCCGCAACCCAGACAGATCGATGCGATCGTCTTGACCACCGACGAACGCTTTCGGCCTCGGATCAAGGATCGGCCCAGGCATCCCACCCGACAACGACTCGATTCCTATCGCCATGAACCCTTGAGTGATCTTACTCCGCTTTCCAAAGCCGCGGAGTTGAATAAGCAGGCTCCCTCGGCCCTGCCGCCTTCGTGGAATGTGCGTACGTTCCAGAACAAGGGATTTCGCTACCTGTGGAATTCCGCCGAGGAGGGACCCAATGCCGATTGGTTGTTGAGCGACGAGCCCAATCGGGTTCTATTTCCGTACGGACTACGTGATGAAGATGCGGTGAAAGAACTCAAACAAAAATACGGCGGCCGCACGGACGTGCCGATTTACTCGGATCCGCGTGTGGTACCAACTTTCCACGGCGTCGGTGCGGGGATTTTTGCCACCGATCCCAAGACGGGTGAAGTGCACCCGGCAGGAAAACGATTCGCCCAATGGTTGGATAAAAACCCCGATCGCATGTGGGCGATGATGATGAACTATCATCCCGGAAAGCCGATCGGCGACGCAGGCCAGCAGCTATTGGCCAAATACCGCGATCGCTATCTCGGATCTATCAGCGGCGAAAGTATCGGATATTTTTACCCCAAGTCCGAAGAAATGCGGGCCGTGACCGCGCAGGCGACCACGCGACGGCAGTTGGTCGAAGCGTTCACACCGCTGACTCAAACCGGCAATCGGGAAAAGTATCGAGCCGTTTACGGTAAAGATCTCGATGCGAATCCGTACGCGGATGTCATTTCCTGCTTATCGGTGGGCAACATCGCGTGGGCTCCGATCCTGTCTCAATGGGGCTGCCGGACGATCGGCTACGAATCGTCAGCCGCGACATCTTCGGTACTGAACATGCGATGGGCATTCATGCGAGGCATCGCGCGGCAAGGAGAGCAACTGACCGCCACATATCGATCATGCAACTTCGGCGATGCCTCGACCATCTTCAGCAACAGCGGCAGTTACCATTCGCCGCAGGCGATTCTCGACAACTATTACTCGGTTTATTCCGGCGCTGGAATGACTTGGTACAAATTTGACATCTGGTATCAGTACATGGCCGGGGCGTCGATGTTCTATCACGAACAGGGATTCGATGAGTTCTGGCAGCCCGGAGGAACGGCAGCGGCCGGCAAACAAGAGTTGCAGTTGTCGCCGAAAGGCAAGTTAGTCGATCGATTCCTGCGAACCACGGCGCCCGCGGCGGGATTTGATCGGGGCAGTCCCTACACACCGGTCGCGTTCCTGGTCGATTACGCACACGGTTGGGAACCCGCACCATTCTGGCCCAATTCGTTCAAGAACTGGCATGGCCATGAAGAGCGTTTCCTGTTCGGCGATCATGAAAAGATGCTCGAAGAGTGGTTCTGGGCCGCTTTCCATCCGATCGCATCGGAGAGCGAGAAGCCGATGAATGCCACGAACGAAGTCTACCTGCCGGGAATTTTCGGCGACGTGTTCGATGTGATCGTCGCCACTCCGCAGGTCGACCGCTGGAAGACAATCGACACTTATCCCGTGGTCATCGCCAACGGCGACATTGAACTGACGGCGGCCGAGGGCGCAAGGCTCGATGCTTATGTCCAGCAAGGTGGCACGCTGCTCGTCACCGACAGTCAACTGACCGGTCCCGGTGTTGCCGCATTGAAACTTCCGGCGACGGGCGAGCCCGCCGTGGGGCAAAACTATCGATGGCTCGACGATGCGACTGTCGTCTCGTCGCAACGGTTTCGATACCGGCCGATTGCGGCCGGGCAGGCCGAATGGAAGCCGCTCGCACAGACGGAGGATGGAAAAGTGTTCTGTGCCGCGTCCGATCGCGGCAAGGGCCGCATCCTCTTCCTGTCGGTGCCGCGCGGACTGGGGATCGATCGACGAGCCGTTCCCGTCGTGCCGCAACTCATCGCTCATCTCACGCGCGGCCTCATGCCGATCGAAGTTGACGGCGATGTGCAGTGGCTCGTCAATCGCAATGCCAATGGATGGATGGTGACCTTGCTTAATCCGGCCGGGCAAGACAAGCCGCAACAGGGAATTACACCGACCGATCACCGCGAAAATCGCAGCGTGACGATTCGATCGCGCGTTCCGGTCTCCTCGGCCGTAGATCGTTTACAACCGACCGATCGCATGACCATCAACCCCGCTGCAAAAGGGATCGTCAATGTGACTTGTGAAGTGCTTGCCGGCGGCGTGAGGATTGTGGAAATCAAATGACCAACCGCGCCTGGCATGGGACTGCTGTCATGAGACTGCCTGATGCGGCGAGACAATCCCGTCGCACGCGTTCTCGCAACGCGCGATTGCGGCGCGACTCGTGGTGATGTCGATTTTCGGGCGGAGGCGGCAGCTAACTAGAACGTGCGGAAGCGGAATTCGCCCGACTTCACCGCACCATCGAGTCTAAAAATCCTTGGCGGTTAGACCTTCGGCTCCCCGCTGGAGCATTTCTTCGCCAACCACCAGGCAATCGGGAACACTTTCACCCAATATGGAGTACGACATGCGACCCAGGAGCCGTTGCCCGGCGGGTCTGCTGACAGCAGGCTCGGCACTTTTGGCGATGGCGGGACTTTCCAGAGGGGGACTCCGCTAATCAGCCAGGCTGACGGCATAGACGATCGCACCACCCTGAATCCGGAGCGACAATCTGACTTTTTGATCTCGCAGTGAGCGAAGATCTGTCTTTGTTTTCCATCGGACGGGGTGTCGGACCGCGTCGGTCGTGATGGGGATCGCGTCTTCGAACCCGAATCCGGGGAACTCCCGTCCCTGGTCGTCGAGTAAGGCAACAGCGACAGCGCCCGCGTCGCCGCGCTGCTCCACGTTGATTCGCACGTGATCGCTGACGAGTGTCATCGGTTTGGTCGTCAGTTGCCCGTCGGTTCCTTTGGCGGAGGCTTGCAGGCCAGTGAAGCCGTCGCGACGAAGTTTCGCCACGCCGATCGAACGCGATCCAAACGGGCACGGCTCCTGTTGGTTCCGCGAGAAGGCATTGAAGTAGATCAGCATTTCATCCCCCACCACGATCGGTTCGTTGTGCAACGGAACTGCACCGGTGGCGTAGTAGCTTCCCGGCGGACCGTGAGGGATGACACTCTCCGTTTGGTTCACCGGGTTCCAATCACCGCCTTCGTGGCGCGAGGCGAACATCACGGTGAACACACCCTTCGGTTTGTCCATGCCGCAGGGGAAGCCGAGATCCTGATTGCCGTAATTGAACGGAATCATGCATTCGACGGCGGGCGCCCGGACCAGTTCCGGAGTGATCCGCCTGGCCGGTTCCGCGGCCGACCACTGCCGCAGGTCGTTGCTGACGCTGAACGATGGATACGACCAGCCTCCCGCGCGGACATACGCCATCCAGCGCTGATGGCGATGATCGGGGACCACCAGCAGACGATCGCCTCCCGCGGTCGGCAGAGTGTCCAGCCGTTCCAGCGGTTGCTCCCAACGCAGGCCGTCCGGACTGCAGGTGATGTACTCGCCTCGCGCCGTTCCACAGCGATTAATAAACTCCTGCGGACGCCCCAGCGAACCGCTGACCGCATGGTTGTCCCAGAAATGGACCGACTCCCAGTGCGCGATCATCTTGTACCGACGGTCCGGGTTCGGCTCGCGATCATCGCGCAGGATCGTGTAGCCGTCGAAATTTGTCAGCGCTCCGTCGGTCTGTTTTGCCGCGAGGTGCCCTGTCAGGATGATGTTGTTGTCCTTGTTGCCGCGATAGTCGAATTGCCCCAGCTTCGGCTTACGCCAGGTGATCCCATCGTCCGACTCGGCATATTTACCGAGCATTGATTCGACGACAGGTCGATCAGCCTCGGAACGTGGACGAAAGGTGAAGTCCGCGCCGCGTCCCCAGACGCCAGCGCTGGCGATCTCGTGCGGGCCAGCGTTGTTGTGGCCCATCGTCATCGTGACGTACCACAGGCGATATCGTCCGTCCGCCTCGCGGATCACGTTGCCCCAGGCACAATCGGTCTCGGTCCGTGGATCATCCGGCCAGACAATTGGTTCGTCGAGCGGCCGAGCCCGGTTGTGAATACGTTTCAACCCCTGTTGCTGCTCGATCCAATGATCATCCACAAACAAGTAGAGATTCGGATCGTACGTCGTCGCAGGAGGAGCAAGAGAGACTCCCAGGTTGTTGCCGTTGGCCCGTTCAGTTGCAGTGAAGAGCGCAGTCGGCAGTTGTTCAGCCTTGACGCCGTTACCGACAGGTCGATTGAGGAGCTGGCACTTGTCGTCGCTGGAGGACATCGGATCCCACCAGGCCAGCGTCGTTGAGCCGCCTCCATCCATGTTAATTCCAGAGTGGGCTCCAAAGTGCTTGAGCCACTGCCCGAGTTCTTCTGTTGTCGCTCCCAGGCTCGCCCGCTGTCGTCCATCAATCGCCACCATCAGCAGGTATCTTGCATCCGCCGACAGTCCAATCCCCGTCCGCGGATGCAGATCATTGCCGCTGGCCACAGGTCGTCCATCGTTGAGACAAATCCCAAATCCGCTCACCGCCAGGTCGATCGTGGACAGGTCAAAGTTCGGTCCAGTTGGTTCAATGCTCAGGGCACCGTTCTTGCGGCGGATCAGTGAGGGCGAACCACTCCCCTTCGAGACGACAACCCCGTCCGAAACCGCCAGCCCGGCGAGGTCTGTGGGCGTCGGTCGATTGAACGGCGCGGGCCAGGGCGAGAAAGCGTCTGAATTGATCGCCAACACCATGGGCGAGCCGCTGGCCCGCGATTGTCGCAAGAAGTCCCGTGTCGTTTGCCGATCGGTCTCCGTCTTACCGTCAACCCAGTCGGAGCGGCGAGTCGTCGTCTGCAAGCGTAAGCCTTGCGTCCACGTATCGACCCGCACGCCATACACCACCATCTTCCTCGGCTGCTCGGTTTCAATACGTCGATAGCGCAATCCCGGGTGCAATTCACGTCCCTGTCGCCAGTCCCCAAGGCCGTCCTGGGCACGAAGCGGCAGAGAACTCAGAACCAGCACGAAAGCCCATGCGATCGTGATCATGCTGCAAACCGACCGCGCGGCATGTGGCAAAGGGCGATATCTCACATCGTTCGTCATGCGGTTTCCTATCGCAAGAGTTTTGGTGGACTTCAAAGTTACTTTCGGCGACCGGCAAAAGGAATTTACCAGTACGGGGGACCTCAAGTTCAGCGCGGCCTGTGCAAAATTCATGTTTGGCCACCAATCTCTCGACGAATCGTCACCGCTCCCGGAGTACCGGCCGAGGTGACGGACAATGGATGGCGAGTGATAAACCGTTCCCCGCTGATGCTCGACGGCAACAAACTCGTCTGCACGTCCGAGACCACACGACATACAGGCAACAAAAAAAGGAACCGAGCCCGCACGACACTTGGACATGTTGAATGTGCCTGCAGAAATCGTTTCTGCAACGTCTCGTGACGTATCAATCAATTCGCGAACTTCATCGCGAAGAGGTCGGTGTTTTCCAAGACGAAGCGGATTCGCACGGGTTGGCCGCTGAGTTTCGACAGGTCGGCGTGCCACGTCACCGGTTGGTCGATTGCGTCGCCCTGGAGCGTCTT
>VGZH01000129.1 GCA_016872645.1 Planctomycetota bacterium | reverse complement strand
CTGAATCCTATCGTGGCCAGTTTTTGATCTCGGCCAAACAACTGCGTGATCCCAATTTCTTCAAGACGGTCGTGCTGCTATTGGAGCACAACCAGCACGGAGCGATGGGGTTGGTTGTCAATCGGCCCTCGTCGGTGACGGTCTCGCAAGTGCTCTCCGAGCACTTCGAGTTGCCAGAGACAGGCGAATTGGTCTTCATGGGAGGGCCGGTCGAACCGGGCAACCTTTTCATTCTGCATAATGCCGACGAACTCGATTTTTCTGAGTCCCCGCCGCTCGATGGGGTCTTCGTGGGTTGCACGAAAGATGTCTTCGAGTCGGTCGTGCAAGCGGTTTCCGAGGGAGACGAAGACGCTCGCTTCCGAGTTTTTTCCGGCTGCGCGGGTTGGTCACCGAAACAATTGGAAGGGGAGATCAATCGCGGCGACTGGCTGCTGCACGAAGCCTCGCCGGAGTTCGTCTTCCACAAAGACCCGTACGAGGTCTGGGACACGCTGATGCGGACGTTCCAGAAAGCTCATCAACTGCTGCCCGCAGCAACCGATCATCCCGAATGGAACTGAAACAGGTCGGGCTTTCCAGCCTGACCCGAACAGGCAGAAGACGTCGATCGTCAATGCGGTCAGCTTCGAAAGGCGGACCTACGCCGCACGGCGCGCATCCCCCTGCGAGCGAGTCTGCCCAAAGGCAGCTTTGAGTTGCCGCACGACAAGCTCCGGATGGTGAGCCGGCATCTCTGGATAGACAGGGAGGGACAACACTTCGCGCGACGCGGCCTCGGCTTCGGGGAACTCGCCGACGCGGTGTCCCAGATGCTCGAAGCAAGGCTGCACATGCAGCGGGATCGGATAGTAGACCATCGCACCGATGTGATTGGCTCGCAGTCGTTGCTGCACGCCATCACGTCGGCCACCGGGAATGCGGACGGTGAATTGGTTGTAGACGTGCTTGTACTCGCGAGGCTCAAGGGGCAGAGCGATCTCGTCGTTGAGGCTGTAGGCGACGAATAACTCGCGGTACGTCTGCGCATTCCGGCGACGAGCTTCGGTCCACTGATCGAGATGCTTAAGCTTGATCCGCAGGACCGCCGCTTGGATCGCATCGAGCCGGCTGTTGAGTCCGATCTCGGTGTGATGGTAGTTGCCGGTGTCGCCGTGGACTCGCAGGCAGCGCAGTTGCTTGCAGAGGTCCGCGTCATCGGTGGTCAACATGCCGCCGTCACCCGCACCGCCGAGGTTTTTGGTCGGAAAGAAACTGAAACAGCCGATCGTCCCGAGCACTCCCGCTCGGCGACCGCGATATTCGGCCCCGATCGCTTGGCAGGCATCTTCGACGATCGAAACACCGTGGCTCACGGCGATCCGCCACAGCCGTTCCATGTCGGCACAAAGGCCGAAAAGATGCACCGGCATGATCGCTTTTGTATTGGGAGTGATCGCCGCCTCGACCGCTTCGGGATCGATGTTGAACGTCTTGGGATCGATATCCACAAACACCGGCTTCGCACCGAGCCGGCAGATCGAACTGGCGGTCGCGAAAAACGTGAACGGGCTGGTGATGACTTCGTCACCGGGACCGACTCCAAGCGCCATCAAGGCCAGGATCAGTGCATCGGTCCCGGACGCGCAGCCGATCGCTGAGCGTGAATCGCAATACTTCGCGACCTGGGTTTCGAGTTGGCTGACCTCTTCACCCAGAATGAATTTCTGCTCGGCGAGCACCCGGCCGACGGCGGCGGTGACTTCGTGAGCCAGCGTCTGGTGTTGAGCAATGAGGGAGATAAATGGAACCGGCTCGTGCGGAGCATGAGCGGAATAATGTTGGTCGGACATGCGCGACTCCTTTCGCTGACGGAAGTTCGTTCGACGAACGCGAGGACAATACGTCGCGCAGGAAAAATCGGTCAAGACGATTGTCGCATACCTAGCGCACGCGTCGGAATTGGCGCGGCGTCGCCGTGATGGAACTGGTTGTGGCGTACTTCGCCTCGCGCGCAACGGCAGTAGTCGGCTTTGCTTGCTGTGCGAGCTCACCGGACAGCTGCGACAAGAATTTGCTGCTGGCGCGGTTGATGATGACAACCCGGCTGGCACCTCGTGGGTTGTTCAGCGGACGGATGATGCAGACCACTTCCGACTCTGTTTTCGGATCGAAGTCGCTCTCTGCTTCGGGATCATTAATCCCCGGAGTGACTGGTATGCCGAGTGCTGCCGCGGCAAGTTTCGGTCGGTCCAACGAGTCCACCGATTCCGAGAGTCCATGCGACGACGCGAAAGGTCCGGAGAGTTCTTCGGTTGGGGATTCCTCGCCGTCAAAGACTGGCTCTTCCGATTGAGTTGGCAGGGTCGAGATGCTCTTCGAGGGACCGGTTGCGTTCGCCGCCAGCGCATCTGCATTCGGCCTCGGTTTGCCTTGCAGGAGCAAATGCGAAAGCTTCGCCTCGCCGAGCAAGTCGTGAATCGGTTGCAATCCGGAGTATAGACCTCGTTGATCCCGTTGGTCTGCGGCGATGCAGACGCCGATCAGTCGGCCGGAGGTGTCGAACAAGCCTCCGCCGGAGCGGCCTTGAACCGGGACTCCGGTGCATTCGATGTTGTCCGGTCCGTTGTAACGGTTCAGGCAGGTGACTCGATGCTGCAATTTGGTCGGCGGATCGCCGGCGCTGCAACCGATACTGAAAACGTGTTCGCCGACGGCTGTGGCGTTCGACAACCCAGCGATCGGCGCGACAGGCAACGGTCGAGACGTTGGAATCCAGATCAGTCCGACATCCCGTTCGAGGTCGTAGCGCATCACATGCGCAAGGGTAGTTTCGTGTTTGGTACCGTTGAAAATGTCGACCTCGATGAGTGGCTTGTCGTCGATCTTTCGGAAGATGTGTCCGCAGGTCAGGATCGTAGTCCGTCCTTCGCGACTGTCGACGATCGTGCCGGTCCCGAAGTTGATTCCCTGCGAATCCTTGACGCGAATCCGCAGGCATGCCTTGAGGGGATCGTTGCTCGTCGGCTTGGGCGAGGTTTCGGCGTCGGACTGTTTCGCGCGTATGATCGGGGTGTCGGCTGGCCTTGTGACTTCATCGGCAGTTGAACGACCGATTTCGGGCTTCGAAGTTCGAGCTTCGGGTTTGGGCGTCGCGTTCGTGTTTGCCGATCGGGCCTGGTCACACATGCGGCGAAGTTCGCCTTCCGACGGCTTGCCTTCGAGGCGTTCGACTTCGCGACCGGCGATCATCAGGACAAAGGTCGGGATCGAGATGACTCGATGCTGCTGGCAGACGAAAGCGTTCTCGTCGGCGTTGATGATCTGTAACGGAAAGCCCTCGCGTTGCAGTCGATGAACCAGAGGAGCGATCTGCTGGCAGGGAGGGCACCGGTCGGGAGCGGTGAATTCCAGCACGACCGCTTCGGTATCGGCGGCGGTCACGGCCACAGCCATCAGACATAACGCAACGACGTGCATGCCAGGCCTCCTTGCCTTCGTAATCGCGTGCGACTTGTAATTCCGACAACCCGCGCGGACAGAATTACAAACCGACTCCGGACAGGCTCAGCCTGGGAATCGCTCGTTCGCTGCGAATTGGCTGAGTTCTCGATGTGTGGGCGGCTCAGCCGCAAATCGCAACTCGGCGAGCCTCCGCAAGAGCAGTCGCCGTGCCGGCTCGGAAAATTTTAAGACCGGTCGATGAACCGACCGCGGAAGTGGCCGTCGTCTTCTGGAGCTTGGTAGCGGATCAGCAGCGACGGGTCGGTGATAATGTTGCTGCCTTTGTGCTGCGAGCGAATCGCGTGGTCACAGATCGTTGTTGTCAGCAGCGTCCGTTCGACAGGGTAGGTGGGGCGACCGGTTGTGAAGAATTTCTCAATGTTGAACGTCAACGGATCGAAAAACCGCGCGCCGGGTGGAGCTGGCAGATAAAAACAGGTACTGACCGGTTCCGCCTGACCTTTGATGCGGCCCGCGAAAGCGAAGTCCGAAGTCGCTTCGACGAGGTTAAAAACGGCTCCCTTCGTGCCGTCGGCATATTCGATCAGCGTGACGATCGGCTGCTTGACCTGCTCACGTACTTTGCCGTAGTTGCGGCTGGGACAGCGCGAGAGGGCATGTTCCAGCAACGTCCATGACCAGCGGCCTTCGTCTCCTGCCTTCCAGACGGCCTCGCCAGTCAACGTCTGAACGGACTTGACGCCGGTTTCGCCGCCGGGGCGACGCTCCAGCATGCACTGCAAAACTTCCAGCACATGGAACAGGTAGATCTCCCAAGTGCTCCGGTCGTAGCCGATGACGGCGACCCCTTCCTCAAATGGCGTGCCTGGCGGCGGAGCCAGTTCCGGAATCCGCCATGTCACCGGTAACGACGAACCAGCCATCAAGCCGAACTTCAATTCCTTCGAGGCGGCCACCATCTTCGCCGCCTTCTGGTGATCGAAGGACAAATGCTTGTCGACAAACACCGGCACGCTGCGGCCGCTCTTGCGGAAGACATCGATGATTTCTTGGAACATCTCGAAACGCGGGTACAGGATTTGATTTCGCTCATTCAGCGGATAATCGCCGTGCTCGATGATGAGCAGCACGGCATCGACATCGAGCTTGTCGCCGCCAAGCGCCTGAGCGACCGACGAGCAGAGTTCGATGCCCTGTTTCTTACAGACTTCCGGGCCAAGATCATCCGCCGGTTGCTGATGGTCGAACATGCGTACGAGCTGAAATGGAGGCTGATGATGCATTCCGTTGATCGTGTAGCCGTGAATGAATCGCCCGGCGATGTGATATGCATGCGACCTTAGCCGATAGATCGAGTTGATCGCCGCGACTCGCGGCAATTTCGATTTTGGTTCGTCCGCGCGAAGCGCGAACCACGGAGCCATCGCTGCGACTGACCCAAGTCTCAACAGATCGCGGCGGTGCAATCGAGTCGCTTCAGAGTTCATGAATGATTCCTGGCGTTTCAATGTTGGAGGATTCGTCAGCCGGGGCAGCAGTCTATCGGCAAGTTGCTCAATCGTCAGTCGCGTTGTCGTTCCGAGCGGTGCCGCATACAGTCTCCGGCACTATGGACCTGACCACTGGGCTGCAGTTGCTGCTGGCCTTTGTTTTGGTGCTGCTCAATGGGTTTTTCGTTTTGGCAGAGTTCGCTCTCGTCAAAGTTCGCACCACGCGCATTGAGGAATTGGCTCGCAAGGGAAATCGTCAGGCCATGATGGCTCGCGGGATGCTCGATGAACTGGACGAGTACCTCTCCGCGACGCAACTGGGAATCACGGTTGCCAGCCTGGGCCTGGGCTGGGTCGGCGAGCCAGCGTTCGAACACATCCTGCAAGCCATGATCGGCCGGCCGACGTGGATGACGGACGGGGCCAGCCATGTGCTCTCGGCGATCGTGGCGTTCTGCCTGATCACCTTCTTGCACATTCTGCTGGGGGAACAGGCTCCGAAAATTCTGGCGATTCGCCGTGCCGAGCAAACGACACTCGCGATCGCGCTGCCGATGCGATGGTGTTTCCGGCTGTTTTACATCCCGATGCTGGCGGTGAACGCTGGCTGCGATTTGATCCTCAAGCTGCTGGGACTGGAAGCGGACCATCACGAAGTCGCGCATACCGAACAAGAACTACGAATGCTGCTCTTCGCGAGCCAGGCGACCGGATCGTTCTCGTTCAACCAACTGCTGATGCTTGAGAACCTGTTTGACCTCAGCAAACAGACGGTGCGGGACGCGATGATTGCTTGGCCTCAAGTTCAAACACTGTCCGCCGACACTCCCTTGGACGAAGTCATTCGGACGGTGCGTGAGCATCGCTTTTCGCGCATCCCGGTCCTCGATCCAAAGTCAGGCGATCCGGTCAAATACCTGTTGATGAAAGATCTGCTGCTGCTGCTGCCCAATGAAAAAGACTGGCAGCGCATCCTGCGTCCGCTGCGGATTGTCGGGCCGGGAGACAATCTTGAAGTCACGATGCAGGAACTGCAACGAGACGGCGCGAATATGGCCGTCGTCATGGACGGCCACCATCCAGCGGGACTCATCACTCTGGAAGACATTCTGGAAGAGATCGTCGGTAAGATCGAAGACGAGTACCCGCGCCTACCGCGACTATTCTTGAAGGATGCGCTCGAATCGGGTGCGATCCTGCTGGATGTAGCCGCGACAAACACCGAGGCAGCAATTCGCGAACTCATCGCCGCGATTCCGATGAGCAATATCCCCAATGATGTGGATATCGCCGGGTTGGCGCTGACTCGCGAGCAACTCATCACGACGGATGTCGGATTCGGAGTTGCGATCCCGCACGCGCGGTGCCCGAAACTCGCGAGACCGATCATGGTCTTCGGCCGCTCCGAAGAAGGAATCCTCTTCAGTCCGACATCGACCGAACCAGTGCGCTTGATCTTTCTGTTGATTACACCCGCCGATCGCCCGAACTTGCAGGTCTTCTTCCTGACTCAGTTGGCCAACGTCGCGAAGAGCGAGTTTGTGCGTGAAAAACTGCGACAAGCGAAAACCGGGGAAGAGTTGCTCGGCATCATTGAAGCCGCCGATCCGGCCGTCACCGGATGACGATGTCCGAGCCTCCTCGCCTCAAGACGATTTGCCTTCCCATTCCAGCCGCAGGATCTGACCGGAACGCAGGCCGACGAGCAGCCAGTCACCCAGTGGATCGCAGATCACGCGTACGATCTCCTCGTCCACTTCCGTTGACCAAAGCAACCTGCCGCTGAAGTTCAGCCAGAGCAAATGATGTTCGAGCGTCGCAGCGGCGATCCGCTCGGCATCGTAACTGCACGCCACTCGACTGACCGTTCCTTCAGTGAGATACGAGTCTCGCGTTGAACCGTCGTCGCCGTCGAATGACTGGATTCCCTGATTGAATCCCGCCACCAAAATCAGCTCGCCATTCGCCGCCGCAGACATCTCTCCCAGCGAAGCGAAACACTTCTCGCTCCAGAGTCGCTCGCCGTTGATGTGATGAGCACAGACCTGTCCGTACTCCGCCGCACCGATCAGCACCGGCTTGTTCGTCAGAAACTGAATCCACTTCAGCGGACGAGCTGTCTCGAAAATACTGAGCTGTTCGCTCTGTTCTCCCAACACCAGGTTGCCGCCGTTCGCCAGACTGATCGCGGTCTGCCGACCAAACGGCGCGACAGCAACCCCCAATGCCGGCTCCGGCAATCCCACCGACCAGTCCGCTTCGAGCTTGCCGTTCAGTCGAAGCACCTTTTGGTCGCCGATGATTACCGCGCCCGCCGCGTTCGTATCCGACCACGCCACCGCTCGTGCACCGCGCAGACCCTTCGATGACTTCAGCAACTCCCCGCGCCGATTAATTCGATACAGCCCTCCGCAGTCGTCCGCCGCCAGGATCTCGCCTGACTCGCGCCCCATGTCCATTGCGACTAACGGCGCTTCGAGCGCGTACGCCCAACGCAATGTCGGTGGGTTTCCCTGCCCATCTCGCAACCAGAGTGGCTCAGACATGCTCATCGTGGCGAGCATGATAGAGCGGTCGGCGGTTGGGGGTCAGGGATCGAAGCAGAAGTCTTTCTCCCTCGATCGAAGAGGCCGACAAAGAACCGTTCAAACTTCCGAAGTCTCCGAAGACTTCGGAAGTTTTTCGGCAGGAGAAACACAGTCGCTCTTTTTCCTCCCCGACTCTCCACTGCCATCAGCCCGCTTCACTCGATCGGCAGCGTGTACGTTAATGCTCCGACGGCTTTGCCCTTCGGGACATCTTTCCAACTCGGATGGCACGATTTGCACTTCTCCATTACGACCGGCACGATCGTCGCCGTGCGGAGATAGCGCTTGCCGTCTTTCTCGACGATGCGGTCTACCGATGCCATGCCATCGAGAATCCGTTTGATTGCCGTCTTCTCAAATTCATCGGCCGGAGCGTTACTGGCTTCCAGCGGATCGCCGGTTGCGTCGATCAATCGCACTTCGTGATGCCCCTTGGCTTTCATCTCTTTCCAAAGCAACTTGCCAGCGACGGCGGCGGCGGGAGCATCTCCTTTGACGTAGTGTTCCGTGATTAAAACGATCGCCGTTTTGTAAAGATCGTCGAGCATCTTCGTCTGCTTGCGAGTCCGTTCGACGGCCGCATCCGACTTGTCTGCCTTCGTTCCCTGACCGGGTAGCAACGAGACTCCGATCAACAACAGACCGACACTCAAAAAGATTCCACGAGCGCTATGCACTTTCATTTCGAACCCCTCTCTTTGCGGGACACACCACGAGTGACGCTGCGCTTTGCACCGGGGATTTTGACCGGCAAGACGTCGCACAAACGGACGCTCTTGAGGTAGTCCACCTGCACTTGCTCAGCCCGCGTGAGCACGTTGCGCAACTTGCAATAATCCTGGATGACACACACGTTGTCGGTCCCGACGCACTCCAACAGGTGCAGCGATCCCTCGAAAGCTTCCACGATCTCACCGATCGTGATCTCTTCGGCCGCGGTTGCTAATTCGATGCCACCACCGATGCCACGCACGCTCCGCACATATCCCAGCCGAGCCAACTGGTTCACGACTTTGGCGACGTTCGGAGCCGGAATTCGAAAGAATCCCGCGACCTCGGCGATGGTCGTTCGATCCGCATCTGACGCCAGATACATCAAGGTCCGCAGGGCGTAATCGGTTTGCAGCGAGAGTCGCATGATCGAAGTCCGGTTCGAATATGCAAAAGGAACAACACAAATGTCTGTTTTGTTTATAGCCCCCTGAATACGGGGCCGCAAGCGTGCGATCTGGAGGGCGTCGCAGCGGGTGACATCGCGCGCCCGCTTGACATTCTGAATCAGTGGTTTGACAGTGACATCCGCTCACATTGGGCGTCGTGCCCACATCTTGCGAGTCGAGTGCCTCATGAGCAGCAACAAAAAGCGAATTTTGATCCTGGGTGGAGGATTCGCCGGCGTTTACACGGCAATGTTTCTTGAAAGAGGTTTGTTCTGGGGCGAACGCGAGCAGTACGAAATCTCTCTGGTCAGCCTGGAAAACTACATGGTTTTCCAGCCGCTGCTCCCTGAAGTGATCAGCGGCACAATTGAAACGCTGCACGTCATTACGCCGATCCGACGCTTGGCCAAGCGGACTCGACTGCACACGCGCGAGATTCTTGAGATCGACCTCCAACGCAAAGTGGTCACGCTCGGCCCTGAGTTTCTGCCGAAGACCAAAGAACTGCTTTTCGATCATCTCGTCATCGCGCTTGGGTCGCGATTGAACTCGGATCTCGTGCCAGGCATGCGCGAACACGCGATCCCGTTTAAATATCTCGGCGACGCGTTGCGACTGCGAACCGCCATCGTGCAGGTGCTCGAAGAAGCGGACAATGAAACCGATCCGGATGAACGACGCAGGCTGTTGACCTTCGTAGTTGGCGGCGGCGGTTTCTCTGGCGTCGAGTGTATTGCCGAATTGAATGATTTCTTGCAGAGCGCGATTTCCGCGTACCAGTCGATTAAGCTCAGCGACTTGCGAGTCATCTTGCTGCAAAGTGCGGATCGCATTCTTCCGGAACTGGGCGAAGACCTCGCTCGATACGCACACAAGATTCTCGAACAGCGCGGCATCGAAATCCGATTGCACACACGGCTGACAGCGGTCACGGCCGAGGGGGCGGTCCTGCAGGGGAGGAACTCTCCGGAACCGGAATTCATTTCTGCACGAGTTGTCGTCGCGACCGTCCCTGCGGCACCGCATCGGCTGATCGAGAACTTGCCGTTCGAGAAAGACAAAGGTGGCCGCGTCGTCGTCGCGCCGGAAATGAACGTGGTCGGAAGCGCGCATGTGTGGGCGTTGGGGGATTGCGCAGCAGTCCCTCAACCCGATGGCATCTTATCGCCGCCGACTGCTCAACACGCGCTGCGACAAGCGCAGACTTGCGCGGCGAACATCCTGGCAACGCTGCGCGGAACTCCGCTGCGACGATTTTCGTTCACCGGTTTGGGGAAACTCGCATCGTTGGGACATCGCTCGGCAGTGGCAGAGGTGATGGGGATCAAACTTCGTGGCTTCATCGCCTGGGTCTTTTGGCGAGCGGTCTACCTCAGCAAGTTCCCCGGCCTGGACCGCAAGTGGCGAATCTTCACCGACTGGTGCCTGGACATCTTTCTGCCGCGAGACATCACCGAGGTCCGCATCTTTTTCCCCGATTCGGTCTCGCGCCAGCACCTGCACACCGGCGAGATGGTGTTCGATCAAGGGGACTTCGGCGACAAGGTCTTCGTCGTCGTTAGTGGCGAGGCCGATGTCCTGCGCGACGGCCAATCGGTCGCGTCGCTCAAGGAAGGGGATGTCTTCGGTGAGATGGCGTTGATTTCTCAAGTTCCTCGCAGCGCTTCCATTCGAGCCACAACGCCACTCGACCTCATCAGCATTTCGCGTGATGCGTTTGAGAAACTGGTGGCCCACTTGCCTGGCGTGAAGTCCTCCATGAACGAGATTTTACAGAAACACACCGCTCTGCGCGACGCCGTGCTGCAGCAGATCAAAGACGCAAGTCGCTAACCTTAACGCCAACCCCGCCGGGCATGCCCCGGTGACTCACGGGGCTTTGCACTACTTACCTCAACCAGGACAACCCGCCATGAGCCTGTCACGAGCAACCAATCTCTTACTGTCGGCCGTTGTATTGCTGTCATCGGTGCTTTGCTCGCAGCGGCTCATCGGCGCTGATGCCAAACGCCCCAACGTGATCTTCATTTTCACCGATGACCACGCCTCGCACGCGATGAGTTGCTACGGCTCGAAAATCAATCAGACGCCGAATCTCGATCGCATTGCACGCGAGGGAATGCGCTTTCAGAATTGCTTCTGCACAAACTCAATCTGCGGCCCTAGCCGAGCGGTCATTCTGACCGGCAAACACAGCCACTTGAACGGCTACAAAACTAATGAAGGGGGCGAGTCGTTTAACCATGCGCAGCAGACGTTTCCTAAGCTGCTACAAGAAGCCGGCTATCAAACAGCGCTGATCGGCAAGTGGCACCTTGGAAACATCGCGACCGGATTTGATTACTCGGACATCCTGATCGGCCAAGGCCCGTACTACAACCCGCCGATGATCGCCAACGGCAAGCGAGTTCAACGCACGGGATACACAACTGAGATCCTCACTGACCTGGCTCTGGACTGGCTTGCAAAGGGGCGAGACAAGGACAAGCCATTCATGCTGATGTGGCAGCACAAAGCTCCGCATCGCGAGTGGCAGCCTGGGCCGAAGTACTTCGACCTCTACAAGGACGTCACGATCCCGGAACCGGACACGCTCTTCGACGATTACTCTGGTCGAGGCACCGCCGCTCACAAACAGGACATGACCATCGAAAAAACGATGACTCGTTTTGATCTGAAGTTCGACCCGCCGAAGAATCTCAATCCGGAACAACTCGCCGCATGGCACAAAGCCTACGACGAGGAGAACGCTGCCTTCGAGAAAGCAAAGCTCACCGGCAAAGAACTCGTCCGCTGGAAGTACCAGCGTTACATCAAGGACTACCTGCGCTGCGTGGCTGCCGTCGATGACGGCGTCGGCCGAGTGCTCAAGCATCTCGACGACACGGGCCTCGCTCAGAACACGGTCGTGATTTACTCGTCCGACCAAGGCTTCTATCTCGGCGATCATGGCTGGTTCGACAAGCGGTTCATGTACGAACCATCGCTGCGCATGCCGCTTGTGGCCCGTTGGCCAGGAGTCATCAAGCCTGGCTCGATCAACACCGACCTCGTGCAAAACCTCGACTTCGCCCAGACGTTTCTCGACATCGCCGGAGTCGAGAGTCCCCAAGACATGCAGGGCCGCAGCATCGTCTCACTGCTCAAAGGCCAGACGCCTACCGATTGGCGCAAGAGCATCTATTACCACTACTACGAGTTTTTCTCCGACCGCGGTGCTTCTCATGCCGTCCGGCGCCACTACGGAGTCCGCACGGACCGCTACAAGCTGATCCACTTCTACAACGAAGACGAGTGGGAACTGTTCGATCTTCAAAAAGACCCAAACGAAATGCTCAGCATCTACGCCGATCCGACCAACGCCGAAATCGTCAAAAGCTTGAAGGCCGAAGTCACCCGCCTGCAAAAGCTCTATCAGGTCCCGGAGGACCGCGGAAAGCTGAAGGCCTCGGAACTGTGAGCCTCAATGAGTCGTCGGTGATTGCCAAAACCAAACGTTCACGCCTGGTATTGCTGCCACAAATCCTCAAACGTTTTTGCAAAGATGGCTACCAGATGACGATTGTTGGTGACGATGAAATTCTCTTCGTTGTTTGCCGCCGCGCCGCGCGTCCAGTT
>VGZH01000128.1 GCA_016872645.1 Planctomycetota bacterium | reverse complement strand
GAAACGTGCGACGATCAAGTCCGAATTTGGCGGTCGACGGAAGACTTCGCGACATACTGGTCTCTGCGTGAGTAATGAGGCGGATCGTCAAACGTCGCGGTTTATCCCTGAAAGGACTTCACAAAGAAGGCGCGGCGATTGTGCGAGTACCCCATTGGAGCGTCAAGCCTGTCAGTGATCATGTCACCGTCGGGGACGGCCTCATCCAGAAAAAAAATCGAGTTGGCCCGCATGGGGTCAACCCGATTCTTGATGTGTACGCCAAGTTGTCAATCAGGCAATTACGCCTTCTTCGGAGCCGGAGCGGCTTCTTCCTTCGGCGGCGGAGGAACTTCCTTTACCGCCGGCGTGGGGGCGGCCGGAGCGGCGCTACCACAGCAGCTCTTCGGAGCCGAGCAGCAAGAGGTCTTGGCCGCACAGCAGGTCGCGGCTGGCTTGCAGCAGCTCACTGTCTGAACCTGGCACGGGGCCGGAGCGGCGGCCGTGGCGCACGGGGCCGGAGCGGCTTTAGCACAGCAGGTCGGCTTCGCCGGCTTGCAGCACTTGACCTTCGCGGGCTTGCAGCAGTCCTTGGCTTCAGCGGCTCCGCTGAAAGCAGCCAAAACGGCCAAGGTCGCGCTCAACGCAACCAACTTCATAGAACGACTCATGATGTCTCCCTTTCCTTGCACTATGATGGCTCGGCCTCTTGGCCTTCCATCGAGGTGAACGGGCGAAGCCCTCATGGCTCTGCCGTTCAAAACGATTAGCATCCAACACTCCCTGGACGCTAGATGTTACGCAACGTTGACGATCGGACAAACTTTGCCGGATGCGTAAACTACGCGAAGTAGGATAGCCGTGACGCCTCCAATGTCAAACCACCCGGTGAATCAACTGCAGCCTGATCCGCCGCTTTATCCGAATTTCACTTTTGCAGCTTCGCCAGGGGTCCAGAAGCAGCGAGCCGAACGTGTTTGGCTCGTTGGTTCTCAGCGTTGGGTGATGAGCGGACAGACAAAATTGATGGGGATCGTGAATCTCACACCCGACAGCTTTTCCGACGGTGGGCAGTTTGATTCGGTGTCGGCCGCCGTTGAGTACGCGCTGAAACTCGCCGAGGAAGGCGCCGACATCCTGGATATTGGCGGCGAGTCGACTCGTCCCGGTGCAACACCGGTCGCTTTGGACGACGAACTGAGCCGTGTTGTCCCAGTGGTTCGCGAATTGGTTCGGCAAACAAGAACTCCGGTGAGCATCGACACTTCCAAGGCCGAAGTCGCTCGCCAATGCCTGGAGGCTGGAGCCGCAATTGTCAACGACATCTCCGGCCTGACCTTCGATGCCGATATGCCACGCATTTGTCGTGAGTCCGCTTGTGGCGTCATCGTGATGCACATTCAAGGGACGCCGCAAACGATGCAAGTCGCTCCGCATTATAACGACGTCATCGTTGATCTTTGCCAGCACTTTACAAGACGACTCAGTGAACTCGAAGCCGCCGGTATCGCCCGTGAGCGGATCGTCGTCGACCCGGGCATTGGTTTCGGCAAGACCGCCGAGCACAATCTGCAACTACTGTCGCATATTGAAAACTTTCACGCGCTCGGCCGGCCGGTGCTCATCGGCCACTCGCGGAAGAGGTTCCTCAAGAAAGTACTCGGCCGTGATATCGAAGAACGCGATGCGGGGACGCTGGGAGTCAGCCTTGCGCTCGCGGCTCAAGGCACCGACGTTCTGCGCGTCCACGATGTCCGAGCAACTCGCGATGCTTTGCTCGCATGGAATACCGTCCTCGCCGCATCGCGCTGAGAACATTCGAACGTCAACTTTCGTCGACAATCAGACGCTCGCCCAGCATTTGTTCTTCGGAAAGCCGATCCAGTGGAAATGTGGCTGCCGATACTCACGAAGCCCTTCGCGCCGTGCTCGATGTGCCGGGGAATTCGAAGGCGTTTGACCCCAATACCAAGCTGGACGAATCAAACACGCCAGACAACTAGGCCTTGCGGATTTTTTCGCGGCCGAACGCGACGTTCTTCGTCAGGTTGCGAGTGTCGAGCACCAGGCGGCTGTGCTGAACGATGAAGTTGGCGTCGTAGGCGGAATGATCGGTCGCGATCAGCACGCAATCCTGATCGGCCAAGTACTCCGGCGTCAGCGGCGAACTGTCCATGTCGGGGACGTCGTGATGCCGCATCTTCGGCAGCGAAGGGACGTGCGGGTCGTTGTAGGTCAGCACGGCTCCGCGCGCCAGCAGCATTTCCATTAAGACGAACGACGGGCTTTCGCGCGGATCATCGACGTCCTTCTTGTAGGCCATGCCCAGCAGCGCGATCTTACTGCCGCGCAGCGCCTTGCCTTGCTCGTTGAGGAATTCCATCAGGCGGCTGATAACGTAGTCAGGCATGTGCGTGTTGATTTCACCAGCCAGTTCGATGAATCGCGTCGTCATGCCGTGCTTGCGAGCCAACCACGTGAGGTAGAATGGATCGATCGGAATGCAGTGACCGCCGAGTCCCGGCCCGGGATAAAACGCTTGAAAGCCGAACGGTTTTGTCTTCGCAGCGTCGATAACTTCCCAGACGTCGATCCCCATCTTGTCGAACAGCACTTTGAGTTCGTTGACCAGCGCGATGTTCACGCAGCGGTAAGTGTTCTCCAAGATCTTGCAGGCTTCGGCGATCTCAGCGTTGCTGACCGGAATGACCTTCACGATGGCGTGACCGTAAAGCTGTTCCGCCAGTTTGCCGCTGACGGGATCGAGTCCGCCGACAACTTTCGGGATGCGCTGAGCTTGAAAGTCCGGATTACCTGGATCTTCTCGTTCGGGACTGAAGGCGAGGAAGTAATCGCTGCCCGACTTCAATCCCGTCTTGCTGAGGATCGGCAACACAACGTCGCGCGTGGTGGTCGGGTACGTCGTGCTTTCGAGGACCACGAGTTGTCCCGGCCGCAGCGCGGCGCGGATCGCTTCGGTGGTCCCTTCGATGTAGCTCATGTCCGGATCGCGGCTTTCGTTGAGCGGTGTCGGCACGCAGATCAGGATGCAGTCCGCTTCCTTGAGCCGGCTCATGTCGGAAGTCGGCTCGAACTGCTTCGAGGTGAGCCAGTTCGCGATCATCTCCGACGGGATGTGCTTGATGTAGCTCTGCCCTTTGAGGAGCGCATCGACCTTGCGCGGGTCGATATCAAAGCCCATCGTCTTGAAGCCGGCCTTGATGAAGGCATTCAGCAACGGCAGGCCGACGTAGCCCAAACCGATCACACCGACGACCGCTTTTTTGTCGCAGATTTTTTGTTCCAGAGCCTCTCGCATTGGTCATCATCCAACTGGGTTTGAAGTGTGAGTCCATTCGACGCCTGTACGGCGCGGCGGACTGTATCCATCCAAAAAAACGGTCGCAATTACGGTTCTGTCGCCTGACTCTCAGGTGAGCGGGGCAAACTACGACGCGCACGTCGGGTGTTGCGTTGCGGGAGCCAAGCCACCGGCAAAGAGCGGGTTGACGGCTTCGGCGTTCCCCTTCGTGCGTCCCGTTTGCCAAATCCACCAAAGCATCGCGGACGAACCCGTCGAGCAGAGCGCCAGTGTCAGCCAGGTGTATCGCAGACCGCCGACTTCAAGCGTCGCGAACGAACTCCAGACGGACCGTTGAAACTCTTCGGCGTGACCTGCCGCGAGATGCGTGCTGACACGCTCGCGCACAATAGACATCGAGTTAAACAAGAAGTGAAACACGACACCGGGAATCAAGCTGCGGCTGCGGACGGCAATCAGGCCCAGAACGATCCCCACTAACGTAGTCGTGAAGACCTGCTGGGGAATCATGTGCATCACGCCGAACGTCAGAGCGGACAAGATGATCGCCAGCCGCGTGCGACCGTTGCGACAAAAGCCGGTAAGGATGAAACCGCGAAACGCCAACTCTTCGCAAATCGCAGGAGCCACAGCGAACGCCACCACGATCAACCACAGCGGCTGATTGCCATCGCTCATCGACTTAATGACGCGCACGGCTCCTTCCGATAGCGGCGGAAAGAACCAGGTCAGAGAGGCGACCAACTCGACCACCAAGGGATACAGCACTAAGGGCAAGACAACTGCCGCGCCCAGGAATCTCCAATCGGGCCAGCGCAGCCGCAGCGATTGCCGCAGGCTGGTGGTCAGAATCAAGGCCATCAACACCGCCGGGCACGCAATCACGGAGATCTGTGAAATCACCAGCACCTTCAACATCTGCACGCCCATCTGATCTTGTGAGACCGACGTGATGGTCTGTCCAAAGGTTTTCATCGTGCCGAATTGAGCCAGCATGATAAGCACAAAGCAAAATCCGGCCTCCGTGAAGGTGGGCGTCGGCTCTTTGTCGCACAGCAGATGCTTGATCCACAATCCGGGTTCGAATCGTTCGCCATCGCGGAACAAGACTCCTTCACTGGAGAATTGTTCGATCGCCCACCACAGAGCCAGCAGGCTGTACCCGATGCTCGTGGCCAGAACCGGTCCGGCGAAGATCCATGCCCCGGTACTGCTCGGATCCAGCAGGAGCGCTTTCAGCAGCAGCGCGATATTGACCACCGGAATCACGCTGTAAAACCACGACGCTTGATGCACCGGATAGATCTCGATGCCGGGCGACATGCAAAAGACCGTCATGCCGATCGAGACCATCAGCAGCGGCGTCAGATAATACTGGCCCTCTTTGGAACTGCGGGCGAAGGTCGCCAACGCCAGACACAACGCGCTGAACAGTGCCGATAAGGGAATCAGCAACACCAGCAGCCACGCCCATGCCGCTACGCTGGGGAGCGTGATCCCGCCGCTCTGAGCCGGCATGCCATGCCCCGTTACAGGGTTCGAGAGCATGTATTTTCCGGTCGCGCCAATGCTCAAGAGGTTCAGCAGTGCGGTGCTCATGCTGAAGCACATCACCGTGAAAAACTTACCGAGCACGATCTCGGCGCGAGTGGCTGGGCAGACGAGCAACGTTTCCATCGTGCCCCGTTCTTTCTCGCCAGCGGCCACATCGACCGCCGGATAGAACGCACCAGTCACGGCCATGATCACCAACAGCGCGGGAAACATCTTCGACCAGAAGCTGGCCGAGATTTGCGCTTCCGCCGCGAGGTCCAACGGTGCCGAGCCCACAGGATTTGGCAATTCCTTGGGCAGTCCCAAAGCCGACAGCCGCTGCCGCAAAATCTCACTCTCCCAAGCATCGAGCACTTCGCGGACGCGGTTGTAAGCGACAACCGATTTATCATCGGCTCGATTCTTGACGATCTTCGGACGCGGATAGGTGAAGTCCGTGAGGTCCTTTGTTTTTCGCTCAACGATTAACCGATTGACACGCTCAATGTTTTCCCGCAGATGGTCGGGAATCACGATCAAGACTTGAATTTGGCTGGCCGCAAACAGGTTAGTCAGCTCATGGTCGATGGCCGCCAAGTGCTCCTTGAGCTGTTGCATCCGCTGCTGCATCGCCACAGGCGACTCGGCCGGAGTCACAGAGAGGTCTGGCTGTTGTTCAGCCAGCGCAGCCTTCAGCTGCTTGAACTCGTCCTCCAGCGATGTGTGCTGCTCGACCAGTTTTCGGAGTTCCTGGGCTTGTTTGATGAGCTGCAAATTCCGCGAGGCGTTCGAACCGCCGCCACCCAGTTCCACAGCCGTGTCGGTGACAACCATCAGTTTGGAGGCGTCATCCGGATTCATGAACCAATTCGCGACGAACCGCTCTCCGTCGAGCAATGGCGGGGACGGCAAGTGTTTCTCGCCCAGTACGACAACGGTTCGCGGTTGCTCGGCGAAGTTGCCGATCATCGAAAACATGCCCAATCCGAGGGCCGGATACAGCAGCAACGGCAACACCGCCACCATGAACAGCGTTCGGCGATCCCGAAGCTGATCTCGCGCCTCACGCAGAAAGACAAGTCGGATATTTTGCCAGTTCATAGTGACTGTCTTGGGACTAGCTTGCCGCCAGTCGAAATTCCGTTTGCGTTGTTCGAGTCTGTTGCTCGTGTCGTTCGATCAAATCAAAGAACAGTTCTTCGGTGTCTGGCTGGTGATACTGTTGCTGCAAATCCGACAGTGCCCCCATCGCCAAAATCGCGCCCTTGTGGATGATCGCAATGCGATCGCACAACTTTTCGACCTCACGCATGATGTGCGTGGAGAAGATGATGCACTTGCCCTGATCTTTCAGCGACTGAACCGTCGCTAACACTTTACGAGCGACGAGAACATCCAAGCCGGACGTCGGCTCGTCAAAGATGATGACGGGCGGATCATGAACGATCGCGCGGGCGATCGAGGCCTTCTGTTTCATGCCGGTGGACATCTTCGCCCCCAGCGTGTCGCGGAAGTCGTTCATTTGCAGCGTCTCAAACAGCCGTTCAAGCCGCGACTGCAAGACATCCTCCGGCAACCCGTAAAGCCGGCCGTAGTACTCCGCCATTTCCCAGGCAGTCATCCGGTCATAGATGCCCGTGTTGCTGGACATGAAGCCGATGCGTTTCCGCACCTCGGTTGGTTGCTTGACGACGTCAAACCCCGAAATTGTGGCGGTGCCGCTCGATGGCCGCAGCACGGTGCTGAGAATTCGCAGGCAGGTCGTCTTGCCGGCTCCGTTGGGGCCCAGCAGTCCGAAAATCTCGCCGGGGCGCACTTCAAAGCTCACCTGATCTAACGCCGCGACCCGGCCGCGACGGAGATCGTCGAATCCTTTGGTGATCTGTTGAACGGAAATCATGGGGAAGTCCAACCAATCGCCAGCAAGCGGGGCAACGTCAGCTCCCGGTGGATTCGGTGTGACCGGGAACCTGACGCCGCCCCGCTTGCCGAATCCGTCTTACTCGCCAAGTTTCAGAACTACGAACCTAACACGCTCCAAGCTGGCCTGCCCGACAGGCCGCAGATGAGTTCCCTCGAAATCACAGGCTGAGCACCGGCAACGGCACGCGGCCTGATTGATTCAGAACCTCGGCTTGATCGGCGTCGTCGATGTATTCGTAAAAGACGTTCCGCTGACGCGGGATAAAGCCGACTTCTCGAATGCAGCGTTTGATTGTCTCCAAACTGAGCTGATAGACAGTCCCCGCCGACGCCACGACGTTCTCTTCAATCATCAGGCTCCCCATGTCGTTGGCCCCGAACAGCAATGCCATCTGCCCGACCTTTTCACCTTGAGTCACCCAACTCGACTGAATGTTCCGCACGTTGTCGAGATACAGCCGAGCCACCGCCTGAGTCTTGAGATACTCGAACGCTCCCGCCGGCGCGATGTGAGCCATGTCCGTATTCTCAGGCTGGAACGTCCAACAGATGAAGGCGGTGATGCCGCCAGTCTCGTCCTGCAAACGACGGATACGATCGAGATGCTCAATCCGTTCGGCCAGCGTTTCGACGTGGCCGAACATCATCGTCGCCGATGATTTCCCTCCCAGCTCATGCCATTGCCGACAGACATCGATCCAATCGTCGCTGAGCACCTTGCCGCGCGTAATCTCCTTCCGCACGCGATCCACCAGAATCTCGCCACCACCGCCCGGCAAACTTCCCAGCCCCGCGTCCTTCAAGCGTTGCAGCACCGTCTTGATCGGCAACTTGGCGAGCTTCGCCAACGCGTAAACCTCCGGCGGCGAGAAAGCATGCAGGTTCACCTTCGGAAACCGTTCCTTCAGCGATCTCAACAAGTCTTCGTACCACTCGATCGGCAGTTCAGGATTCATTCCACCCTGCATGAGAATCTGATCGCCGCCGAGCGCCACCGTCTCTTCAATCTTCTGAAAGATAACTTCCTTCGGCAGCACATATCCCTCGGGACTCTTCGGTCGACGAAAGAACGCGCAGAAGTCACAGACCGCCGAACAGACATTCGTGTAGTTCACGTTGCGGTCGATGTTGAACGTCCGAAACGGCTCGGGATGCAATCGCATCGTGACGGCGTTCGCCGCAACCCCTAACGACGTCAGGTCCGCCGATTGCAGCAACTGCAAAGCCTCCGCATTCGACAGCCTCTCCCCCGCAACGGCACGTTCCAAGATCGGCCGAGTCGTTGAGTTTCCAAGCGGCGATCGTCCGCCGAACTGCGCGTTTAATTGTTCGACAAACGCGCGATCGACGACCAAGTGCGGACGTTCCACACCGGCGAACGAATGCGTCTCACAACGGCGCTCAGCGGGCGGACAAGCAGTGACGGAAGACAAGTTCAACCCCTTCGGGAGCCAGCCCGTTTTTGACAGCCAATTCTTGAAACAGCCGCAACCCGGCCCGCTCGGCCGACCCAAGCGCGAAGTGCAGGTTGTGGGCGAGATAGTCTTCCGCCAGTTCCGGCGTGATTCCCAGCTTCGGAGCTTCGCGCCGGGCGATTGCAGCGAAACGCTCGACTCCGTGATCCCGCGACAAGCACAATGCTTCTTCGATTTCTCCGAGTTCGCAATCGCGTCGCGCCGCCCACATCGCGAAGACAAAGGGCAGACCGGTCCAATCGGTCCATTCTTCGCCAAGATCCCACGTCGTGACGAACCGCTCGCGCGGCGGCTTCATGGCTCGGTCCCCGATCAGCAGCACCGCATCAGTGGACGTGTCCTCGGTGGCGAAACCGAGCGGTAACAACTCCGTCGCCGGCCGCACACCAAACCGCTCAGACAACAAAATGCGAGCCAACGTCGCACTCGTCCGCGAACCCTCATCGAGTGCCAACGTGCGAATTTGCGCGATGGGAATCCGGCTGAACAATTTCACGCTCAAAACCGGACCGCGAGTCGCGACGCAGGCGTCAGAGACGATTTCGTAATCGGCATCCCGCAGCACTTCGATCGACGGAATGAGCGCAACATCAAGTTCCCCCGCCGATAAGTCATCCGCCAATCGGCTCGGGAAATCGAGTATCAATTCGGCTTCACCAGCCAGTTCCGCCAAGTCCTCGATGAGTGGCTTGGAGTTGAGATAACTGACGGCGCCGATGCGGAGAGGTCGCTCGCGGGCCGCAAAATCTGGGAAGGTGTCGTGCATCATAAGATCCGTCCGTTGCGGCAAAACTTATCGGACACAGGCCGTTGCCGCCAACCAATCGACCGGTCAGATCGACGACGATTAACCGGCGGCAATGAATTCTGCACACAAAAAAAGCCCGGCTTCTGCCAGAAGCCGGGCTTTGACTTTTCCAGTCGTCGGAACTTTCAACCCTCGGTCAATAATCGTCGATACCCAGGCGATACCGCATTTCGCCGAACAACTGCGAAAACTCGTCGCTGGAGGAGTGAACGTGCTCGGCCTCGGTGATGAATTTCAATTCGTCGTCACGCTCCAACCCGTGTTGCTCCAGGACGGACTCGAACTCGTTCAAGTCGTGACCGTAGATGATCAGCAACTTGTGCTCGTCGAATTGAACCTCAACCGGAATGCGCGGATTCAAGACAGCGATCCCAGTACAACCGTCGTTGAGCAGCATTTCCTCGAAGTCGTAGAGCGTACTCTTGAGGATCGGCAAGTCGATGTGTTCGCGGTACAGGTCTTCGTGCCGGCCGTTGTGTTTTTCGTGGCTAGTCTCCAACACCACATCGACTTCCCCACCGATTGGATCGAGCAAGTCGATGAACAGGTCGAACAGTTTTTCACGGGAGGCTGATGCCATCAGCACGGGGATATCCACACCAGTTCGTTGGTCCGCGTATTTGTCGTGACGGTAGCCGGCTCGCGGAATGACCTGCAGATCGAACGAGGGGCGGACGGCATCCGTCAGAGCAAAACCATCGTACGCCGCGACCTTCAAGTGCTTTTCGAGTTGCTCTTCCGAGAGGTTCTCGAAACTGCTGTGGCCGCGATTTTGTTGGCCGTCTCGAAAGGTGTTCTTGATGAATTTTTTGAGGAAGCCCATCGTGTTTTCCCATGGGATCAGCTGACGTGATAGTGCGAGACAGCCAACTCTAGCACGAGTTCCACGCGACACTCTGCGGGCTTTAGCCAACCTCTTCAAAATCACCCCCAGGCGCATGAACAACCGGGGTAAAGGGGGTTTGGTGAAACCTTGTCAGGAAGCGAAAAAGTCCGACAAACGGAAACTCTCCGAATTCTGCCACCCGCAACACCCCCGCAAAATCAGTACTCTCGTCACGACTCAGTATCGCTCATGCCAAGTTCCGTCGCGTTGAAACAGAATGCCGCAAGCGACTGAAGTCGGACGACCTCGACCAAATCAAACAATTCGCTGATCGCATGGTGCAAGACACGATGCGCTGGATGTCGCCGACTGAGGTTGCCGTTGACTCTGCGGCACCTACGGCTTGATATCGGCGCGGCTCTGACAAGGCACAGGGCTGACAATCTCCGGAAGGCGATTCGTACCCTGCGCACCTTTACCTTGTCACTTCTCGCCCCTCACCTTGTCTCCGCAGCTTGCTACACTCCCTTGGCACGAATCAGCCGAAGGGAGTCAGCATGACGAGCCGCATCCAAACACAGCCACCGTTCTTCATCGGTGTCGATGTCGGCGGAACGACGATCAAAGTGGGCGTCGTCGATGACAACGGCCGCTCGCTTTCGAAGTGCGTCGTTCCCACGGAGGCCAAACAGCCGCCGGAAATCGGCGTGGCGAACCTCGAACGCTGTGTTCGCGATGCCGTCCAGCAATCCGGGTTGACGATGGACGACATGCACTCCGTCGGCCTGGCGACCCCCGGCACCATGGACATCGCGGCCGGCATGTTGCTGACCCCCGGAAATTTGCCCACTTGGCACGGATTCCCGATTCGGCAGCACGTTGCCAATCAACTTCAGAAGCCCACCGTGTTGCAAAACGACGCCAACGCCGCCGCGTTCGGCGAGTTCTGGGTCGGCACCGCTCACGACGCCCCCAGCGCCGTGATGTGGACGCTCGGCACCGGTGTCGGTTGCGGGATCATCATTCACGACGTCGTCATCGAAGGTCAGCATTCGCACGGCGGTGAGAGCGGTCACATGATCGTGCAAATGGACGGTGGCCGGCGCAACGTCGATGGGCGTCATGGCACGCTCGAGGCATATTGCTCCGCCACCGCGCTCGTGAAACGCTGCCGCGAAGCGATCGAGGCCGGAGCCGATTCCTCCTTGAGAGCAACTCTCGATGCCGGACAGGAGATCACCGCCAAGCTCATCGCCGATGCGGCCGAGGCAGGAGACGAACTCGCCGATCGGCTGGTGATGGACACCGCTCGGATTCTGGGGGTTGCCACCGTCTCGATCATGCACACGATCAACCCCAGCATGATTCTGATCGGCGGAGCCATGACGTTCGGCCGTCACGACAACATCATCGGGCGCCGGTTCCTGCAACGGGTCAAAGATGAAATCCACACTCGTGCATTCCCTATCCCGGCCGCGAAAACGCGCATTGATTACGCCAGCCTCGGCGGCGATGCCGGCTACATCGGAGCCGCCGGCTGCGCTCGACAACGCTTCACCGGCAAGACGCCATCAGGTGCAACCGCCGAACAGCACGCTTATCCGTGCTGACTCGTGGCGAATGCGTCTTGCATCCGTCACTGACCGACGCGAGACGCGTCGGCCACATCACGCCAGCAACTCCGGGACAACTTTCGCGTGCGTCACTTCCGCATCCGTCAGGCTCGCGTCGCGGCCTTCGTGCGGGTAGGTCAGCGATTCGTGTTCGAGACCAAGCTGGTTTAGCAGCGTCGCGTGCAAGTCATGCACGTTGACGACTTTCTCGATTGACTCGTAACTGAAATCGTCGGTCGCACCGTGGACATAACCCGTTTTGAAACCTGCGCCGGCCAGCCACAACGAAAACGCACGGCGGTTGTGATCGCGACCGTCGGCTCCCTGTGAAACGGGAAGGCGACCGAACTCACCCGTCCACATCACGATCGTTTCGTCGAGCAAGCCGCGCTGTTTCAAGTCCTGCACGAGCGCCGCGCTCGGCTGATCGGTGCGCGCGGTCAAACCTTTCAAGCTCTCGGCGTTCTTGCTGTGCGTGTCCCACGGCTGTCCGGCCATGAAGAGTTGCACGAACCGCACACCGCGTTCAATCAGCCGCCGAGCGATCAAGCAGCGTGTGCCGTATTCGTCGGTCGCGGGTTGTCCGATGCCGTACATCGCCTTCGTCGCTGCCGTCTCTTGCGACAGGTCGAGCACATCGGGAACGGCGACTTGCATTCGCGCCGCGGTCTCGAAGTTCGCAATGCGCGCGGCCAGTTCGCTGTTCTCCGGGTGACGCTTGAGATGCGTGCGATTCAGTTCGTCGAGGAACCGCAGTTGATTCTTGCGAGCCAACGGTGAGATGCCGTCCGGGGTTTGGAGATTCAAAACTGGCGACTTTCCGGATCGAAACACCGTCCCTTGATAAACCGCTGGCAGCCAGCCGCTCGTCCAGTTCTTTTCGCCATCAACGGGAAGTCCACCCGGATCAGAGAGCACGACATAAGCCGGAAGGTTTTCGTTCTCCGTTCCCAAAGCGTAAATCGTCCAGGCACCGATCGTCGGCAGTCCCGACAGAAATTTGCCGCTGTGAATGAGCCTCAACGCCGATTCGTGATCGACCGACTCGGTGCTCATCGAACGGACCAGCGTGATGTCGTCGGCGATCCGTCCCAAGTGCGGCAAGAGCTCCGAGATCACCATGCCGCATTCGCCGTTCGCTCGAAAAGCGTAAGGAGACCCCAGCACATTCCCGACTTGCTTGTCGAAGTGCGCTTCGATCGCTCCGGCCGGAAATGGTTTCCCATGAAATTTTTGCAGCGCAGGCTTCGGATCAAACAGATCCATCTGGCTGGGTCCGCCATGTTGAAACAAGCAGATCATCGACTTGGCCTGCGGCTTCGCCATCGCCGGAACCGTCTCGGCCCGCAAGCCGCGAACCTCCGACAGCAGCGACGCCAACGCCAGACTTCCGATCCCCGCCGAACGGCTCAGAAACGCGCGGCGTGTGCACTCATTCAAATTCAAATTCGTCTCATACGGCATTATGTCGATCTCCCCAAATCCTCATCCGTGGCACGCACGATACCAGAATCCCTGGCAAGATCAGGAGTCTCATTCCGCCGCTCCCGAGAGGTCTCGCGATTGTCGCGTTCGAAGACTT
>VGZH01000127.1 GCA_016872645.1 Planctomycetota bacterium | reverse complement strand
CGTGCAATCGGCGCCGGGGTCGATGGGGAAGTAGAGGTTCGTGTCTGATTCGTCGAGGTACTTGTTGAGCTGCAACCGTGTCACGCCGGCTTGCACGGTGACATCCATGTCGGTGGGGCTGAATCGCAAGATACGATTCATGCGACCGAGGTCAACGCAGACACCGCCATGAATGGCAACGACTCCCCCTTCAACGGCCGTCCCCGTGCCGAACGGGATGATCGGCACGAGATGTTCGTAACACACAGACGCCACGGCGGCGACTTCTTCATTTGATCGTGGGAAAACGACGCAGTCCGGCCGCTGCGGCTTGTGATGCGAGACGTCTTTCGCATGCTGATCAAGATCGCCGGGCATCACCGAGCAACGCTCGCCGAGCAAGATCTGAAGTTGTTGAACGACGTAGTGTCGCACTTCCGGATTGGCGAAGCTGGCGGATTTGCTCAGTGATTCGGTTGTAGCGAGCATGTCAAACTTTGCGGGTTAGCGAATTTGGTGGGCGGCATGCTCCTCCCAAAATCTTCATTTTCGGTCGAACTTGGGGAAACTTTACCGGAAGTATCAGTCGTGCGGTGCGAAAACCGTTGCTCAATGCGAGATCGGGAGAATTAGGAGCTTTTCACTCACCGGACCATGCAACGCAACTTACGCTACTGCCACAAATCGGAAAACCAATCCGGTGATCATTGTTTCAAAACGAACTGGGCCGATTCCGCCAGTCGCCAGAGATACCCCTCGCTTGACGACGTGAGCCACACCTTTGGGAGATATTTTCATGAGAGCCATTCTGTTGGGATTGGTGGCAGTCGCCACCCTCGCCACCGTGAGCACCGCTCAAGCGGGCGGCTATTGTGGAGCGGCTGGCTACGGTTGTTGCCCCACAAATGCCTGCCAACCGTCAGCGTGCTACACGTCGTGCAAGGTCGAACGGCAGACGTGCTATCGCACGGTTTATGAAACGATCTACGAACCGGAGCAAGTCAGTTGCAACAAGACTGTCTATGAAACCGTTTGGGACGAGCAGGAAGTCACCTGCAACAAGACGGTCGTCGAGACCGCCTATCGCGAGCAGACCTATAAGGTTTGCCGGCAAGTCGCCGAGACTTCGGCCCGCGAGGAACGCTACACAGTGATGAAGCAGATCAACGAGACCTGCGAGCAAGAGCGCAGCTACACGGTCTGTAAACCAGTTTGGGAAGAATCAGTGCGTGAGTGCCGCCGCATCGTCCAGAAGCAGATCATTGAAGACAGCTTTCGCGAGTGCCGTCGCACAGTGATGCGTCCCGTGACAGAGACGATCAATCGCGAAGTTTGCCAAACGGTCATGCGTCCCGTGACACGCTGTGCCACCGTCCCGCAAGTCTGTGGTCAGTGGGTCTGTAAGCAAGACAGCTACTACGGCCTGCCGTCACTGAAGTGGCAATGCAATCCGTGCAGCCCGACACCAATGCTCGGCTGGCAGCAAAACGTGCAGCCGATTACCTATCGAGTCTGGCAAACACAAGTCGTGCAACGCCAAGTCAACTACACGACCTACGAGCCGCAGGTCGTTCGTCAGGTCGTTCCGCAGCAAGTTTGTCGCTACGTCCCGGAAGTGGTTGTGGATCGAATCCCAGTTCGCACGTGTCGCACAGTGAACGAGGAAGTGATTGATCGGATTCCGGTTCGCACCGTCAAATATGTAAATGAGACAGTCACTCAGAAGGTACCAGTTCAGACGTGCCGCTGGGTCCAGGAAGAGCATGTTCGCAGTGTTCCATGCACAACGTACAAGACCGTCGAAGAGACCAAGACCTGCCAAGTGCCGTACCAGGTCTGCAAGCAAGTGCCATACACGGTGACTCAGCGAGTCGCTCGCTGCGTGGCCAAGCAAGTGCCGACGACGTACACCCGAATGGTGGCTCGATGCGTGCCGAAGCCAGTGGCCTATGAAGTCTGTCAGATGGTCCCCGTGACGGTTTGCAATCCGTCGCCGACGGGTTGCAACTCGTGCGGTGTGCGTGCTCCAGCCGGTGAAGTTCAAGAACACAAGGCTCTAAAGCCAGAACCAGAACCCCAGCCGCAGCCGCGGCCCAAAGAAGAAGTGCCGAAGACCGACGCGCCCAAGCCCGCTGATGACGGCGCACCGAAGGCGTAAATCCTCGCAATTTGATTTCAGCAGATAATAGGCCGTTTAAGTGATTTCACTCGAACGGCTTTTTCTATTTGAGTGCGGGTGCAGCACCGCTCCAAATGGCCAGGTGTTCAGCCGCAAAATGTCGGCTTACCATCGCAGGACAGAAGTCTTTTTAATGACCACTCGCATTGTACAAGTCACCGACCTGCATCTGATGGCTGATCCACTTGCCGAATTGAAGGGGGTCTGTACTCGTACGAATCTGCATTCGGTGCTCGACATCCTGCGGCGAGACTTCGGTTCGGCGGAGCGGCTGATCGTCACCGGCGATTTGGCTCACGATGAACTCCGGGAAACTTACGAAGTGCTGCGTGAACTGTTTGGAGATTGGCTGCCGAAGTTGCGGTTGCTCCCGGGCAACCACGAGAATCGCGACGACATGCGGCACGTCTTCAGCGATCGAGTGACTGCAGTGGAAGACCGCAACGTCTTCACAGATTTGATCGGCGGCTGGCGGCTGATCGGACTCGATTCACAGTTGCCCGGTGAAGTGCGCGGCAATTTGGGTGAGTTTCAGAGGGATTGGCTCGCGCGCGAACTGGAGGTTGAACCGCTTCGGCCGACGGCGGTGTTTTTGCATCATCCGCCGCTGAAGGTCGGCACCGGATGGCTCGACGAGATCGGGCTCGAAGATTCTGAACGGTTGCTGGAATTACTGCGGCGATCACCGCAAGTGAAATTCGTCTGCTGTGGTCATATCCATCACGAGATGACGATCACCCAAGCAAACGTACTCTTGCTGACGACGCCTTCGACAAGCGTGCAATTCCTTCCGGAAACCGACAGGTTGGTGCCCGATTCCGTCCCGCCGGGGTTTCGCATTTTCGATTTGGAACCGGACGGCTCGTTTCGCACGCGAGTCGTGCGTGTGCCGATTGTCACGAGAACTCATCCATGAGATCCTTCGCAATTCGATGTCTGATGGCCACGGACCGTTAATTCGTTCTCTCCGACCGTGCACACGCGGAGGGAGCACGTTGGTCTCACGATCCCTTCGGTGTCTGCCGAACAAGCTGAAGACATCGAACTGATGGAATTAGCCGAGGCGGGACTCGAACCCGCACGCCCCTTTCGGAACCCAGGATTTTAAGTCCTGTGCGTCTGCCTATTTCGCCACTCGGCCAAGTCATTCTCAAGGAGATTGATCCACGCGGATCAGCGATCTCCTGCCTGTTTACTCCAACCTCAAGACCTCAACTCCGCCATCTTACGTCGGTGATTCACTTCCACGAGGTGAATCGCGCGATACCCGTATTCTTTGTGTAAACGCTGAAACTCCTCTTCTGGTGTCCAAACACGCACCAATTCAGGGACCAGAAAAAACCATGAGCCATCCCACGATCGAGTTGTGCGTCCTCCACACAGCGGAGGCCGAAGTCACGCATGGCCTCGATCAGTTCTCGGAATACGGCCTTGTCTCAGCGTCGCTCGTTTTGGGCTATCTCCAGAAAGCTCCCTCCTTCGGCCTGAAACTCATGCCACAGTGTTTCTCGCCAGTCGTCGAAAACGGATGGCGTCATTGCCGAAATCCCTAAGTTCGATGCGCGAGTCGAATGAGCACTTCCGCACCACGCTCCAATGCCCGATTGTCAGCAGCATACGAGATTCGAAAGTGCGTGTCTTGGGAACTGAAGACGTTGCCAGGAATCATTAGCAGATCATGGCGGATCGCCTCGGTGACAAATTCGGTGGCGGTTCCCCAAGGTGCTCGCAGAAACAGATAAAACGCTCCGCCAGCCGGAGCGATTTCGTAGTGTGGACTGAGTTTCTTTAACAGATACTCTCGTTTGCCGCGGTATTCGGCGACCGATCCGGAAACGTCCAGATCCAAAGCGGACAAGCCCGCCCACTGCACCGGATGCGGAGCGCAAACGAATGAGAACTGTTGCAGCTTCGACATCTGCTGCATGAGTTTTTCTGGTCCGTGCATCCAGCCCAGCCGCCAACCAGTCATCGAATGGGACTTGCTGAAGCCGTCGATCACGATGGTCTGTGGATTGAATCGAGCCGGACTGACGAACGGAGCGTCGTAGCAGAAAGCTCGATAGATTTCGTCGCTGATGAGCGCGATGTCGTGCTCCGCCGCCAACTCGGCCAATTCGCGAAGTTCCGATTCGGAGGCGACATAACCGGTCGGGTTGCACGGACTATTGCACAGGATGACTTTCGTGTGTGAAGTGATGGCCGCCCGAACTTTAGCCACGTTCAGGCGAAAGTCCGGGTAGGTGTTGATCGGCACAATCCGGCCGCCGGCGACGGTCGTCAAATGCTTGTACATGACGAAGTATGGATCGAAGACGATGACCTCGTCACCGGGATTGACCAATGCCAGCAACGCCAGCATCAGACCGCCGCTGGTTCCGCTGGTGACGAAGACCTTCCGATCAGGATGCCGAAACTCGGCATCAATCTGCGATTGCAACTTCTGAAGCAGCGGCGCGATCCCTTGAGTCTGGCTGTACGCATTCTTCCCCTCCCGGACAGCGGCGAATATGGCCTCCTTGATGACCTCTGGCGTGTCGAAGTGTGGCTGGCCAATGCTCAGGTTGATTGGGTCGTGCATCTTGGCGGCGAGGTCAAAGACCTTGCGGATGCCTGAAGCGTCAATCAAGTGCATTCGGTCAGCAATCCAGCGATCAGACATGAGATTCTCCGGGACCACAGCGGACATTCGATCGGATTAACGGAATGCGTGATCTCCCACGCCGCGAATGATCCGTCGCCAATCGCGATTCGTTGCAGATCGTCGAGTATCGGACAATCGACTCCATCCGCCAAGAGTTGCGGTTGGAGAATGCGAACCACGTTCGACTTCCGGAAGTCGCAAATGCCACCGGCGACTCAAGGGGGGCCAGCCAAACTGTCATGTCAGATCGAAGGCCGCTAAAACAAGTTGGTCCTTGGGTGTCGGTTCACCGCCGTGATCGAAACGATCGTTCGACAATTTCCATCAAGCCAGCACTATGCCCGCACAAACTTCCGCACCACAGATTCTCGATCTGGAAGTCAAAGACGTCCGGGTCATTTTTAAGCCGATATGGGAAGACCTTGAGGAAGAGGTCGGACAAGAGAATCTCCGGTTTCCCAAAGAAATCATTCTCCTGGGAGGGGCTCCCGGAGCCGGAAAAGGAACGCAAACGCGATTCATCATGTCGGCTCGCGGATTGACCTGTCCGCCGATTGTGATCAGCGACCTGCTGACGACGCCCGAAGCGGAAACCATCAAGTCGCAAGGGGGCATGGTTGGTGACAAAGAAGTGATTAGTCTGTTACTTCGCAAGTTGCTCGAACCACAATTTCGCGATGGCGTCGTGCTGGATGGTTTTCCCAGGACTCAAGTGCAGGTCGAGTGCCTCAAGCTGTTGGTGGATAAAATCAATCAACTTCACAACGACTATGCCAATACGCCGCTGGCGATTCATTTTCGGCGGCCGACGATTCATGCGATGGTGCTGTTCGTCAGCGAGAACACCAGCATCGCGCGTCAGATCAATCGCGGTCGCGAGATCGCTGAACACAATCGCAAAGTGGCTGAGACTGGCGTCGGAAAGCTCGTCGAGCAACGCGCGACGGACATGTCCGAAGAAACCGTGCGCCGCCGCTATCGGGTCTTCAAAGAGCAAACTTGGAACGCGCTGACGTCGCTGAAACAGCTCTATCACTACCACTTCATCAATGCCGAAGGACCGATCGAAGAGGTCGAGGAGAACATCCTCAAAGAGTTGCAGTATCAAAGTTCGCTGGAGTTAGATCCGCGCACGTTTGAGCGATTGCGAACGTTGCCGCTCGCAGACGAAATCACGCTGCATGCTCGACAAGAACTTGTGCGGCGGCTGGACAGTTACGAATTGGAACATGTCGAGCTGCTCGCTCGCATGGTGGAGCTCATTCGCACGAAGTTCCTCCCGATTATCACTCGCCACGCGCTGTCGGGCCGAGCTCATGTAAATTCCGAAGACCGAGTTTTTGAAGACCCGCTGGCGATCTCGATGCTGATCGACATCTTTTCCGAGCGTGGCTTTCACGCCGTCGTCGACAAACACGTCCGCGAAGTTCCGGAGCGTGTCGATCTCGTCACCGGCCAAATCCACTCTCGGACAAAGTTCATCTACCGCATCCAGATTCACTTCAAAGGCTCGAAAATCCGCCGTGGATGAGTTTGGAATCCGAGTCGGCATCCATCAGAGGTGAGACCCAAATGATCCACGAACCGCATTCGCGTCGCTGTTTTTTGTCCGCGGGTGGGTTAGCGATGAGTTCGTGGCTGGTTGGCCGCTCTGCCTTCGCCGACGAAATTGCGGCGGCTGACCCGCCGGCGTTCAAGCATGCTCGAGTGACCGATGCCTGGGCGGCCTACAAAGACAAGCTTACGTTTGGAAAAGGTCAAACGCTCGCGCTGCTGGACGACGGCTGCAAATTGTCGATGCCCGAATGGTCGCAATCGGACGGCGACGCACCGAAGGTGCTGGTGTCGTACGACAGTGTCGATGGGGACGACGACCCAAAGCACGAAGGACGCGGCTATCACGGCTCGACGATCGGCATCCCGTCTTCCGTGAATTACAAGGGCAAGCACGGAGTCGCATTCAACAACCAAGTCGCCGTCGTCCGCGCGTTGGAGTGCTGCCACTGCAAAGTGGCCGACAGCAAGACGCTCGCTGCCGGACTGCAATGGGTGATCGACCACCATCAGAAGCACCGCATCACGGCGATCAATCTGGCTCCGGTGGATGACCTCGAACACGCAGAGCCGGTTCCGACAGAAATCGATGCCAAGCTCAAACGGCTGCGCGAGTTGAATATCTGGGTCAGCGCACCGGCCGGCAATCACACCTTCACGAACGGCATCTCGTGGCCCGCTTGCCAGCCAAACTGTTTTGCCATCGGTGCGGTCCGACCGGGAAAAGACGAGGTCTATCTCGATCGGCACGCCAAGATCGAACTGGTTGTTCCAGCCTCCGCGACGTCGTCATCGAATGCGATCGTTTGTGGAGCGGTCCTGTTGCTGCGTGAAGCGATCAACAAAACCGGCTACGACTGGAAGAAAGCGGGGCCGACTCTGCCCGACGCAATGATGGCGATTTTCCAGCGCACCGGGCCGGCTGTCGAAGATCCCGGCAGCAGACTTACGTTTCAACGCCTCGACGTGAAGGCCGCCCTCGATGCCGTCTTTCAAGACAAAAGTTGAGGAGGCTCGCATGCGAGTCGTCGTCATCGCAGTTTTGTGTTGTTTGTTATCGCTCGATTCCGCTCAGGCCAGCTACGGCATTTACGTCGGCAAGAATTGCACATCAGACGGAAGTGCATTTCTCGGCGGCTACGGCGATGAGCCGTCGAGCCATTGGCTGGAGATCGTACCGCGCCGCGAACATCCCGCCGGAGCAAAGATCAGAGTTGGGGCAACCAGCAAAGCCCGCTATCCGGGTGAGTTGATCGAGATTCCGCAAGTCCGCGTGACGGCCAAGTACATCACGATGAACTACTCGGCGTTCGCCGGATTCCCGGCACCTCTGACGAACGGCGGACTCAACGAGCATCACGTCGCCGCGCGTGATGTTTGGTCGCCATCACGCGACGAACTGCGGAAGATGACACCCAATCCGCAGCGAGGTTTGAACTACAGCGATCTGTCGCGCATCGCGATGGAACGAGCCAAAACCGCTCGCGAAGCCGCGCGACTTGTCGGCGACCTGATCGACCAATACGGCTACGCCACCTACGGCGGCAACTCGCACTTGTTCGCCGACGCAAACGAGGGCTGGGTGCTGATCAACTTCGCTGGGGGCAAAGGGCTGTGGGTCGCCGAACGGCTTGGTCCTGACGCGATTCGTGTTTCCCGTCCCGGCTACATCGGCGAGATTCCGTCGGACTACTTGAAACACCAGGACTACATGGGTTCGCCGAATTTGATTTCGTTTGCCATCGAGCAAGGCTGGTTCGATCCGAAGCAGAACCAGCCGTTCAACGTCAATAAAGTCTACGGCGACGGAAAACTGCGGCACGAATTGGTCGAAGTGATGGAACAACGTCTGCACAAACTTCGCGGCAAGATCAAACTCACCGACGTCATGGCCGCCGTGCGTGCTCCCGAAGTGACCCGCGAAACGGCTGGCTACGGTCAAGTCGCGCAACTGCGGCCGAACGTCCGGTCCGAACTCGGCACGTTGTGGGTCGCGCCGGCGTCACCGCTCACGGCTCCGTTCGTCCCGTGGTATCTCGGTGGCACCGAAGTCCCGCCAGAATTCGCTCGGCATCGGTATCTCACCGAAGAGGAAGCCACCAAGTTCCAAGATGCCGGGCAACGCGGGCTGGAATCAACGCAGTCTGCTTTTCAGGTTTTCAAGCGACTATTCTATCTTGTCGACGAACACCGCGATCCCTTCCTGCCAACGGTAACCGAGACACTCGTCGGCTTGGAATCACGCCTGATCGCGGAACAGGGTTTCGTTGCAGAGACCGCCGAGTCGCTGTTCCAGAGCGGCCGCGCCGACTTGGCCGTCCGGTCTCTCAACTTCTACAGCAACACGCGCGCGACCGAAGCATTGCGACTCGGACAGGATTTAGCGGCTGGCATCGAGGCTCAGACGAAAGTGCGGTTCGGAATCCGTCGCCCCTGATCGCGTCACGGCGCATCGACCGAAACAAGGTCTTGGTGTCCATCGCGCTCGGCGACAAACACCAATCTCCGACCGTCGGGTGACCAAGCCGCGAAGTCGTCTTGTTCAGGATGGTTTGTGACGCGCGACAGCCCGGTTCCATCGGGAGCGATCAGATAAATCTCGTAGTTGCCATCGCGATTGCTGGTGAACGCGATGCGGCGGCCATCGGGGGACCAGCGCGGACGGATGTCTTGCTTGGGAATGTCCGTCAGCCGGCGAGCGTCCGTGCCGTCGGACTTCATGACATACAAGTCGTAATCGCCATCGCGCGTCGAACTGAAAACAACGTGCTGGCCATCGGGCGAAAAACTCGGCCAGTTGTTCACGCCAGACGAATCGACCAATCGGCGCGGCTCCTTGGCGTCGATACCGACTGAGAACAAATGCTGCCGCCCCTCTTCGGGATAGCTATAAAGCACGCGCAAGTTGTTCGGTGCGATCGCCGGACTATGCATTCCAGAGAAACCGCCTCCGGGCGGAACATCGGACTGAGTGCCGGTCATCAAATCCTTGATGACCAGTGCGAGGCTAAGATTGCCTCGATTCTGCACGAACGCCAGGAACCGGCCGTCGCGAGACACCGCAGGCTCGAACTCGGAGCGAGTTTCGTTGGGATGCAGCAACTCGACTTTGCCGCTCGCCAGCGTCAGTTTCATCAGCCGCAATTGCTTTGGCCGATCGAGCACCACGAACAGCAACTCACTGCCGTCCGGCTTCGAGAAGACCGGATCGCGTTTCACTCGGCCATCGGTCGTCAAGCGAACCGGCTCAACTGCGATTATGAGTTGACCGAAACCAAGTCCCACAAACGCCGCGAACAGCACACTCCAACGAAACATTCTTCTGTGTTCTCCCACGCGACGGCATCCTGAAATTCGACACTCACACCAATTCGTGAATCACGCTGCCGCCGTCGAGCACTCGAAGTTCGGCGCGGGCTTGCGCGTCCATCCCGGCGAGTTCGCTGATCGTGGTGCCGGCCATCAGCGGGGTGATCCCTTCGGTGATGGGATCCTCGGCGTACTTGTCGCTCGCACCGATCACGCGACCCGGCTCGATGCCGGCTCCGGACCAAACCGAAAAATAGCAGCGAGGCCAGTGATCGCGAGCCGCTCGGCCATTGATCCGCGGAGTCCGACCGAATTCTCCCATCGCCACGACCAGCGTGCTTTTCAACAGGCCGCGCGAATCGAGGTCATCCAACAAGGCGGAAAACGCCCGGTCGAAAATTGGACAATGCGTATCTTGCAGCAACTCGAAGTTGTAGATGTGAGTGTCCCAGCCGAAGTCGCAATTCGGCGTGATCGACTCGACGTATTCGGACCAATTCACCTGAATGTACGGCACGCCAGCTTCGACCAGTCGCCGCGCGAGCAGGCAGCTTTGTCCGAAGGTCGTCTGGCCGTACCCGTCTCGCAGCTTCTGAGGCTCCGCCGTCAGGTCGAATGCCGCGCGGGCGGCGGGAGTCGTCAGCAGCCCATACGCTCGCTGATACGTGCGGTCCCATTCGTCGATACCGAGAGCTTCCAGCTGCCTCGGTACTTCATCAACCAACGAGAGCAGTGCCCGTCGGTCAGAGACTCGATTGGGAGTCAAACCATCCAGCAGCTGCAACGCCGGAATTTCGACCTCTCCCAGATCCGAACAACTCACCATGAACGGATCGAAGGATTTTCCAAGCGTGCCGCCACCGTAGCCGTCCACTTTGCGAACGACATCGCGCGGAATTCCCCGTCCGACTGAGACGAACGGTGGCAGCGACCCTCGATGGCCACGAAACTTCGAGATGATCGAACCGAAGTTCGGACGCACTGGCTCCGGCTTTTCTTTGAAACCTGTCAGGCCAACGGTTCCAGCATCGGGGTGCCCTGGTTCCGAAGTGACGTTGCTCCGCACGACGGAGTATTTTTGCGACCGCGCGGCCAACCTTGGCAGGAGTTCGCTGACCATCAACCCCGGCGTGCGCGTGGGGATCGGAGTGAAGGGTCCACGATATTCACTCGGAGCGTCTGGCTTCGGGTCAAACGTGTCGATGTGACTCGGCGCACCCCACAACCAGACAAAGATGATGGACTTCGCTCGCGTCGCTGTCGCCGCGCGAACCACGTTGTCAGCCGTCAAGCCTCCGAGCATCCACGGCAGCGTGGCACCGACCTTCAGAAACGAACGCCGGCCTGCGCCGTCGCACGTCTTCGCTCGAAATGCACCGACGTCAAACATGCAAAGTCTCTGTGGCACGAGCGGATCGCCCGTGCGTAGCGGCAATCGAACAACAAACGCCAAATCACTGTATTCGGCACCGCACACGTTCGAAAGCCAGTTTTCCACTTCCAGCCGTTGCCGGCGAGCAACCGGCTGCTAGGTCGCGTCGTACAGCGCCGCCAATTCCCGCTCATACTTCGCGAGAATGTGCCGGCGACGGACTTTCATCGTCGCGGTCAATTCATCCTCAGCCAGTTGGAATGGCTTGTCGAGCAACAAACAGCGTTTGACTCGTTCCGGTTGGCTGACCGCTTCCATGACGGCGTCGATTCTCGATTGCATGAAATCGATCAAAGCCGCCGTTGTGACGAAGCCGTCGGTAGCGGTCCAGTCGCATCCGAGTTTTTCCGCTTCGGCTTTCAATGACACTTCGTTCGGGACGATCAGCGCGCTGATGAAGTGTCGGCCGTCTCCGTAAACCACCGCCTGATCGATGAACGGATCGCTGGTCAGCAGACGTTCCAGTTCGCTGGGAGCGATGTTCTTTCCCGCCGACGTGACGAAGAGATCTTTCTTCCGATCGGTGATCGACAAAAAACCTTCGTCGTCGAGCTTGCCGACATCTCCGGTATGCAGCCAGCCGTCGCGAATCGTCTCCGCAGTTGCGATCGGATTCTTCCAGTAGCCTTGCATGACGTGCGGGCCGCGCGTCAGGATCTCGCCGTCCTCGGCGATGCACACTTCGACGTTTTCGATCGTGTGACCCACCGAGCCGATCTTGAACGACTGGGTGTTGTTGAACGAAATCACTGGCGAACTTTCCGTCAGCCCATAGCCTTCCAGCAATGGCAGTCCTGCCGCGTGAAACGCGCGGCAAACGTGTTGCGGCAATGGTGCTCCCCCCGAGGTGAGCTGTCGAATTCGCGGCCCAAACAGCTTTCGCAACCGGTCGTCACGTTCTTTCGGAATCAACTCGGCGACGCTGTTCCAGACTTTTTCGTAAAAACGAGGTACTGCCGTCAGCCACATCGGTTGCACCGCCTCCAAATCGGCAAGAAGCGTTTCGATCGACTCCGCCAGCGCGACGGTGATGCCGGCCCAGGTCGTCAAATAATGATCGACCGTCCTCGCATAAATGTGGCTGTACGGCAGCCAACTCAATAACACGTCGTCCGGCTGCATGAACGAAATCTTTCCAGTTCCTGCCGCATTGGTCAGCAAGTTGTCGTGCGAGAGCATGACTCCCTTTGGATTCCCGGTCGTACCGCTGGTGTAGATGATTGTCGCCAAGTTGCCGCCGCGGATCGCAGCCTCGCGCCGAGCGATCTCTTGTCGTCCGGCGGCACCCAGTTGCCAGCCGCGATGCTTTAGACCGTTCCAGGCCAGCAGCTTGAGCCGGCAATTCGCCGGAGCCTTGATCGGCTCAAACGAGATCAGGAATTCGAGCAGCGGCAAGGCATCCAACGCAGCGAACACTTTGTCCGCTTGTGCCTGTCCGCTGACGACAATTCCTCGCGACTCACTGTGCCCGACTTGGTACTCCACTTGAGCCACGGCCAACGGCGCATGCAGCGGAACATCCGCAGCTCCGCAACTCAAAATCGCATGATCGGCGATCAGCCATTCCCAGCGGTTTTCGCTCAGAAGTGAGATCCGGTCGCCAATCTGAATCCCAAGCGAGATGAGCCCTGCGGCTGCATCGTCCGCAAGTCGCCGGTAGTCTACCCAAGACAAATCGCAGAATTGTCCGGCCTGCTTGTGTCGTAAGGCCACTCGCGGCCCCAGCCGCTCGGCAGTACGCCGATGCAATTCGCAAAGATTCTGAATGCCCATGCTTCCCGGCTCCTCCATCGATTTGCAAAGGATGATGACGTAATCGATCCTCGGCAGCTTGGCGATCTCGCGATCGTAGCGTCCGCCCGTCATCAATCCACGAATGTACTCACCGGCGCGCCCCCTGATTGATGATGTTGGTCGGCGCCGCATTTTTCTCCGCTGCCAGCAGCAAGCGAATCACATCCTCCAAGTTAGGCCCGTCGCGATGGGTCACTCGGCAGACACTTCCAATCGTCGTGCTGTCGCCAAGCAACGGGATTGACAGCTTCCCTTCGTGCTCACCCCTGGCGAAATTCGCCTCGCACAAAAACAGAAAGAGCACTCCCAAGACACCCCGTCATGATACGAACAAAGCACATGGGACTGAGCGACTCCTGTGAACACAAGAGAAACTTGAATCGCTATTCGCCACCGCCTACCGCCGCTGTGACTGATCACGCAAAGAACGACATCGATACGGCAAAGACCGCGACGAGATCACCAGCACGTCGAGACAAAAAAAGCCACAAACCTTTTTGGTTCATGGCATTCTCAAGAGCCATCGGTCGGATTTGAACCGACGACCTATGCTTTACGAAAGCATCGCTCTGCCGACTGAGCTACGATGGCGGCTCGTCGCGGA
>VGZH01000126.1 GCA_016872645.1 Planctomycetota bacterium | reverse complement strand
CTTAGCTTTATTTCGAACCCGATGCGTGAGCGAGGGGCGATTTCACGCTTGATTCCGCGATGCCCTCGCTCACGCCTCGGGTTAGTCAGGTTTTTGAAACCACCTCTACTCACAAGGAACCACAAATCGCGCAGTCCGACTGCCGCGCGATTGGGACTTTGCGGAACGACATGTCTCGCAGATCGAAGGTCAGCAGTCGCCCGGCGAGTGGTTCGCCGAGGCCGGCGATCAGCTTGACGACTTCCATCGCTGCCAGCGATCCGATGGTCGAAGACACGGCGCTGAAGACAGGGAACTCGCGCTTCCAGTTCGGCGGCGGTTCCGGATACAGGCAACTCAAGCAGGGCGAGCGGCCGGGGATGACCGTTGTCAGCCGACCTTCGAGTTCGTACATCGCCGAATCGACCAACGGCTTCCGTTGCCATACAGCCTCACGATTCATCAGCAAACGCTCGTTGAAAAGCGGAGCGGCGCTGACCACGACATCGCAACGGCGGACCAGTTCGGCAACGTTGGCTTCGCTGATGTTCTCGTTCATGGTTTCAATTTCGACATGCGGGTTCAGTTCGCGCAGGCGGCGCATTGCCGATTCGACTCGCGGCCAGCCGATCCCATCGGTCGTCATCAGTAATTGGCGATTGAGATCATTCAGCCGCACATCCCCCGCATGAGCGAGGATCAGCCGACCGACTCCTGCCGCCGCAAGCTGCAGCGCCGCTGTTCCGCCGACACCACCGATTCGCGAAACAAGCACCGTCGCATTCTTCAGCCGCCGCTGCCCTTCCTCGCCGAAATCGCGAACCGTCAGTTGCCACTCGTAGCGACCGAGTTCATCAGGCGTGAGTTCGGGAAGTTCGCGCATCGGATCGTCTCTCACCCGCCGGCGATCGGCGGCAACAAGGTTACGACGTCATTCGAGCGCAGTTCGGTGGTCGCCGCGTCACGAGCCGAGACAGCGGCTTCGTTGATGATAATCAGCAAGCTGGGGCGAGGCTGTCCGGTATCCGTGAGGAGATGCGACCTCGCGACACTATGCCGTGCCGCCAGTTGGATGAGCACGTCCGATAACCGGCTGCCGTCCGGCAACTCGATGAACTCCTCGGCCTGCCCGATGACGGTGCGGAGCTGCGCCATGTATTGCACTCGCAGTTTCATGCCTCGGTGCTCCCGGCAATCGGGTGAGTCAGTTCGGTGAGCGGTCGCTCGTGAAGCTGGCCGGCGTCCAAAACAAACAGTTTTTCGGCCAGCAATCGAGCTTCCGTTCGGGCGTGCGTGATGTGCAGCGTCGTCAGACCGCTCTGTTTTTGGATCGAGCGCAGCAACTGACAGAGCCGGTCGCGAGTGGCTTCGTCGAGCGCGTTCAGCGGTTCGTCGAGCAACAGCACGCGTGGCCGAAAGGACAACGCTCGACCAAGCGCCACGCGCTGAGCTTCACCGCCGCTGAGATTCGTGACTCGGCGAGCCAGCAGCGATTCGATACCCAAAACGTGCGCCAGTTCGGCGACGCGGTCTCGGATCAACCCGCGCGAGCAATGGCGGACTCGCAACGCGAATTCCAGATGCCCGCGAACCGTCATCATCGGGAACAGGGCGAGGTCTTGCGGCACATAGCCGACGCCGCGGTCGCCCGGCTTCCAGCGCGTGATGTCATCGCCATTCAAGAAGACTTGGCCGCGGGTCACGGTTCGCAGGCCGCAGATCGCTTCGAGGATCGTCGTCTTGCCCTGCCCGGTGCCCCCCATCAGCACGGCATAAGTCCCATCGGGAATCGTCATGCCGACGTTCGTCAGCAAGAACGGGCCAGAGCGGATCGTGATGTCGTGGAGTTCGATCATCGGATCACCTTCGTTCCGACCAATCGCACGATGCCCAGTACCGCCATCGCGGCCACTACCATCATCAGCGACACCGCCACGGCCGCTTCGAGTTGCCCGACGCTCAGTTCGAGAAACACGGTCGTCGAGAGAACTTCGGTGCGCATCCGTGTCGCCCCGGCAAAGACCAGGATCGGGCCGAACTCACCCAGCGATCGCGCCCAGGCGATCGTCACTGCAGCGACGATCCCACGCCAGGCTTGCGGCAACGCGATCTCCAGAAACGCTCGACTACGGCGGCAACCGAGCGTCATCGCGACTTGCTCGGCCCGCGCGTCGATTTGATCGAACGTCACACGCATCGTCTGCACGGCGAACGCACACGCGACAGAAAACTGTGCCAGCACCACGGCTGGCTCGGCGTAAGTCACTCGAAAGCCGAAACGGTCCTGCATGACCTGTTCGAGATTCGTCCCGCCAATCGGCAGATGAAACAGAATCAACAAACTCAACCCGATCACCAGCGGCGGCAGGACGACGGGGATGTCGATGATCGTGTCGATCAGCCACCGGCCACGAAACGAGAATCGCGACAGCAAGTAGCCCAGCGGCGTCGCCACCCAAATCGACAGCAACGCCGAGATCGAGCAGGAAATCAGCGTCAGCCAAATCGCTCGCTGAATTTCCGGCTTGCTCAGCGCGGCCGAGAAGTGCGCCGGCGACGTGAACGCCAAGTCGGCAGCAATCATCGTCACGATCAGCAACACGAAACTGCCGCCCAGTCCTCCCATCACAACGAAGAACGGCACGTCCGAACCGGCGCGATGCGGCGGTGCAGACGTGCCAAGAGAAGTCGTGCTGGCAGGAGACTCGTTCATCGTCAGAACAGACTAACTCGAAGTGAAGCAGGCTGCTATTAGCCGCGGGGCCCTAGCCCCGGTTCGGGTGATACAAACTGGGGCTACCTCGCTGGCGGCTCAGCGGGTTTTGTTGACATGAGACTTCTCACCAACCCATTGAAAGCCTTCGCTGGTGAAACGCTCTTTCGAGGCGTCTGCGCGAATCGCCTGTCGCAATCGTTCGGCGAGTTGTTTGTTGGTGGAATCCTTGGCAACTCCAAACGGCTGCGTCGCGACTGAACACGGGATGCCCTTGATACGGATCGCATCCAAAAACTGTGCCGACCCCGCCGCGTTGCTGAGATATGCGACCGCGGCATCGAGCGATCCGGAACGCATCTGGTTGACCAGCATGTCCCCCGTCGGCGTCTGCACGACGACATTCTTCATCACGTCCTCTTTCACGCCCCCTTCGGTCAACGTCTTCTGCGTGAGCCAACCCATCGCGCATTGCTTCTCGTGGCCGATGCCGACTCGCAAATCCGGCTTGGAGAGATCGTGCAGCGACTTGATCCCCAACGGGTTCCCCTTCTTCACGAGGATGACCAACTCGTTCTGCGAGACATTTTCGGATTCCGGAAACAGTCCGCGCACTTGATTCATGAATTCCATGTCGCAGGCGAAGTAGGCATCAGGAACCTGTCCGGCTTTCATCTGTGCCACCAGGATTCCGCAGCCGTTGTAGACGCGAGTGACCCGCACTCCCTCACGCTGCTCGAAGTCGGTGATGGTCGCTTCGATGGCCGGCCGTAGCATCGACCCTGAATAGAGCGTGATCTCCGGTTGCTCGGTCCACGCATCTCCCTCCTCCGGCTGAAATCCGAACTCGCGATACCGCAGCAAACCCTTATCGCGAGCCGCCAGATAGCGAGCGAAATGCAATGCCTGCCGAGGCTGACGGCTCGACTTCAGCACGCCGACAGCGATGCGAGCTTGCACGTCTTTCAATTCTGGCAGCGCGACCGCTTCGAGCGTTTCGTAATCGTGCAAGACCGCATCAAACACGATACCGGCATCGACCGCGCCGACCTTCACATCGTTGGCCACTTCGTTGACGGTGGTCTTGTAGACCGTCGTGCGAGCATGCAGCTTCTCCCATTGGCCACTGGCCGTGAGCGTTGCGTGTGTCATCTTGCCGATCGCCGATGCCTCGACGCTGGCCTGAGCCAATCGGACATTTTCCGCCGACAAGTCGTCCAGACGAGTGATCTGTTTGGGATTCCCTTTGGCGACTGCGACGACCGCTTGCATCTTCGCCAGCGGAAACACGGACGACTCGCCGGCCAGCAACTTTCGCTCTCGGGCCATTGCCAGGTAGCTGTCATCGGCCGGGAGGTACAGATCTCCCGCGCCGGAAACTTCCAGCGAAGCGAGCAATGTCTGTGACGGACCGTACTGAACCTGCACCGGCGTCTTGCAGTCTCGTTCGTAATCGCTGCGGATCGCTTCCAGCACGCTCTTGTTGCTGGCGGCACAGTAGATGACCAGCGGCTCATTGGGCGTCTGACCGCTCGGCGTGGACGGAGCCTGCGATGGCGAAGATCTCATCAGCAAGGCCACCAACCCGGCCAAAACGAACAGCGACAGCAACATCGCCAGTGCCGAAGGAGAGACCGCTCCCCGGCGGGTTCGTCGTAGCAATTGACACAGAGGTGATCGGTGGGCAAGCATCGTGGAATCCAATCAGAATCGAGCAGGGTAACGCAGGAGTGATCTTAGCCAAGACACAGACCGAGTTGGCAACCAACAGGGTTTGTGCCTCAAAGAATTCGCCACGGACGCTTTTCGCCGGAGGATCGTGCTCGGTAGATTCGTCTTCCTGTTGTTCTCGGACGAGCCCTGACGAGGCCGTTTCAAATCCAGCACGACGCGCGGGCAAGTGGTCGTTTTCAAACGGTTTGACCACTCGCAGGCACTTCGTGTTAGGTTCCGAATCCGTTTCGAATCATGAGGTCTGCAATGTCTCTGCTCCGATCGTCATGCTGTTGGCTGACGCTGTTCGCATTGAGTTCGCTGGGCTTTGCTCAGCAAGCCGGTTCTCCGAAAGAGCGAGCGGCGGAGATTCTCAAGGCCACGGGGATCAAGGGCGGCATCGTCGTCCATTTAGGAAGCGGTGATGGCGAACTCACGGCGGCGTTGCGAGCAAACGACAGCTATCAAGTTCAGGGGCTTGATCCGGATGCGGACGATGTCGCAAAGTCTCGACGCAGTCTGCGAGCCAAGGGAATCTACGGGCCGGTCTCGGTCGATCGGCTCAACGGGGCTTTGCTGCCGTATATCGACAATTTTGTGAATCTGGTCGTCGCCGAAGAATTACTGGGCGTCTCGCCAGACGAAGTGCTGCGAGTGCTCTGTCCGAACGGCGTGGCGTACTTCAAGCAGAACGGCGAGTGGACGAAGGTCGTCAAGCCGTGGCCGCAGGACATTGACGATTGGACGCACTACTTCCACGACTCGACGGGCAACCCGGTCGCTCACGACCGTGTCGTCGATACGCCCGAGCGATTGCAGTGGGTCGGGTCGCCGCGTTGGTCGCGGCATCACGATCGCATGGCAAGCATGAGTGCGTTGGTCTCGGCCAAGGGGCGGATGACCTACATCATGGATGAAGGTTCGCGGATTTCGATCCAGCTTCCGTCGAAATGGAAACTGGTCTCGCGCGACGCCTTCAACGGGACGATCCTGTGGAAACGGTCGATCGCGAAATGGCACAATCAAATGTGGCCGCTCAAAAGTGGGCCGACGCAGTTGGCCCGGCGGTTGGTTGCGGACGACGAGCACGTCTACGTCACGATGGGCATTAAAGACCCGGTCAGCCGGCTCGACGCCGCAACGGGCAAGACGGAGCTGACCTACTCGACGACGAAGGGGACGGAAGAGATCGTGCTCAGTAGCGGCGTGCTGTTCGCGATGGTCAATCCGGACGCTTCCGAACTGGACGACTTCGCACCGAAGTTGAACACCGGCGATCAAGGCCGAGTCAACGGCGAATACGTCTGGAACGAAGGGCCGCGAGAGATTCACGCTCTGGACGCCGCAACCGGCAAGCCGTTGTGGAAGATCGCCGGGACGATCGTACCGCTGACGATGGCGGTGAACGATCAGCGGCTGGTCTATTCCAACGGCAAAGAGATCGTGAGCATCGACCGCGCGACCGGTCAGCGGCAGTGGGTCAGTGAGCCGACGACGCGCCGCAAGGCTCTGCCGTTCCACTTCGCGCCGCGGTTGGTCATGCACGGCGACGTTGTCCTGCACGCTGGCGGCGACGGGCGGATGCAGTCGTACTCGCTGGCTGATGGCAAGCTGCTGTGGGAATCGGAGCACGCCCCGTCGGGTTATCAGTCGCCGCAGGATTTGATCTGCACGGGCGGTCTGGTGTGGGTGGCTCCGACGACCAGCGGTCGGGATTCGGGAATCTTCACCGGACGCGATCCCAAAACAGGTGACGTGAAATCGAAGTTCTCTCCCGACATCGACACGTATTGGTTCCATCATCGCTGCTACATCGCGAAGGCGACGGATCGCTTCTTGATTCCGTCGCGGACCGGCATCGAACTGGTCGATTTCAAGGCCGAGCATTGGGACATCAACCATTGGGTGCGCGGCGGCTGCTTGTACGGAGTCATGCCGTGCAACGGATTGCTGTACGCTCCACCCCACGACTGCGCATGTTACCCCGAAGCGAAGTTGTACGGCTTGAACGCGCTGGCTCCTCCGTTGCAATCGGCTCGGCTGCCGAAGGAGATTTCCGAAGCCGACCGCCTCGAGAAAGGTCCGGCCTACGATGCAATCAAAGAACGCGATGCCAGCGCTGACGAATGGCCGGTGTATCGGCACGACAACGCTCGCAGCGGATCGTCGGGACAAGAGTTGGCCAAAGATTTGAGCATGGCATGGGAGATCAAGCTGCCGGGACGACTTTCGGCGATCACGGTTGCCGAAAAGATGGCGTTCGTCGCGCAGATTGATCGGCACACGGTCCATGCCCTCGATGTGGCGAACGGAGAATCGCGCTGGACATTCACGGCCGGCGCGCGGGTTGATTCGCCGCCGACGTACTGGAAAGGTCGGCTGCTGTTCGGTTCGACCGACGGCTGGGTGTATTGCTTGCGAGCCTCTGACGGAGCGCTGGCTTGGCGTTATCGAGCCGCTCCGATTGATCGCCGTTTAGGTTCGTTCGAGCAAATCGAATCGGTCTGGCCTGTGCATGGTTCGGTGCTGGTCGAAAAAGACATCCTCACGTTCGTCTGCGGCCGTTCGAGTTTTCTGGATCAAGGCATGAGGTACATGCGGCTCGACCCGCGCACTGGAAAGAAATTGTCCGAGACCGTGATAGACGATCGCGATCCGGTCACCGGCGAGGACATTCAAGTTCGACTGAAGACGTTGCAGATGCCGGTCGGCTTGAACGACATCCTGTCGTCCGATGGCGAGTTCATTTTTTTGCGGTCGCAAAAGTTCGACGAGTCGGGGCAGCGCATCGACATCGGCCCGATTTCCGGCAATGCCGAAGAGCAAGGGGGGACTCAGAAAGGCGCCGGGCGGCACTTGTTCGCACCGATGGGTTATCTCGACGACAGTTGGTTCCATCGCTCGTACTGGGTGTACGGCAAAAGTTTTGCCGGCGGACACAACGGCTACTATCAGGCCGGCAAGTACACGCCGTCGGGCCGCATCCTGGTCTTCAACGACAAAGATGTTTTCGGCTACGCGAGGCAGCCGCAGTACTATCGCTGGACCACAACGCTCGAACATCAGTTGTTTTCCGCCAGTCGCGATGCCGCAGGCGAAGCGCCGAAACCAGGAACCGGCGTGCAGCCGGGCGGGAAAAAGAATCGTGCGGCGGGCGAAGCGTTCACGGTCGATTTCCCGAAGAGCGATTCGCTCGATCCCAGCAACAAACCGCTGACCGTCGAAGCGTGGGTGAAGGCCGACGCCCCGGCCGGAGTCATCGTCGCTCATGGTGGCCCGACGAACGGATACGCCTTGTCGATCGAAGGCCGCAAGCCGTCATTCCACATTCGCGCGGAGAACGAACTCGCGACGGCTACGGCGAACATCCGCTTGCCGCAGGGCTGGTGTCATCTCGCCGGAGTGCTCGGCGCGGACAAATCCATCAAGCTGTATGTCAACGGCAAACTGGTGGCAGAAGGGAAGACGAAGAGTTTCATCGCCAACAATCCGGCTCAAGCTCTGGAGATCGGTGGCGACAACGGTGGTGCGGTTGGAGACTATAAGAGTCCATACGCTCTGGTCGGAGCGGTTGATGAGGTCCGCATTTTCCATCGCGAACTGACCGCCGCCGAGCTGACCGAATCGCACGACGATCCCGAAAAGTCACGCCGTCTGTCGTCGCAAGCGCAGGTCGCATTGACGTTCGACAACGGTTCGGCGCGAGACGACTCCGGCCACAAGAACGACGGCGATCTCGGTGGCCAACCGACCGGCCAAGGCCGCATCGGTGTCTGCGTGCTGTTTCCGAAACTCGCAAACGCCCCGGCCGGCAACGCCAAGCCGGGAGGCAACGCTCAACCCGGCGGCTTAAAGTTCGAGCATCAATGGACGCAGTTCAGCCCGGTCTTCGCTCGCAGCATGGTGCTCGCCAAGAATGCGCTGCTGTCGGCGGGACCTCCGGATTTCCTGGACGAGGAATACGCCTTTGAACGCCAAGCTGCGAAGGACCAGTCGATTCAAGACTTATTGAAGCGGCAGGACGACGCTCTCGAAGGGAAGCTCGGCTTTCAGTTGCTCGCCGTCTCGCTGACAGATGGCCGCACGGTGAGCGACGTGAAATTCGACAGCACACCGGTCTGGGACGGCATGACTACGGCCTATGGAAAAATCTTCGTCGCCACGCTCAGCGGCAAAGTGTTGTGTCTTGGGCAATGAACTCGGCAAGGTAGCGAAGCATGTTTCTGCGTCTGATCGCTTTGAGTTTGCTGGCGTTCTTCGCGTCGGTTGGATCGCTGCCGGCGTGCTCGATCCCGGTGTTTCGATACGCGCTGGAACGATGGTCGCCGGATTTGTTCGAGGTCTCCGTCTTCTTTCGAGGAACCTTGAACGACACCGATGCGAAGCGCTTGACTCAACTGGAAGACTGGGCCGTTCACAACGGCGGCAACGTGAATCTGGAGGTCGTGCGTTGCGATCTGGACGAGCGTGTGCCTGCGGACTTGCTGGATCTATGGAAGTCGCTGAAGGACGCTCCGCTGCCGACCGTCGTCGTGCGCACGCCTTTGAAAGCGACCGGACAGCACATCTTCTGGCAAGGACGTTTGAGCGATCCCTTCCTGGAGGATCTGGCAACGTCCCCCGCGCGGCGCGAAGTCGCTCAACGTCTGCTTCGAGGCGATGCGGTCGTCTGGTTGCTGCTGCGAGGTTCGGACAAAGAACTGGCCGCACGCACGCGAGCCTCTCTGGATGCCGCGCTCGCAAAGCTCGCTGAAGAAATCGAACTGCCGCCCGGAGTCGGGCGACCCGGATCGGAATTGCTCGCCAAGATTCCGCTACAGATGAAGTTCTCGGTTGTCGAGGTCTCTGCGGAGTCGGCTGAAGAGCAAACGCTGATTAAGTTGTTGCACGGAGGACTCGCGAAAGCACCGGTTGCCAGCGACTCGTATATCGCCCCGGTCTTCGGTCGTGGCCGGGTGCTGAACGTGCTCTCCGCGAGCAAACTCGAATCCGAGACCGTCGGCGATTGGACTCGGTATCTGTGCAGCGCGTGCTCCTGTCAGGTCAAACAGCAGAACCCTGGATTCGATTTACTCTGCGCGATGAATTGGGAAGGCCAACTCTTTGACGAGAATTCCTTGAAGGCCACGGACGAATCGACCACCGACACCGAACTAAGCTTGGTTTCGATTCCCTCGGGCCAAACTGTGCTCGATTCAAACTCCACTTCGACAGCGCCGTCCCTATCTTCAGCGGGAACACATTTCGGCGTCCTGCTCGCGATGGCCGCACTGGCTGTGGTGGCGTCGTTGATCGTGATCGTGAAATAGAAGCTCCACAAATGTGAGGAAGACCGATGCGATACATCCCTAAGGCTCACTCGGCTGGAATGGTTTTGGGTTGGATGTTGTGGGGAGCGGTCTCTGGTGGTGCGGCCGTCGCAGCGGATTGGCCGACCTATCGCGGCGACAACGCTCGCGGTGGGGCGACGACGGAGACGATTCAAGTGCCGCTGAAGCCGCGCTGGATCGCGAGTGCTCCGGGCGTACCGCAGCTTTCGTCGTCGGGCGAGGATGGACGGATCATCGAAGGGCACATCATGGCCCATCGAGCCAAGTACGATGACGCCATTCACCCCGTCGTCGTTGGCCAGCGGATCTATTTCGGGTCATCGGTCGATCATCAATTGCACTGCGTCGATCTAGCCAGCGGCTCGGAGTTGTGGACGTTTTTCAGCGGCGGACCGATTCGGCTCGCGCCAACGTTGAGCGGCGGTCGCGTCTTTTTCGGTTCCGACGACGGCTGCGCGTATTGCCTGGACGCGAAAGACGGCCGCCAGATTTGGAAGTTGCGAGCCGGGCCGCTCGAGGAATGGCTGCTGGCTCGGGGCGAAATGGTGTCGCGCTGGCCGATCCGCACGGGAATGCTCGTGGATCGCGGGACGGCGTACTTCGGCGCGGGAATCTTCCCGCACGATGACATTTATCTGTACGCGGTGAATGCGGCTGACGGCTCCGTCGTTTGGAAGCAGGACAACATCAGCGCGTTGGATGCGGGGCGGAACGATTTGTCGCCACAAGGATATTTGCTGGCGAGCGACGATTATCTGGTCGTCCCGTCGGGGCGGTCTTTGCCCGCGGTGTTCGATCGAGCGACGGGGCGTTTGCTGCACAAGCGCGAGTTCGGTTGGCGTTCGACGGCGGGAGGTGTCGTCGGAGGCGTACAGGCGTTGCTCGCCGATGGGCAAATCTATTCCGGCGGGACGCACCATGTGCTGGCGATGGGGCAGAAGACTGGCGACGTCGGCTTCGGCTGGTTCGCCGGGCATCAGATGTCCGTGAGCGGTGATGCGGCCTATGTCGCCACCGGAGAGTACCTCGCGCGGCTGAATCGGATGGAATATGCGGTCAACAGTCGCAAGCGGCATCAGCTCGAAATAGACATCAACAATTTCAACACGCAGCTTCGCTCGGCGACCGCAGACAAGGTCCAAGAGCTTCGCCAGAAGGTCAGCGACGCTCAGGCGGAAATCAAAAAGATCACCGACATCGGCATCGTCTGGCAAAAGCCGAATAAGGACGACGCGGCACTGCTGGCTGCCGGTGATCTCGTATTTCTCGGAGGCCGAGGCCGCGTGACAGCGTACTCGTCGAAGACGGGCGAGAGCCTGTGGCAGAGCGACGTGGAAGGAGACGCTCGCGGGCTGGTCGTGGCGAACGGGCATCTGCTCGTCAGCACAAGCACCGGCCGCATCTATAGCTTCGCGTCCAACGAACTGAAGTTGGCAGACCTGAAGCCGGCGGCCAAGCCGATCGACAATCCGTTTCCCGACGACAATCTCACAGCGTTGTATCGGCAGGCGGCCGATGAGATTCTCAAGCGAGCCGGCACGAAACGCGGCTTTGGATTGATTGTCGGCAACGAACAAGGAAGGTTGGCCTACGAACTTGCCAAACGGAGTGAACTCAAGATTTATGCCGTTGAGCCGGATGCGAAGAACGTTGACACGGCGCGAGTCAGCTTGTCGCGCGCCGGCTTGTACGGCACGCGGATCGTCGTGCATCAGGGCAAAGCCACGAGCATTCCGTACTCGAACTACTTCGCGAACGTGATCGCGTCCGATACGTTCGTGAAGTCCGGCGAGTTGCCCGGCGATGCGACGAAGCTCGCGCGACATCTCAAGCCGCTGGGGGGCACGCTTGTCGTTGGTCGCCCGGCGAATGCTCCAGGAAAACCGATCGACTTGCCGGCCGTCACCGATTGGCTGCGGCAGACCGGACTGAATGAGGAATCCCAAATCGCCGCTGCCGATGCTTGGGCCACGCTCAAGCGTGGCGCGCTGCCGGGTGCTGGAAGTTGGTCGCACCAGTACGGCAATGCGGCGAACACGGCGGTCAGTCTCGACAAGCGTGTGAAGGGAGACCTCGGCGTGCTGTGGTTCGGCGATCCTGGGCCGGGAGACATGGTCAATCGCCATGAGGGAGCGGTCGGGCCGCTCGCCACGGGTGGCCGATTGTTCGTCCAGGGCGAGGACACGATCCTGGCCTACGACGCCTACAACGGCACGTTCCTGTGGAAGTACGAAAACCCGAAAGCACTCCGCACGGGCGTGTTTCAAAATCAAAACCCCGGCAACCTGACGGCGTCGGAGGATCGGCTGTTCCACTTCATCAAGGATCAATGCTTTGAACTCGACGCTGCCACGGGCGAGACCAAACGCATTCACCGCTTGCCGCCGGACAAGGACAACGGCGACTACGAGTGGGGCTACGTCGCGACCGAGAACGGTTTGCTGTTCGGCACGGCTACGATTCGCAAGGAACTCGAAGCCAAACTGAAACGTCGTGGATTGAAGACCGCTGACGCAACCGACGGCATCTTTGCCATCGACATCGAAACGGGAGCACATCTCTGGGCCTACAAAGGGCAGAGCATCTCTCATCACACGATCGCCATCAGCCCGGAGAGCGTCTATTTCATCGACAGCTCGATCACTCCCGAACAACGTGCGGAAATCCTGCGAGCCGACAAGACGGAACTCGCCAAGCTCACCGGCAAGGAACGCGAGATCGCCGAAGATCGCGCTAAGAACGCCGACATCCGCCGAGCCGTCGCGCTCGAAGCTCGCACCGGCAAGCAACTGTGGGCCAATCCCGTGGACGTGACGGATTGCAGCGACATCGGCATCGGTGGCGGCAAGCTCACACTGATGGTTCACAACAACGTGCTGTTGCTCGGTGGAGCCAACGCGAACGGCCACTACTGGAAGCAGTTCGTCGCCGGCGAGTTCTCGCGGCGGCGGCTCGTCGCGCTCTCTGCTCTGCACGGCTACAAGCTCTGGGCAAAGGACGCGAACTATCGCCACCGCCCGATCATCGTCGGAAACCAAGTCATCGCCGAGCCGTGGTCGTTCGACCTCAGCAGCGGCGAACAGAAGACGAAGCAACATCCGCTGACCGGCGCGGCCGAACCGTGGAGCATCATGCGCACCGGGCACCACTGCGGCATGTTGACCGGCTGCGAGTCGGGCATGTTGATGTTCCGCTCCGGCGCGACCGGCTTCTACGACTTGAACTCCGACGAAGGCACGCGGCACTTCGCCGGTCATCGCCTCGGATGTTGGATCAACGCGATCCCGGCCGGCGGACTCGTGATGATCCCAGAAGCCAGCGCCGGTTGCGTGTGCTTGTTCTCGATCGCCTCCACGATCGTGATGGAGCCGCGCGAGGCACGCCGCCCATGGACCATCTCCAGCGCCGTCGGCGCACAGACACCGGTGCAGTCGATGGCCCTCAACCTCGGAGCTCCCGGCGATCGCAAAGACGCCCGCGGAAAACTCTGGCTGTCATACCCGCGTTATCGCGCATATCAGGAGACGAGCCTCGATGTGAAGCTCGACCTCAAACCCATGTTCAAAACCGGCGGTCAGTTCACCAGCATCGGCGAAACGTCGCAACCGATCGACGGCACAGAAACTCCGTGGCTCTACACCTCCTGGGCCGACGACCTGGAGCAACTCACGTTGCCGCTGCTCGGCCCGAACGACAAACCGGCGATCTACACCGTGCGATTGCATTTCGCACAGCTTGGTCAGGGCAAACAGGAACCGATCGTCTTCGACGTTAAGTTGCAGGGGAAAATGGCGATAGAAGATGTGACGCTGAACGTTGCCACTTCTTCGCAAGACGGGAGTTCCTTGCATCGCGCGACGGCCGTCGTTCGTGAAGTCGAAAATGTGCGAGTCACGGACAACTTGGTCCTGAACCTCGTCGCCAAACAGGGCCGAGCACGGCTGAGTGCCATCGAGGTTCAGAGAAACAAAGACTGAGCGAATTCCCAAACTATGGA
>VGZH01000125.1 GCA_016872645.1 Planctomycetota bacterium | reverse complement strand
AGGTGGCGGCTTTTTTCTTGCGCGGCGCATCGCCGCTGCGACGGCTACGAATCCGGTTTCAACAGATGCAGGTTCGCGATCGTGATGCCCGACAGCATCGAGCCGATAATCCCCAGGAAGCCTTGATCGGTGCCGCACAGGAACAGGTTTTCAAGGTGCGTCGTGCCAGTACGAATCTTGTGAGGTGCTCCGTAAACCGCGCCGTTGAGATGGCTGGTGAACTTGGTAATCGTGCGCGGCGTGAAGGCGTCGGTGTCGACGACGTGTGAGCGGAAGTCCGGCATGAATCGGAGCGCGGACTCCACAATACGTTTCGTCCAAGTCTCTTTCTGGGCGACGTATTCGTCCGGCGGCAGGTGCATCCAATAGTCGGGGTTCGCGAGAGCCGTGATGCGGACTCGGCCCTCGTCGAGCGGCGTGGCGTACTGAAAATTGTTGGGCGAGCAGATGATGCCGCTGCGCAAGTCGATCGGCTCGGTGGGGGCGTCGTACACGAAACGCTCATTGTCGTTGTAGAAGACAATCGTCTCGGTGTGTCCCAGCTCGGACGGCATGCAGTCGAGCGAGAAAATCGTCTCGACGAACGAGACGGCTCCCGGCTGATACGGCTCCTGTTCTGGCGGCGGGACATCGCACATCCGCATCGTCTCGGCCGAGCCTGCGCTCGACACGACATGCCTGGCCTCCAGCAACTCTCCGCTTTCAAGTTCCACGCCAGTGACTTTGCCGCCGCAAGACAAGATGCGTTTCACTCCCGAACGCAGTCGCAGTTCTCCGCCGAACTTCCGATACTGCTGAACCATCTTCCGCATGATGAGTCGCACACCCTCGTGCGGCCTGGCAAACCCTTCCAGGAAGATCGACTTGAACATGATCACGAATTGCGTGAAGTCCATGTCGTGAGCCGTCGGGCTGCCGTAGAACATCAGCGGGCAAAAGATCATGTCCACCAGCATTGGATCCGTGATCGCGCGGCGGACGATTTCGCGGGCGGAAGTCTCGCGGTTCGCGAGGTTCAACTCGTCATGCTGTTGGATTTGCGTGACAAGCCGCCGGAAGCCGTCGATCTGTGACGGAAACATTTCGGCGACTTGCTGCTCGAAAAATGCAAACTCATTCGTGAATCGCAACGTCACGCCGGGAAAGGCAACGCTCGAACCACACTGTGGAGTGAGATCAAAGTCTTCCCAGCGAAGTCGCAGTTGTCTCAGCAGTTTGCTCAGTGGCCCGGTCTTCGTGCCGGGCTTCGCGTAGTTGGTGATGGCGTGCAGGCCAACGTCGTGATCGCGCTTGCGGAGCCGATAAAACGAATTCAGCCCGCCGATCGTCGTGTGCTTTTCGACGATGCAAACGGGCCGCTCGTAATAGGCCAGGCGAATCCCCGCCGCAAGTCCCGACAAGCCAGCTCCGATGATGATGGTGTCGTACATCGGGGTAGCACACGCAACTCGCGTGCGTCAGACTTCATTCTGGGAATGACGCACGCAAGCCGCGTGCGCCACGTTACGCCGTCGCGGTTTGCAGCTTCGGAATCAGGTATTGGACAGTGCTGGCCATCGTGTTCAGGAAGCCGTAGTCCTCTTCCGGAATCTGCACGCGGTACAGCTTGCGGAGTTCCATGACGATGTCGAGGAAATCCATGCTGTCCAGTTCCATCTGTTCGCGAAATGGCACTTCGTCCTTCAGCGCCGTGAGGTCGTTATCCGGAGCAATCCGGCAAAGAATCTTCATGATGACTTGTCGAATCTGATCGGCGCTCATTCCTCTTGGTCTCCCGAATACCGTTTCACGATGACTGCGGAATTGATTCCCAACATGCCAAAAGAATTGTTGAGGATGTACTCGACACGGTCCATTTTCCTCGGCGTGTTGGCCACGATCTGAGGCAACGCACAACGAGGGTCTGGCTGGTCAAGATTGATTGTAGCGTGGGCAAAATGGTCGTCAAACGCGGGGAGATTCCCCAGAAGTTCCAGAGCACCCGCCGCTCCCATCGCGTGGCCGATGAAGCTTTTTGTGTTGTTGATCGCGAGGCTCATGCGATCTCCGAAGACCGAATGAATGGCCTGAGATTCTTCGATGTCACCCTGCTCTGTGGCGGTTGCGTGACTGCTGACGAGATCGATCGATTCCGGTCCAATTCCCGCACGTTGCAGCGCCAACCGCATGCATTCGGCTTGCCGGGTGGGATCGGGCAATACGAAATCGGTCGCGTCCGAATTCATCGCATGCCCCACGATTTCTCCGTAAATCCTGGCTCCACGCCGCAGCGCATCCGGCAGACGCTCGAGCGTGAGCAGTCCACCTCCCTCCGCGACGACGATGCCGTTGCGATCGAGATCAAACGGACGCGACGCGCGTGTCGGTTCGGGATTTGTGGCGAGTGCTCCCTGACTCTTGAATCCGGCGAAGATGCCGAACGTGTGAATGCTCTCGGAGACTCCGCCGGCAATCGCCAAATCGACTTCGCCCAGGCGCAGCATCTGCAAACCTTGAATGAAACCCGCGTTGCCGGCGGCGCAAGCAGCACCAATACACAGATGTGGACCGGTGATCCCCAGGCTGAGTGTCACTTCACCCGCGGGGCTGTTTGCGACGGTTCGCGGATTGTGATGGTGTGACCAAACGCTCGTGTCATAGTTGAATTTCGAGATCTCGAAGATTTCATTCTCGGTCTCGACGTTGCCGTGCTCGGTGATCCCGATGAAGACGCCAACACGATTCTTGGGGACGTCGGGCCAAGACAGCCCACTCTGCTGGACCGCTTCATTCGCACAATAAATCGCAATGGAACCGGCTCGCGTCCCGCGGCGGACGTCTTTGCGCTTCTGATATCTCAGCGGATCGAAATTGCAGACTCCGGCCAGAGTCTCGCCGATGTAGCGTATCTCGTAATTGCTGACGCCGGATTTGCCCGCCAACAAGTTGGCTCGAAATTCGGCGAGAGAATTGCCGTTGGGAGAGGTCAGGCCAATGCCCGTAATGACAATGCGTTGATTCGGATCAGACATCGGTGAGCCGCCACCCTCAAACAGCATTCGATCCGACCGCCCAGGCGGCCGAGGGGAGGAGGAGATTAGCTGCGGTTGTAAGGCCTCGCAAGCGGCCGAATTACTGCACTGTCGAGACTTCCTGTTGCTCGATTTCGCCGAGCGGTGCTATGTTCCGCTGGCTACTCCCCGTCTCTTCGGAATCCCTTCCGACCTCGGTCGTTCGACCATTCGATTTCCTGTCGATCATCCTTTCCCTCCCCATTCCCTTTCAATGCAGTTCGACTGCATGGAGTTTTCCATGTCGCGCATTTTGGCGTTGGCATTCATGGCGATCAGTTTCACTTCGATGAACGTTGTCGCCCAGGAACTCAGAGTTTACACGAGGGTGTTCGAACTGGATGCGAAAGAGGACGGCCAGCCAATCGTCCGCAGCCAGACCGTGTTCCATGCCGGCAAGGTTTACGATGCGATTCCTGCGGCAGGCGAGGTCACGATCTTGGAGCCGGTCCAGCGCCGAATCCGGATTCTGAACCCTAACAAGGGCTGCATCGCCAGCGTGGACTTCGACGAATTGCGGCACATGTTGAGAACGGTGGAGGATCGATTTGCGCAGTATCTGCCTGACATGGAACGCAAAAAAAACAGCTCACTCGAACAGTTGGAGTCTCTGCGATTTCAGCTACGACCGTCATTCGAGGTCGAGTTCGATACCGGAAAAAATCGACTGCGGTTGTTCAGTAAATGTGTGTCCTACGAAGTGGAGGGACAGGTCTGCGATCGCCCCGATTTCCTCGAAGCGTATCTGGCCTATGCCGATTGGACATGCCAGTTGAACTATGTACTGCACCCGCAGCCTCTTTTGCCGAACGTCCGATTAGAACTCAACGAGCAATTGCGGCGGCGCAAACTAATACCGACTCGGGTTACTTTGCGTGCGCAATTGGAACGCCCGCTGAGCCTCAGAGCCGAGCATTCGCTGGACTGGGCGCTCGACTCACGCGATCGGCAGAGCATTCATAAATGGGAGTCCTTGCTCCGCGATCCCAAACTGCAAAAAGTCTCACTCCCGGAGTACCAACGAATCGCGCTCGGACAGAAGATCGCCAAGGCGAAGTGAGCCGAAGTCAAAACTAAAATCCTCTCCAATGGAAGCCATGCTGCCTCCGCGTGCGTCCCTTTGGAGAACTTCGAGTTTCCCACGGCGCACTTCTCGGCCTGCACGCCAAACGCAATTGGCGTGATCCCAATGATCTGCCGAGGCTCGGCACATTCGCCGTAATTGGGCGGCTCGCAGTTCCGATCCGAAAATTCGGTGCGGTGACAGATTCGCCGAATACCGTGCGGTAACTTTTGGCGGTCCTTGGAATTCGTTACCGCCCAGAGGAAATCCGAGGTTCCGTGGCCTCGATGAAACCATTGTCCGTGAAGAGCCTTGCAAGCGTTTTCGGGTTCGGTCATGTTATGGCGACCGCGAATTAGCACACATTGAATGATGCCACTCTCCGACTTGTCCCGTTGATTTGGCGAGCAATCGACCGAATCCGATTCCGCTCACTTTTCATTATGCATCTGTTTTTCCACACGAACGAATTCACGAGGAGGCAACATGAAGTTTGCTGATCGCGTTCCCGTCGCGAGTCTGGTTCACTTGTTGCGAATCGGCGCCCTGTGGGTTGGCTTGGCGGCGTTCTCGTGTGGTCTTGCGAAGTCCGAGAATTGGCCGCAATTCCGCGGTGCAGACGGAACGGGAGTCAGCGCCGAGAAGGGGATTCCGACCTCTTGGAGCCAAGGCGACTATGCTTGGGACGTGGCCATTGATGGCATCGGACATGGTTCGCCGGTGGTTTGGGGAAATCACGTCTTTGTCACCTCCGCCGAAGACGGTGGTGCCATTCGCAGACTCGTTTGCCTCGATACGCAGACTGGCAAGCAGCGTTGGTCTCAAGTGATCGGAATGAACCGCTTTGTGCCCGGCAATGCCAAGAGCAGCCATGCATCCAGTTCGCCGGCGACCGATGGTGAGCGAGTGTATGTTCTGTTTGCCGACAAAGAGAATTACCTCGTTGCAGCCTTCGATTTCGCGGGTGAGTTGTTGTGGCGACGCAGCCTCGGAGCCTTTGAAAGCCAGCATGGCGTGGGAGTCTCACCGATCGTTGTCGGAGACATGCTGATTGTCTGCAACGACCAGGACGGACCAAGTTCCATTTTTGCGCTCGACAAGAAAACGGGAGGCACTCGCTGGGTGACTCCCCGAACCTTCCGTGGTCAATCGACGTCGTACTCCACACCAATGGTTTGGCGTGATGGAAAAGGACCTCTGCAACTGATCTGCGCCAGTGGCCCGATGGGCATCAGCAGCCTCGATCTGCAAACAGGAGCACCGAACTGGCACTCTGGAGAGTTCCCGCTGCGGACGGTGGCATCGCCGGTTTACGCGGGTGGTCTATTCATCGCGTCGTGCGGTCAAGGTGGCCGCTATGGCGTGTTGCAGGTTGCCGTGGATCCGGCTTCTCGTGACGAAAACGGCTTGGCAAAGGTCATCTGGAAACGAGAAAAAATGATTCCATACGTGCCAACACCGATTGTCATCGGCGAACATCTGTTCGACTGGACTGACGAGGGAATCATCGCTTGCGTAGATGCAAAGACCGGCAAGGACGTTTGGGTGAAACGATTGGGAGGTAATTTCACCAGTTCATTGTTGTGCATTGACGGAAAGATTTACGCCGTGGGTGAGGGCGGAAAGGTGACGGTGATCGAGGCAGGGGCAGAATTCAAAGAACTCGGAAACTCGGATCTGGGTGATTCCAGTTATTCGACCCCAGCGATCGCCAATGGTCGCTTGTTTCTGCGAACGTTTTCGCGATTGAAATGTCTGGAAGCCAAAAAGAGTTGATCGGCAGGGCGAGACGGACGAAGGTCTTTGCAACGGAACTCAACATGCCGAATTGGCTCGGTGGAGATTGTCCCTCGTGTGGCCAATGGATGCCGCCCAATCAGGTAAGGTGCCGCAATTGCCGCGTGCCGCTCAATGAAGATCTGAAGCCCGATAGTGTCGAGATCCCTCAGTTCGTCCCGCTGCAAGAGGTTGACAGCATGGTCGAAGTTTCGCCGACTGGCTACTACATCCTCTGCCCGCATTGCGACAAGGAATTGCGGATCAACCGTAAGTACATCGGACAGGGGGTCTCGTGCAAATTTTGCGCGGGCTCGTTCCGCTTCGATCTCTCCGGCCCTACCGCCAAGCCCGTGGCGTTCTATTCCGACTGCCCGCACTGTCACGAAGAACTGCGTGTCGCAATCAAGTACCTCTACATGAAGGTGGCCTGTAAACTTTGCAGTGGGAAAATTCACTTCATCCCGAATTCCGGCGACTAACGGTTGTTGTCAATTCCCAACCCGTCCCTGTTTCTTTGGGAGAGGATGGCTGAGGGCCGGGTGAAGGACTCGATTGTCATTGTGCTCCCTTGAGTTGATCCGATGTTCGTTCGCCCGCTTGATCCCGGTACTGCAGTTCTGCTGATCGCTCACGGCAGCCGTCTTGCCGCCGCCAATGCCGACTTGCTTCAGCTCGCCGAGCAACTCCGTTCCCGCTTCCCCGGCCACGTCATCGAGACCGCGTATCTGGAACTGACCGAGCCGACGATTCCAAAAGGTGCTGAACGGTGCGTTACACTCGGAGCAAAACGAGTGTTACTGCTGCCGTACTTCCTCTCCGCCGGCACACACGTCACGCAAGACCTGAGCCGCTTTCGCGCTCAATTCAGTGAGCAATGGCCGAGTGTCCGCTTTGACCTCTGCCCACCGCTCGGCTTGCACCCACTGATACTCGAGATCGCCTGCGACCGGTTGAGCGAGCAAATGTGACGATTTAGCGTGCGGTGTCTCAGCATCGCTTTGACTTTTGGGGCCGGTAACGCGGAGTGTGCGATCGAGAACTCTCCGTGCCGCGCGATCCAAAGCGGCGCTGATACACCGCACTCCAAAATCACTTGGGCTCCACCTTTTGCCGTTGTGACAGCAGAAAGCTGAGCAAGTCCAAGAACTCGCGTTCGTTCAAAATCTCTGCAACATCGGCCGGCATCAGCGACAGTGTCGACTTCACGCTCTCGTCAACGTCGGCAAGCGGGACAGTGAACTCCTTCCCCTTGTTGTCGGCGAGCACCAAGGTTGCTCCTTCCTCGCGGCGGATCAGGCCGGCGAAGATTTTGCCGTCCTTCGTCACAATCGTGGTCGTGCGGAAATTCACATCGACGTTCCGATTCGGATCGAGCACATCTTCGAGCACTCGCTCCAACCCGCGCTGGCCGATGCCGTCGAGTTGCGGTCCAACGACCGTTCCTTTCCCGGCCACTTGATGACACACACCGCAGTGCTTCGCGAACAAGGCTGCCCCCGCCTTCAATGATGGCCGCTTCGCGACATCTACGTCCGATTGAGCCGCGAGAAACGCACCGTGCCGCTGCTCGATCAGCTTTTGCAGTACGGCATCGTCATCCCTGAGGTTCGCAGTGAGTTCGGTGATCCGCTTTGAAAATGTTTCCGACTTCAGCACCTCAAACCGCTGCTTGACGGTCGGCCGAGTCAACAATCTCGGCGAGACATGCCCGTCCATCGCCAGACGCAACAACGCTTCCGCGCCCGTTGCGTCCGAAGCGAGCGACTCGGCCAACCGAAGTTGCAAACGCTCGGGAATCGCCTTCATGGCTGCAAGCAGCAGCAGCCGGACGCTCGCACCCGGTCGATGACCGTTAGCCACCTCCTGGGCGATTATCGACCGCAGCGATTCAGGCAGCGAGACCTCCGCGATCAGCGGCACAAGAGCCGAAAGGATCGAATCCGGCTGCAGCGTGAGCACCGCTCGTGCGAATGCCTCTTTGGCTCGCGCGTGAGTTTCGCGTGAAGTCAGCCGATCTGAAATTTGAGATTTCAAACCTGAGATTTTGAAATCCGCCACCAAGTTCGCCGCTGCGATCTGTTGCTCAAACCCCTGACTGGGATTCAACCCCTCCACCGAAAACCGCCCCACCGCCAGCCACGCATACGCATTTCCCCCATCCGCATCGAGCAGTTCGACGTAGCCACGTTTGCCGGTGAACTCCGCCAAGTCCCACTCGATCCGCTGAGCCGTGTCGTTGCGCGGCGGCAGCGCTTCGCGGAGCAGCGCGTGGGTCGCGGCGTCTCGCAGGCGGATGTAGTTCTTCGGGTTGAACGGCGCACCGGGCAGGCCGTTGTGTCCGGCGCACCAGAATGACAGTTTCGCCGGCAACTCAAACGGCTCACTGCGAGACAGCCCGGTCAGTTGCTCCCCCTTCACCAAGCTGTCGAAGAAAAGCGATCCCTTATCGCCATCTTGCGAAACCCTCGCCCGCAGTCCCCACGGACTGTCCGGCTTCGGCTTGCCAGGAACGACCTCGTTCGCCCACGACAAACTCGCACCGCTCGACGACTCAAGCAGCTTGCTGGCGAGTTCGGTTGCCCAATCGCGCAGCGAGACATCAGGGGACTCGCCGCGTTGTTGCAGTGCAACTCGCAATGTGGAGAGCAGTTCGAGTTGTTGTTGAACGTCGTTGGCAAATCGTTTACGAACGATTCCGATTAGCTGACTCGCGATCTTTGTGTCGGCGTAGCGAGCTGCATGTTGGACCATCGGCAAAAGCGTCTCAGGCGGTTCGTCGTACTTTTTGAGATGTCCAATAACAAATCTCGCCGCCTCGGCGGTTTTGATCGCAATAGCGAACTCGGTTAATTGCCTCGAAGAGCCTTCGTTAAGCGGCGCGCCGGACTGAGCCTCAAATTGACCGGGCCTGGCGAAACAATCTCGGATCGCGATCCGAACAACTTGTCGGAGGTGGCTGTCGTCCGCCGCGATGTTTGCATTGGTCGTCAGTAATGCCGCGAGATTGACCGGCGATGGCGCTTTGCCGAGGGCATCGGCGGCGGCTCGTCGGACAAACGGGTCGTTGTCGGTCAACCGATCACGAATCGCTGCGTCAACGGGATCGTTCTCGGCGTCGAGTAATTCGGCATTGAGCTTCATCACCATCGCGCGAACTTCGGGAGCCGCATCTTTCGCCGCGGCGATCACATCGTTCTCGTTGCAGTCGGTCGATTGGTCGAGGAGCGCATAGGCCATGCTGCGAGCGTGCGGGTTCTTGGAATTCGCCAGGACGCTTCGGAACATCCCAACCAATTCGTCATCGACATTGACGGCGGCAACACCGTTTGGATCCGTGTAATTCTCTGTCGTCAATTCATTGAGCCGTTCGAATGCCAGCGACCGCACTTTGAGATTGGCGTGGCCGAGCAGGTCGATCAACTCCGCCTTCTTGGCAGTTCGCAAATCCGGCATCTTGAATTGCGGCGTGGTCTTGTGGACCACTCGCCAGAGGCGGCCTCGGTGGCGATCGCGGCCGGGATGTTTCAGATCGACTTCGTAGTGGCCGATGATTTTGTTGTAGAAGTCGGCGATGTAGAGCGCTCCGTCGGGGCCGCATTGCAGATCGACCGGGCGGAACCATGGGTCTTTCGAGATCACGAAGTCGGGCTCTTCCTGCGCCAGGATCGTCGAGCCGTGATACTCCGGGCGATCGACGTTGACTCGGCTGGTCATCACGTTGCCGGTGAAGAATTTCCCTTCCCATTCCTGCGGGAAGTGCCCGCCGTAGTAGGCCACGATGCCGCAGTTGGCGGTCGTGCCGTGCGTGTGCTGCATGATCTCCGGCACAAAGCCCAGGCCGTCGTGAGGCTTGCCGAAGCTCTGGTAGTAGCCGCCGCGCAGCAACTGCGTGATCGGCTTGGTGTGGCAGTCGGCGGTGAAGATGTTGAACAGCGGATCGAAGCACATGCCGAACGGATTCACCTGCCCATGCGTAAAATGCTCGATGCGGCTGCCGTCCATGCGGAAGCGGAACGTGTTGCCCGACGACATCTCGACGACATGCCCATCCTTGCCCGCAACTTTGCTGATGTTGTTGAAGCCGTGGCAGGCGTAGATCCACCCGTCGAAGCCGCGTCGAAAGGCATTGCACATGCCGTGCGTGTCCCGCTCGTAACCAAACGGGCCGTAGAGCTTGATCCGCTCATCGCAGACGTCGTCACCGTTGGTGTCTCGCAAGTCCCAAATGAACGGGATGCTGAACACGATCGCCCCGGAAATCGTCTTTCCGGTCTTATCGTCCTTGCGGCTGGGATACGGGTAGATACCGATCGGGATGTTAAGTCCATCGGCGAACGTCTTGATGACATTTGCTTTGCCGTCGCCATCGGTGTCGTGCAGGATCTTGACCGAGTCCCGCCCCGGCTTGTCGAGCGGCACGGCCCACGGATACTCCAGCGAATCGGTGATCCACATGCGGCCTCGCTCGTCAAAGGCCATGTTCATCGGCTTGAAGATGTCCGGCTCAGCGGCGACGAGTTGAACCTCGAAGCCGTCCGGAACAACCAGTGCTTTTTGTTCATCAGCCGGCGAAAGTGGATCGCTCGGCCGCACTCCGGCGGCGAACGGATCTTGCGCGACGGCAGCGGGGATCATGAGTGACAGGCTCAGCACAACTAACACCAGATTGCCCAACGGGCGTTTCACAATGACGTCTCCTTCGGTGCGAATTGAATTCGAGGGATGTTATCGTGGGCATTCAGCCGCACCAAAGCTGCGGCGATGTTCGCCGGAAGCGATGGTTTCCGCGTCCTCCGTGTCTCGACTTGTCCAAATGAGGACACGGACTTCACGGAACATACGGATCGGGAACAAATCAGAGGGACATTGCAGGAGTTGGTTCACAAGGCCACACTGCAAATCATGGGGAACACTCTTGACATGCTGGCCGCGAACGCCGAACAACTTTCGCTCGGACCGGCCGATGACATCCGCATCGGCACGTCGCAGGTCTTTTTCGTCGAAGGCCGCGAGATCAGCGTGTTTCGCCGTGAGAGTGGCTGGTTCGCGATCGACAACCACTGCCCACATCGCGGAGCGTCACTCGCGGCCGGAAAGTGTGGCGAGTCGGTCGTCACCTGCGGATGGCATCACTGGCAGTTCGACCTGCACACCGGCGAAGCGATTGGCCGGCCCGGCTTCAAAGTCGGCACGCACGCGCTCGAAGTTCGCGACGGCGAGTTGTGGATCACGCTCTCCTCGGAGCCGGAGATCACCCATCAAGTGGCTAGCCCCGCCGACGATTCCGCCAATGACATCGACCAAGCGGTCGATTGGCGAAATGCGTCGCGCTGTCTCGTCCGCTACGGGGCAATGGCTTGGACGGGATACTTCCGGTATCGCTCGACCGACCCGCTCGAATGTCATCACGGCGAGCGAGTACTGATCGAAACGCCGCGAGGTGTCGAAGTCGGCGAAGTCCTCTCACCGCTGATGACCGATCCGCCGCTCAATGATGTCGGCAAAGTAATCCGGCCAACCGGTGAGCTGCAAAGAAAACTCACATCGATGGAATCGTTCGAGCACGTCCGCAGCCAACGTGATGCTCGGCAGCAAGCGATCCTCCAAGAGTTACTCGACACATCCTCGCGACGCATCTCTGAGCTTGGCGTGCCGGTCGATATTGTCGATGGCGAGTTGCTGTTCCATGGCAAGACACTGGTATTGTATTTCCTCGGCACACCGACGGACGATTTGGGAGTGCTCGCCTCGGAACTCAGCACAGGCCGCGAGTTCAACGTGATCTTCAACTCGGTTCTGGAAATCGCCGCACCGGTCGCGTCGTGCGGCTGCAGCGGAGGTGGTTGCAGTGTGAAGTGATCGGCGTGGCCAGCCACTGCTGTTCATTGCCGTTTGGTTGCGTTAGCGTGACTTACGCGCGGCGTTCTCCTTTGTCGGCCGTTGCGAATTCGTCGCAGAAGTTTGCTGTTGGCTGACGGTACTGCCAAAGAAGGTGGGGGTCAGCAGATGCAAGAGCACAGGGACTCGGCCACAAGCGACGCGTGACGTTTTCAGCCGCGGTACGTTGCGTGAGCGTTTGGCGTTTCCCACAACGAGACTTTAATCACAGGGAAAACCTGCGAATTCGTAAATTGGAAGATTGTTTTGGCGATGATCTCCGCCGTCGGGTTCGCCGGCAGGATGAACAGCGGCTCGCCAAGCTGTTGCAGGGACGTCAACGCCGGGTCGTTCTCGTGCAGAATTATGCGGGCGTTTCCCACAACGAGACTTTAATCACAGGGAAAACCTGCGAATTCGTAAATTGGAAGATTGTTTTGGCGATGATCTCCGCCGTCGGGTTCGCCGGCAGGTTGAACCGCGGCTCGCCAAGCTGTTGCAGGGACGTCAACGCCGGGTCGTTCTCGTGCAGAATTATGCGGTGATCAAGCTGCTCGTCGATCCACGCCCGTACAACCTTCTTGATGCCTGAGAAGTCCATCAAAATCTCGCGCGAATCCAAGTGATCGCTTTCAAGAACGATGACCACTCGACCATTGTGGCCCTGGAGATTGCGAAACTTGCCGGAGTCATTCAGCAGCCGGTGGCCGTAGCAAAAGTCGACATGTTGCGAGACTTGAAACAGGCTTGTGTCGCCTTTTAAACAGTCGCCTGACACAGCAGGAGATCAAGACGGACGTCAAACAACGTCAGTCAATTACCAAGCCAGTGGCGACCAGATCTTGGCAGACTTGTGACCTCTCGGCTCACAAACAAAGTTTTTTGGCCTGACACCCGACGCTCAATCGTCCATCGGCAATTCATCGATGGGGACGATCTTCACGCGGTTGTCGGGGCGAGGGGACCGATAGTACTCAAACAGCGTGGAGTACGGCGTCCCTTCTGGGGCGTGCAGAAAAGTTCCTTCGATGCCCCATTTGCTCTCGATGATCACCGTGCCATCGTTGAGCACTCCACGAACCAAGCCCGTGTGAACGATGTGGCGATTATCAGATCGGTACACAATGACATCACCAGCTTTCGGTTCGGCATCGACCTCATAGCCGTTATCGTCCAAAATCTGCTGGACGGAATCCCCCGAAATCAAGTATTGCGAATCCAAGAAGACCCAGCCGTGACAATTGGCCATGCGATCGGCAGGACCACGTTGAATCGTCGATTCCATGAAGTCCACGTTGAAGGCTATATCTTCATCGAGAGATTCCTCTCCAAGGTCTTCCATCCGATACACTCGAATGGGGCGATTTCGATCCGTCATCGCCACGAATTCATGGACCACTTTCTTATTCCGCGGAGTGCTTAAGAGCAGTGTTGGGGTCGTCGCCGGTGGAAATAGCCGTTCTTGAAAACGTTGATACGACCAGCCAGCGAGACTTGCGGACGAAAGCAGGATCACCCAGCAAGAGAAACGAGTCCGAAAAAGAGACCGCGGAATCTTCGAGTGGCTGAGATGCAGCCAGGTCAACCCGGCTGTCGCTGCGATCACGGCAACCGTGCCGAGCATGCGCATGTTTTGGCCAAGTTGACTCTGAATGACGTTGAGACCATCCACTGCCGTCAAACACACAACGATGGTGGCAGCAAGTGCCGTGACTCGCTGCCAGCGTCCTGAGCCGTCAGGTGTGCCAAAGACAAATCTCCAGAAATAACCCGCGACTGCATACAAACTGATCGCAAACACGATCAGCCAGTACGTCGAGGAGACTTCAAAGAGTTCACTCCGCGGAATCATCGCTTCAAATCTTTGCCGTAACGATGATGGAATTCGTTTTCGCTGAGAACCAATCGGCAGCTCAATCAGGTCTCGCCACCAGTGCGAGTTCAGATTGGCCTTGGCTCATCGACAGGTGCGACGCCGAGCACGACGTCGAATCGTGCCGCAAGTTCGTCGAGTCGCTCCAGTCGGTCGGGACTCCGCGAGAGTCACCGACCGCCGCACCATTCGGTCCGCGGAACCGCGACCCGTCGGCGGCGTGTCCGACCGCCCCGCTCCCCAAGACGACCAGGGCGAGCACCAAAAAACATCCCCATTCTACGAGTCCGCTGTATCACGAGTGGCCCTTGGAAATCGTCGTGACTGACCACCACTTGACAACAAGACCGCCGCAGCGTCCCTACGGGAATACCCCGATGAAAGGAGACATTCGGTC
>VGZH01000124.1 GCA_016872645.1 Planctomycetota bacterium | reverse complement strand
TCTTGCGTAAGCCGTTCTTGAACCTGCGGTCGGCGAGCGACTTCATCGATAACTCGAGCCAGCTTACTCAAGCCTGTCACGCGGCCGTTTGGGATGTAGCACACGTGCGCCACCCCAAAAAATGGCAGCAAGTGGTGTTCGCACATGCTCGCAAATCGGATGTCCCGAACAAGTACGATCTCTTCGTAGTTCTCGGCGAACATGACTCTCAGGTGCCGCGCAGGGTCTTGATGTAGCCCCGAGAACATATCGGCGTACATTTTCGCCACGCGGCGCGGGGTATCCAGCAACCCTTCGCGATCCGGGTCTTCGCCAACAGCGACCAAAATCGTGCGAACGGCTTGCTCAATCGCAGCCAAGTCCACCGTTTCGCCCGAGCGACGTTTGCGTGCCCGTGGCACAAGCGACTCGGCCAACAACGCAGTTCGGGAATGTTCATTCATTTGCTCCAGCAACGCAGGCATCATGGTCTCCTTAATGGTTTTTTGGTCGGCCCTGACTGAATCGACCGTTTTGGATGATTTACATGAACGATTTGACCGATTTATATTTGAGTCTGCAACCGACTAAATCGAAATAATCTCAGTTTTACTGAAAATAAATGGAGAACATCGGTCAGCGACCGCTTAACTGACATTCGTTGATCGAAAGAACGAAATGAACGTTTTGAAGTTGAATACCTTTGGTGAGTCTGCTATTTTTCCGAGGAACGGGAGCTGATCGAAAACTAATCCGCAACGATCGAGAGCCGCCAATTCATGGACCAACTTCTTTCACCTAAGCAAATCGCCGAGGCCATCGGGGCGAGCGAGTCGTCTGTGAAGCGATGGTGCGATCAGGGGATGCTGACGACGGTCAAGACGGCGGGCGGGCATCGACGGATTTCGGTGCAAGAGGCTCTGCGCTTTGTTCGCGAACAGAATTACTCAGTTGTTGAGCCGCGAATCTTGGCGATGCCCGCAACGGATGATCGGAAGTCGCGACGGATTGAAGGTTGTAGCGAGCGGCTGGCGGGGTCGCTCCTCGCTGACAACGAATTGGCGTGCCATGCGATCGTCTCCGATTTGTTTCTCGCCGGTCATGCAGTGAGCCAGATCTTTGACGACGTCATCACCGTCGCGTTTCGGACCATCGGCGAAAAGTGGGCTTGCTACGAGGCCGACGTCTATCAAGAGCGGTGCTCGTGCCAGATCGCCTTGCGAGTGCTGCATGAACTTCGAGCGAAGCAAGTTCCCCCAATGCCGCAACTCAAGGCATTGGGTGCCACGATTGAGGGGGATCAGTATTCGTTGCCGGTCACGATGTCCGAGATCGTTTTGCGGTCGGTCGGCTGGGACGCGCGGCTGCTGGGTTCGTCGATCCCGTTCGATTCGATGATCAACGCCATTAAGCGATATCAACCAGGACTCTTCTGGTTGAGCGTCTCGCACATCCGCGACGAAGCGGAATTCATCGCCGGCTTCAACCGCGTCTTCGAAGCCGCTTCGAAAACAGAGAGCGCCGTTGTTGTTGGCGGCCGAGTTCTCACGTCCGAAATTCGGAGCAAGCTCCGCTACACCGCCTTCTGCGACACAATGCGGCACCTGGAAGAATTTGGAAAAACGCTGAGTCGACAAACGCAGTCCGTACCGGCAAATTCCCGAAAAAAGAATCGAAAAGCCTAAGGAGACATCATGAGCGAACGACAAATCGTAGGGTGTGTCGAGTCATCGAGACCCACCAAGATTGAACAAGTGCAACGAATTGGTGAGTTTTTGAAGCCTCGACCCGCCTTACGGACGCTGGCCGTGATCGCGCTGCTCGCGGCAACTGCCAGCCAAGTCGTTGCTGCCGATCTGTCGGGAGTGTGGCCGCAGTGGCGTGGGCCGTCGCGGGACGGGCAGGTGGCAGCGAGTCCCGTTTGGCCGCAACGAATCGATGACGGCACGCTGAAGAAGAAGTGGCGAGTGGAACTCGCTCCGAGTTACTCGGGCCCGATCGTTGCGGCGGATCGCGTATTCGTGACGGAGACTCGCGGCAAGAAGACCGAAGTGGTACAGGCACTGTCGCGTGACGACGGCAAAGTGTTGTGGACCGCCGAATGGCCGGGCGCGATGTCGGTTCCCTTTTTCGCCTGGGAGAACGGCGAATGGATTCGAGCCACGCCAGCCTTGGACGGTGAGTCGTTGTTCGTCGCAGGAATGCGGGATGTGCTGGTCTGCCTTGATGCGTCCAATGGCAAAGAACGCTGGCGAGTCGATTTCGTTGAACGATTCAAATCTGCGTTGCCGTCGTTCGGGTTCGTCTCGTCGCCGTTGGTCGATGGCGATCACGTCTATGTTCAGGCCGGTGCTGCCTTCGTGAAAGTCAACAAACGAACGGGCGAAACCATTTGGCGTGTCCTGCAAGATAAAGGAGGCATGAACGGCAGCGCCTTCTCATCGCCGATCAAGGCGACTATCGCTGGCCAATCGCAGTTTGTCGTGCAGACTCGCGAGCGGCTTGTGGGTGTCGACAACAACTCGGGCCAAGAACTTTGGTCGCAGAACATTGAAGCCTTTCGCGGGATGAATATCCTCACGCCGGTCATCGTTGGCGATGCAGTCTTCACGAGCACTTATGGGGGCAAATCCTGGCTGTTCGATCTCGTAAAGAGCAGCGACGCCAGTTCGACGACCAAGAGTTATTCGCTCACGGAACGCTGGCAGAACAAGACGCAAGGCTACATGTCCACGCCGGTCGTGATTGATGGCCACGCATACCTGCACCTGCGAAACCAGCGGTTTACGTGCATTGATCTCGCCACCGGCAGGGAATGTTGGACGACTCAACCCTTCGGGAAGTATTGGAGCCTGGTCGCTCAAGGTCGCCAGATTCTGGCTCTCGACGAACGCGGCGACCTGCTGCTGATCAACGCCAATCCCGGCAAGTTCGAACTACTCAGCCAACGGCATATCAGCGATTCTCCCGCCTGGGCACACCTCGCTGTCTGCGACAACGAAGTCTTCATCCGTGATCTCAAGGGCCTGACCGTGTATCGCTGGGGCGCTACGCCGTCAGAAAAAGTGGCAGCCGAATGACCTTTGCTTTGCATCAGCTTGAACACTTGGAAAATCGCATCGCACCCCATCGTGAGCGGCTAATCCGACATTCCATTTACGCAAAAGTGAATTCCGTGAGTCGCTTGCGATCCTTCATGGAGTCGCATGTTTTTGCTGTCTGGGATTTCATGTCGTTGCTCAAGTCCTTGCAGAGATCGCTGACATGTGTTTCTGTCCCGTGGCTAATACCGACCGACACGGAAGCTTGTCGCCTCGTCAATGAAATTGTGCTGGGTGAAGAGTCTGATGAAGATGGATCAGGGGGGCACGCCAGTCATTTCGAGTTGTATCTAGAAGCGATGACGGCATGTGGGGCCAACATTCAGCCAGTCATTGATTTCTGCGATTTATTGCGGAGTGGTGAAGCGTTGCCGTTTGCCCTGAGAAAGGCGGGTGTCGGGCAGGCCGCTCAGGAATTCGTTCTTTCAACATTTGCCGTTATCGACGGCGGACGTACAAGCCAGATCGCTGCCGCATTCACATTCGGTCGAGAAGATGTGATCCCCGACATGTTCCGACGATTTGTCGAGAATCTATGTGCCGAATCGCCCCGGAAATTTGAGCGGTTCCTTTATTACTTGAATCGACACATCGAATTGGATGCTGACAATCATGGTCCGAAGGCTCTGAGGATGTTCGCCTCGATCTGCCGCCAAGACACCGATGAGTGGGGTGCCGCCGAGCGAGCCGCGATCGCAGCGATTGATGCGAGAGTGAGATTCTGGAATCAACTCGAAGTTCAACTCGACTCACTCACCTGACCAACCCAGCGATCTGGAAACGACAGGATCAAGGCAATGAGGATCGCGATCATCGGAGCAGGGATTTCCGGGCTGACGGCGGCGTATCGGCTTAGTGGCGAGCACGAGATCACCTTGTTTGAGGCGAACGACTATCTCGGCGGGCATACAAATACGGTCAACGTTGAACTCGATGGCGAACGGCACGCGATTGACACAGGATTTATCGTGTTCAATGACTGGACCTATCCGAACTTCATCGAGCTGCTGAATGAACTCGGCGCGCCATCGCGGCCGACGTCGATGAGCTTTAGCGTGCGGTGCGATGCGGCGAGCTTGGAATACAACGGCTCGTCGCTGAATGGACTATTTGCTCAGCGGCGGAATCTGCTGCGGCCAAGTTTTTATCGAATGTTGGTCGATATTCTGCGATTTAATCGGGACGCGCCTGAGTTGGTTCTGAGCCAACCTGCGTCAGACGAGACAACGGTTGGGGAATTTCTGGCGCGACATCGGTACTCGCGTGAGTTCGCCGACCATTATCTGTTGCCAATGGGAGCCGCCATTTGGTCCTGTCCGCTGGGGACGTTCGCTAACTTTCCGATTCGGTTCATCGTGGAGTTCTACAAGAATCATGGCTTGCTCAGCGTGCGGCATCGGCCGACCTGGCGAGTGATCGAGGGTGGATCGCGGACTTACGTCGCGAAGATGGCCAGCCGGTTTGCCCATCGTGTGCGGCTCAGTTCGCCGATTGAACGAGTTTCGCGCACCACTGATGCCGTCGAAGTGCAGCCGCTGAATCAGCCGACCGAGCGATTCGATCATGTGGTCTTCGCTTGTCACAGCGATCAGGCATTGCGGATGCTGGCCGAGCCGAATTCGACCGAACGAGCCGTGCTGTCCGAGTTCCCCTACGGCCGCAACGTCGCCGTGCTGCACACCGATCCGCGAGTCTTACCGAAGCGACGTCGAGCTTGGGCGAGCTGGAACTATCACTTCGCGGGCCGAGCGTCCGATGAGGCATCGAAGTCGGCCAGCGTGACTTATTGCATGAACATTCTGCAGCACATTCAGTCGCGCCACGTTTTTAATGTGACGCTCAACAGCGACGAACAGATCGACTCATCGAAAGTGCTTCGGCGAATCGAGTACCACCACCCGATCTTCACACCGCGTCGCGCCGCGGCACAGGCTCGGCATCGCGAATTAGTCAACGCCCATCGAACGTCGTACTGCGGAGCTTATTGGGGAAACGGCTTCCACGAAGACGGAGTTGTGAGCGCGCTGCGAGTCTGCGAAGCGTTGCGTACAAGCGGGGGTCGCGCATGAGAAGCTGCCTCTACGAAGGGATGGTACGTCATCGCCGCTTCACGCCGGCCGAGCATTCTTTCGCGTACCAGCTCTTTCTGGTGTATGTCGATTTGGCGGAGTTGGAATCGCTCTTCGGCCGGCGCGGTTTGTGGTCCACGCGCTGGCCGGCGCTCGCTCGGTTTCGTCGAGCCGATTTCCTCGGCGATGCCGCCCGATCGCTCAATGACTGCGTCCGCGAGTTCGTCGCGCAGCGAACCGGTCACCGACCGGAAGGTCCGATCAGCCTGTTGACCAACTTTCGATATTTCGGCTTCGAGATGAACCCCGTCAGTTTCTATTACTGTTTCGATGCGACGGGCGAGCAAGTCGAAACCGTCGTCGCCGAAGTCAACAACACGCCTTGGAACGAGAAGCATTGCTACGTGCTGGATTTCACGAATGAACCGAACAGCCGGAACGCGAGAGCATCAGGTTCAATTTCCGATACGACACCGTCGGACGATCCAATTCCCAAGCATGCTGAACCGGAAGCCAGCGCATCCCGGCTGATTCATTGCAGCGAGCATCCGAAAGAATTTCACGTCTCGCCGTTCATGCCGATGGAGATGACGTATCGCTGGCAGCTGTCCGAACCGGGAGAGCGGCTGAGCGTTCATATCGAAAACTTCCACAACCACGCTGCCGAGTCGAAGACGTTCGATTCGACGCTGACGATGACGCGACGGCCGCTGACGCGGTGGCAGATGGCTCGCGTGCTGCTGCGTTATCCGCTGATGACCCTCCAGATCTTCGCCGGAATCTATTGGCAGGCACTGCGTCTGTGGCTGAAACGCGTCCCCTTCGTTCCACACCCAAAGAATGTCATTCAACCACCCTCTCCCAACGTAGGAAACGTAGGGTGGGTCGAGTCATCGAGACCCACCAGTTGACGTGATTTTGATTTTGGCGAGGCTCGGAAGCCTCGACTCACCCAACGAGCAATCCCCTTGATACTTAGGCATTGAGAAATTTTTGACATGAGCACTCTCGCCCTTAAAAACACATCGACTCCGACACAGCCACCGAACCCTGCTGCGACTCGGCGGCAGGGCCTTTCGTGGCTTGATCGAATGGCGCGGAAGCTGTTGATCGACAAGCTCAGCAACCTTCGAGGCGGCAGGATCGAATTGAAGGATGTCACGGGAACAACGCTGATTGGCCAGACGGGCGATCTGTCGGCGGTCGTGCAGATTCATCAGCCGGCTTTTTTTCGACACGCGGTGCTGGGCGGGAGCCTGTCCGTTGCCGAGTCGTATCTGCGGGGCGACTGGGATTGCGACAACCTGACGGCGTTCTTTCGTCTGTTCGCTCGCAATCTGGAGACCAGTGATCGACTGGATCGTGGCATGTCGCGAATCGCCAAGTGGATCAATCGTGCGTATCACGCCTGGCACGCGAACAGCAAAGAAGGCAGCCGCCGCAACATTCATGCTCACTACGATCTGGGCAATGATTTCTTTCGACTGATGCTCGACGACACGATGGCCTATTCGAGCGGCATCTTTCTGACGCCGTCCAGTACGCTGCGCGAAGCGTCGATTGAGAAAATCGATCGCATCTGCCGCAAGCTGGAACTGCAGCCGAACGATCACTTGTTGGAGATCGGCACCGGCTGGGGCGGCCTCGCGATTCACGCCGCGACGAACTACGGCTGCCGAGTCACCACGACAACGATCTCGCAGCAGCAGTTTGAAGTCGCAAAGCAGCGAATCGCCGAGGCGGGTTTGTCCGACCGGGTCACGCTGTTGCTGCAGGACTATCGCGACCTGACCGGACAGTTCGACAAGCTGGCGTCGGTCGAGATGATCGAAGCGGTCGGCTATCACTATTACGACACCTACTTCCGCAAGTGCAGCGAACTGTTGAAGCCCGACGGCTCGTTCGTGCTGCAAGGAATCGTGATGCCCGATCGGCGGTATACTCAGTATTTGAAGTCGGTCGATTTCATTCAGAAGTACGTCTTCCCCGGCGGTTGTCTGCCATCGATAGGGGCGATGACGGACTCGACCGCTCGCGTCACCGATTTCCGTTTCGTTCACGTCGAAGACTTCGGCCCGCACTACGCTCAAACGCTGCGCGAATGGAGAACACGGTTTCACGCCCAACTCGATCAGGTTCGCGATCTCGGTTATCCCGACCGGTTCATCCGCTTGTGGAATTACTACCTCAGCTACTGCGAAGCCGCCTTTGACGAACGCTACACCGGCGTCGTTCAGGTTCAATTCGACAAACCACAATGCCGCTTGAGAGGACTGGGTGTATGAGCCTGCTGTCCCTCGGCATTGATGCGATTGAGCGTGGGTTGGTCCCGGATGCGATCGTGCGTGCGGCGATTCGGAACCTGTGTGCTCAGCGGTTGCGTGACTGCGATCGCCGCAATGCGGTTGCCAACAAACGAGCGTTGCAGATGTTCGCCGAATCGATGCGAACTGGCCCGATCGCACCCGTTCCTGAAAAGGCGAACGAGCAGCATTACGAACTGCCGCCGGAGTTCTTCTCCGCCGTGTTGGGGCCGCATCGCAAATACAGTTCTTGCTGCTGGCCGGCCGAAAGGGCTACGCTCGCCGACGCGGAACCGGCCGCTCTCGATATCACCAGCGAACGAGCCGACCTCTCAGACGGGCAGACGGTTTTGGAACTCGGCTGTGGCTGGGGATCGTTGTCGCTTTGGATGGCGGATCGATTCCGCAACAGCCAGATCACCGCTGTCTCGAATTCGACACCGCAGCGAAAATTCATCGAAGCGGAAGCCGCCTCGCGAGGGCTGTCCAATCTGCGAGTTATCACGGCCGACATGAATCAGTTCGCCGCTGATGCGAATTCGTTCGATCGGGTCGTGTCGGTCGAAATGTTCGAGCACATGCGAAACTACGACCGGCTGCTGGAGCGAATCGCGAGTTGGTTGCAACCAGACGGGAAGCTGTTCGTGCATCATTTCTGTCACCGCGAGTTCGCCTACCCGTTTGAAACCGACGGCGACGCCAATTGGATGGGCCGCTACTTCTTCACCGGCGGCCTGATGCCTTCCGAGCACCTGTTGCGACATTTCGATCGGCACATGACCGTCGTGAAGCACTGGGCGTGGGACGGGACTCACTACCAGCGAACATCGGAAGCGTGGCTCGCGAACTTGGATGCTCGACGCCGCGAAGTTCTGCCGATCCTGGAAGCAACCTACGGCCGAGCGGATGCCGGCCGCTGGTTTTATCGCTGGCGGATGTTCTTCCTCGCGGTCGCGGAACTGTTCGGCTACGCGAATGGAACCGAGTGGTTTGTGTCTCACTCGCTGTTGCAGCGAAACGGAGCGTGACCGATGGCGCCGCTGAGTGAGCTACTGCCGAATTCGTTCCTGGTCGTCATGGCTGCGATGACCGCGTTATGGCTGCTGAGTCTCTCGCTTGGGAACGCCAGCATCGTCGATCCGTTTTGGGGGATGGGTTTCATCCTCGTTACCTGGCTGACCGTGGCGAAGACTCCGCCGGAACGATTGGTCGCGCGGTCGTGGTTGCTCGCCGCGCTGGTGACGATTTGGGGATTGCGGCTGTCGTTGTATTTGTTGTGGCGCAACTGCGGTCACGGCGAGGACCGTCGATATCGAGCCATGCGTGAACAGCACGGCTCGCGATTCTGGTGGGTCAGCCTGTTGACCGTCTTTTGGCTGCAAGGGGTCATCCTGTGGATCGTGTCGATGCCGATACAGGACGCGATTTGGAATGGTCCGACCAACAGGTTGCTTATTCAGACATTCCCGCTGAGTGTTCTCGACGCCGTTGGCATCAGTGTTTGGTTGGTTGGTTTTCTGTTCGAGTCGATTGGTGATTTTCAGATGTCGCGTTTTCAAGCGGCCCCCGCCAACGCGGGCCAGGTCATGGACCGTGGGTTATGGCGATACACTCGGCATCCGAATTACTTCGGCGACTTCTGCGTCTGGTGGGGCCTGTTTCTGATCGCCGCCGGGGCCGGAGCAGGCTGGGCAATCTTCAGCCCGCTGCTGATGTCGTTCTTGCTGCTCAAGGTTTCCGGCGTCACGCTACTAGAGCAGACCATCACAACCCGCCGTCCAGAGTACGCGGAATACCAACAGCGAACAAATTCTTTCTTGCCGGGACTTCCACGAAAACGGAAGTAATTGTTTTAGCCCGAAGTCGATCTTCCTGGCTTCTGCTGGAACGGACAGCCTCCGAAAGAATTCGCTGACTTGATCGTCGGTGGTTGGCCGCACGATGAAGTGTCAGTGATTCGGCATGACCACGATCGGTGATGAAGAAAAACACGGCTCGGTGGAAAGGCAGCATGCTTCACGCGATTGGTTCGCGCTCAACCTGCAGGCCATCGGGATAATGGAGGCACGAGGGGATGCTTAAGGCGTCAGGAAGAGATGTGAGATTCATGGCGTGCTCCAATCGCCCTTGGTGCGTCTTCGGGGATCGAACCCTCACTCGGACTTCTGGTCCGGCCAGCGATGGTGTTGGGGATCAAGCAGGCGACTGGGGGCGAAGTATTCGACGGGATAGTCGTCCGGTTCGTCGGTCTTTCCCAGAATGCGATTCACGATGCAACGTCCGCCGTTAAACGACACCGCGGTTCCTGACCCGGCCATGCCGGCAATGATGTACTGGCGATGGCCGTCCATGAGGCCGACGATGGGGTACTCGTCCGGCGTGTAACTGACTGTTCCGCTCCACTCATGCGTTACCTGCACTGCGCTGGGGCCGTAGTAATTCCGCAGTTCGCCGAGCACGAACGCGGTGATGAAGCGGGAAGGCTGGATGATCCCCGCTTCAGGATCCGGGACGCGTGTGGCATCGGAACCCACCAGGATCGCTTCACCGTGACGAGCGAAGAAGGCTCTCGCCCCGCTGATCCCGACATGCGGCTTGATCTCTGCGGGTCCGCCCGTGCCGCTGGCCGCCTGCGTCTGTGTGGGCCGGATGCGGTCGTGAAACTGGGGATGCAAGAGGGGCGTATAAGCCTCAGTGGCATTCACCACAAAATCGCATTCGATGAACCCGCGGGAAGTCTGCACTCGATAGGAATTCTGCACTCGTTCTACGCGGATCACGCGGGTCCGGGAATAGAGCTGCACTCGGTCGGTGCTCAACGCCGATCGAAACAGGCTGAACACCCATTTCGCCGGATGAAACGAGGCGGCGGCAATCGAGAAACCGGCGTTGTGCGTGACCTGCATGCCCGTTCTTTCGCGCACCTCTTCGGGCGTGATGCTGGTCCAGTCGGTCATCCCCGTTTCTTTGGCGAGGCCAACCGATTCGGCCAGCGACTGCTGCTGATCCGCGTCGCGCGCCTGGACCCAGCCCTGCCGCGCGTAGTCGCAATCGAATCCCTCGTCGCGGATCGTCCGTTCGACGAGATCACCATTGCGATAGGCGGCCCGGCAATAGGCGACGGCGAACTTTCGGGCCAACTGATCACGCTGGCCCGCGTTCAAATCGGCGCGGACCGCATCCAGATGTTTTCGGACCGTGCCGGCGACCATGTGGCAGTAACGCCCCATGACGACCAATCCCTCGTTGCGTCCGGACGAGCCGCTGGACACGTCTCCCATCTCCAGGACCACCATCGATTGATTACCGTCGCCAGGAGCATGCTTTCCCCAGTGATAGGCCAGCGAACCCCCGGTGAATCCCGCGCCGATCACTACCACATGCGCCCGTGCGGGCAGCGCCGCGTCGGGGTGGTCCTTCCAAGGATGGTTTTCCCAGGGGTTCCCATCGGCGAGCCAGTAAGGAGTGCGCGAGACTGGCTTGGCGAATGTAGCGTTCGCCAGTGTCTCGGGAATCTGCCGCCACAATTGGTGCCACGACCAGATCAGAAACTTCGTGTAGCGCGCGAACCGCGAGGTTCCCGGATACATGGTGTTGATCCAAGTTCGAGCGGCACGGAAATCGTGGCGGCGCATTCCGGCGAGCAACTGGCAGATCGTTCGCAGGCGAAACCACCACGTCACCGACGACGTTGGTGGCGAAGTTTCATTTTCTGGGCTGTGCGTTTCCATGTTTCCTCACGATCCTTGGATTGGATCGGGCTGTTGCCGAGTTGGTGGGTAGATCGCGTCGAGGCGGGCGACTTGCTCTCGATGCATCACACCTTCCGCAACCGCTTCCTGAATCTGCTCCAGTCGTGCTAAGGGCCATCGTTCTCCGGCAGATGGGCGAAACCGGTAAACCTCTGGCGCCGAGCGGACGGTACTTCATCGCGCGTCTTTCCTTCCCAGTGCTGAGAGCGCTGCTTGTTCCCACGCCGGCAATCGCTGGGCGTAGTCCTGGGCTTGGGCGACGAAGTCCACTCCGGCCAGTTTCTTCCAGGCCTCGACCAGCCGTGTGAACACCGGACCGGGCGATCCATCGCCGAGCGTCTGGCCTTCGAACGATCTGGCATGCACCAGAGCGTAGGTCGTGGCCGTGCAGAAGATCTCGTCGGCACGCAGCGCCTCGTAGCGGCCGAGGTTGGTTTCGCGAACGGCGAGGCCCAGTTCGCGGGCCAGTTCGATCGTGGTCGCCCGGCTCACCCCCAGCAGAATGTTGCGCGGTTCGGGCGTCAGCAGTTCGCCGTTCTTGACCAGAAAAATGTTCCACCCGGGGCCTTCCGCGAGGTAGCCATCGGGATCGAGCAATACGGGCCAGCGACCGGCGCCTTGGCGCGACGCCTGCAAGTTAGCCATTTGATAATGCAGCCGACTGCGCGTCTTGGCCTTCGGATCGACCAGGTGCGCCGGCAGAGTCTGCTGAGCGGGAATGACCACATGCACGCCGTTCGAGTAATTCGGCGCGAAGCCTCCCATGTGCGTGATCAGAGGCCAGCAGTTGATCGAGACGGTCGGGCGAATTCCTTCGGTGAGCGCCGTCCGATAGACACTCAGCGGACCTCGCGACACGTCGTGCATGATCTGCCAGTCCATGTCGGCGGTTTCGCTGGCGAGATTTCGTTCCAGCGTCTCCCGGGTGATCTGCTCCATCTGGTCGATGGTCAGGCCGCAGTCGATCTCCAGGAGACGAAGCGAGCCGTACAGACGGTCGAGGTGCTCGCGGAGCCGGAACGGCCGCTGGCTGTAAGTACGGGTCATTTCGAACGCCATGTCTCCGTACATGAGGGCCGAGTCGAAGATCGAAACTCGGGCCGCCGATTCCGGCACGAACTGACCGTTGAAATAGACGACTCGTTGTGACATGACACTCCTCAAACTTTCGACTTAGAGTGAACTGACGTCGCCGCAGACAGGCTCGGCGTTACCAGACTGACCAGCGCTCCCGTGGCGATACCCACGACCAGGGCTGCCGGCGCCGTCCACAGGAATTCCAGACCGCTCCACCTGAAGAAAGCGATTCCGACTGCCGTGGTCACGCTGGCAAACGTCGCCGCGATAGCCCCCCACGGAGTGGACCAGCGCACAAACAACGCCAGAAAGAACAGCACGAAGATCGGCGCGGTCAACAGATTGACGACTTTGATGCACAACTCCAGCAGATTCGTCGCCAGTTGTCCCACAAACAAACTCGTCAGCACCGCCACGACACCGATCGCCACCGACGCTACGCGGGCCACGCGCATGCTCTCGTGGGGAGTCCACGGGATCCGGCGAAAGCGGCCGAGGAAGTCGCTGGTGATGACCGCGCTCGAGGAATTCACGCCAGACGAAAGGCTCGACATGGCCGCCGACAACATGGCCGCGATCACGATTCCGGCGAATCCGCCCGGCAAAACCGTCACCACGAATTTCGGCAACAGCTCGTCCGCTTGCCCGATAACCGACGTCTCGGTTCCGAGACTGTTGGCGTGCGCGGTGTAGTAGCCCAACACCGCCAACCCGACGAGGGCCAGCAATCCGGCCATCAGGACTTCCGTCACCAGATGAATGGCGAACGACTGCCGCGCGGTCCGCGCGTCGCGCGTCGAAAGATAGCGCTGAATTGCCATCTGGTCGGAACCGCAGGTACACGACATCCACACGGCCATGTTCAGAAAGGCACCCATGAACGTGACCCGCTGGTCGGCGCGGAACCAGAAGACGGGGGGCTGCCAATGGTCGGCCCACGTCGTCGGCCACCAGGCGCGGACGCTCCCCAGATCCCATGTCACGGCAACGATGACGACGACGGCCCCCACGCACATGATGAGCGACTGCATGGCGTCCGTCATGACCACCGCCTTGAAGCCTCCTTCCGCCGAATAGATCAGCGTGATCACGCCCATCGCGACGGAAATCAGAGGCGCCCAGCGCGGGTCGAGATCGAGCAGCGGGACCAGCACCTTATTGGTCGTGGCGTACAGGATCGCCGCCATCCAGACAATCCGCAGCGACATGAACATCGTGGCCGCCAGCATGCGGCCAGGGAGGCCGAGCCGCTTTTCCAGTAATTCGTAACCGCTCGTGACATCTCGCTGCCGCATGATGCTCGGAATGATCAGCCAGCCGACGATCAGATACGCGACCGGAAACGCCGCGGCTTGGGCGAACATCATCGGGCCGTGACGGATCATCTCGCCCGGCAGTGCGAGATAAGAGAGGGTGCTGGTCAGCGTCGCGAACAGCGACAACCCGATCATGAAGGGGCTCATGGTCCGCCCGCCCAGCAGGTAATCATCCGCCGTCGCCGTGCGATGTTTGTAATATCTGCCGATGGCCAGCATGGCCAGGGCATACAACACAATCATCGTCAGATCGAGAGAACGCATCAGTCAGGTCTCGTTAAACACACGGTTTGTCAAACCTACGGTCCAGCCCAGTATGCTGTGGTGTTATCGTTCCACGACGTTCGGCGTACCGCAATCGAGCAGCATCCGCCGCGCTGCCTCACGGAATTTCTGGCGGACGTCACGGGTGGGTGGGCGGCAGCGGCTGGAGTCGAGTCCCACGAGTTCCATACAGAGCTTGTCCAGGTAGCCGTCGCCGCTGGTGTACTTCTCCATCTCTGCCCAGAGTTGCATGTAAGGTTGAAGGACGCGGACCATCTCGCGCTGGG
>VGZH01000123.1 GCA_016872645.1 Planctomycetota bacterium | reverse complement strand
CATCTTCTACAACGACAATGGCTCCGGGAATCCAGCCGCGATCGTGGTTGACGCCGGATTCCAGCAGATGGTTTGGCAAGGAATCACCGTGGGTGCGGAATTGCGATTCCGCTAAGAGCGACGAGTCGATTCACCAAGTCATTCGAAAATCGACCACAAGTGGCAGGTGGTCGGACGCGCGTCGCGATTGGCGTGTGTTGCTGAGATGTGCCGACTTGATGGCAATCTTCTCGCAGTGAAATACTTTGTCGAGCGACATCACAGGCATCGCCGCAGGGAATGAGCGGAACCGGCCGACTGGAGACGTTGCTTGGGTGAATCCCTTCGGGAGCAGCAGCGCGCGCCCCAGCGTGTTTCGCCAGTCGTTGAAGTCGCCGCATAGTAATGTTGGGTGTTCGGCAGTCGAATGGAACATCGGGTGAGTCAGCAGTCGATGCACCTGCCAATGACGTTCACCTTCGCTTAGTCCCAAATGCCAGTTGGTCACACGTAGCGGGCCCGAAGGAGTCTCGGCCACGATCAACTGCGCGCCGCGTGGCTTCTTCTGGCCAAACTGCAACGAGATGCGATGGTGTTCAAGCAACGGCCAACGAGACAGCACCAAGTTGCCGTAGCCACCAACTTTCCAATGTACGTTTTGCTGAAACGTGGCGAACATCGGTCGAAATCGTTCCGTTAGAATGTCGGCTTGATCGTGGCGACTGGTGCGCGGCAGGTCGATCGTCACTTCTTGCAGGCAAAGGAAATCAGCCTCCAACGCGACCAGTACCTCGATGATGCGGCCGAGGTCGTAACGTCGGTCAGTACCGCCGATCCCCTTGTGAATGTTGTACGAGACCAATCGCATCATGAGGCGATTTTCTCCTGCTCGGCGGCAACTTGAAACGGTGGCTTCCCGGCTCTCCGACGAATCCAGTTGACCGATGCCAGTACTTTCGGGCGGCCAATCAATCGTCGTTCACAACGGCGTTTCCCGGGCAGGTCTATCAGCCAAAGCCCGGCCAAGATCGTCAGAATCCCCTGGCCGGGAGTGACCAGCATCACGATTCCCGCCAGCAACAGCACGACTCCCAGCAGATTCTTCAGCAGACGGCACACCCAATACAATCCGCGCTGCTGAGGCCACGTCGGACGAACCGGGCGGTCGATCTCAAGAAAATAATCCTCCGGCAATCGAGTCAGCAGCCACGGCAGCGCGATTCCGCTGACGACTAACGTCGCCAAAGTGATCACGGCGATCCAGCCGAACAAGTTTGCCGTAATCCCGAACATGTTGCGTTCTCACAAGGCCGGCGTAAACAAGCGGCAGAAGTTCTCGCCCATGACGTGATACCACGGACGACGACTCCAAGTCTCTGGGATTATTCGGTTCGAGTCTTGAGCGTCCCGCTCAAACTGCTGCTCGAGTTGCTCCGCGAGACGTTCATCGTACAGCAACACGCCCGCCTCAAAGTTCAGATACAAGCTGCGACAATCGACATTTGCCGAACCGACGAGCGACCAATGCCCGTCAATGGTCAGCGTCTTCGAATGCAACAACCCCCGCTGGTATTCCGAGATTTCAACTCCCGCTCGCAGTAATGAATCGTAAGTTGCACGGCCGGCTAGCAAGGTCAAGTAATGATTCATCCGCCCCGACAGTAGTAACCGTACGTGAACCCCGCGAAGGGCTGCGTTCTCCAGCGCGCTGATGATCGCGCCGGGTGGAGCAAAGTACGACGTCACCAACTGCACTCGGTCCTGAGCTTGGTTGATGGCCTCCAGCATCAAGGCGTGAAAGATCGACGTCTCTTCTTCGGGACCGCCGCTGACCGTCTGAGCCATTACCCCGCCGGCAGCTTTCGACGGCGGAAACGACTCGGCATCGGGCAGAACCTCGCCGGTCGCGAAGAACCAGTCCTCGGCAAAGACTAACTGGTGTTGCCGTACTTCCGGGCCGACGACTCGCAAGTGAGCGTCTCGCCAAAAGCCAATCGCCGAACTGCGACCGAGGTACTCGTCGCCAATGTTCATGCCGCCGGTGAACGCCACGCGGCCATCAACCACGACGATCTTGCGATGATTCCGCAAGTTCAGAGACCACCGCTCACGAAACGACTGGCCGGGCAAGAAGGTCGCAGTCCGAATCCCTGCCTCGCGCATCGGTCGCAAGAAACGATTCGTCAGCCAGAACGAACCAAACCCGTCGTACAGGAATCGCACACGTACCCCTTCGCGAGCTTTGCGGATTAACAAGTCTCGAAGTCGCGTTCCGGTACGGTCGGGCTGCCAAATGTAGTACTCGAGATGGATCGACTCGCGCGCACCGAGCAACGCCTGTTCGATCAAACCCAGCGTACGATTCGTGTCCGTCAATAATTCGATGTCGTTGCCGTAGGTTGGCCAAGTGCCGGTCAGCCTCTGAGCCAATCGCATCAACCGGCGGGTCTCCACTCGATCATCGTCGCACGGTACCCGAGGACATTCCAATCGTTGTGGACGCTGCTCCGCGAGTTGTTCCGTTGAACGCTGCTTTGACGCTTTGCGCCGCTCAACTCGATTGATCCCAAACACCAGGAACAGCACAGCCCCACCGATTGGAATGAACACGATGGACAGCATCCAAGCCACGCTCGACACCGGCTGGCGTTTCTTGATCAGCAACACGACAGGCAACAACAACAGCGTCAGCCCGTAGCCGAGAATCGAAAATAGCCAGCCGATAAATGTCATCGTGGTATCCACTTCGACCGGCCATCCGCCGGTCGTACGTGAGCAAAGCAACCTCGATCTTAAGCGCCAAGCCCGTCTCTTGAGGAACGCCGATTTCGAGGAGGTCGCTTTGGAGATGATCCCCGAAAGAAAAAGGCATATCGTGGTCTTGACCCGCCACGAATCAGCCACCGATTCTTGCCGGCGATGGATCGCGCCGATGCAATGCTTTCAACAGAAGCTTTGCGCGGGAATGCACATTGTGGATTCACGCTCTAGGACGTTTGTGATCTGGCAGGTGTTTCTGCAGCGAAGCTGGCGATCGTCGTCTTCGCCTGCGAGTACCGTCTGGGAAAGGACACTTGTGCGAGAATTCAGGCGGACCTGGCGTTTTCACGCAAGCGGATTTCGCACGTAGGGATCGCGTCTCCCGAATACCACTCGCATCGGCAAGGCTTTTGGTCGGAAGTGGTGGGCGACCCGTTCGCGATTCGAGTTTGGACATGGATCGCTCGCGTCCGTGAATGGACCTATCAGTGGACTCGCCCGTCCGTATGCCAAGGCTCCAAGGACACATCACTCTCAAGCGTGGACGAAGCACCCCGCGGACTGCGATCACTTACTCCAACAGGTCACGCTTGCGATGCCGATGTGATCTGGAAATGTGCGATCGCTCCCGCCGTCCCAGAGCCAGATGGTCTTGAGGCCCGACGGGTATCCATTTCCGCCGTCCCGAGGTCGGATCGATTTCGATTTGCACGATGATGTCACCTGCGCGTATCAGGCCATCGCTCGGGATGACCGCCACGAGTCCAGCGGCAGGTATTGGCGTTTTGATGCGACCACAAGGACGTTTTCAGTGAATCTACCCAGTGGGTCGAATCAAGACTTCCTAGTTTTGTCATTCAACAAAGACCAGCTTGTCGTTCAACAACCACGGTGAACTTCACGGCAGGCGATGGTCACGTCAAACTCCTGTGGTCGTTTTCGGAATTCCCGAAGCCCCACCTGGAGGATTCATGACTGCCACCGCCACCGTCGTCGAGCAAGTGCTCGTTGTCCCGACACTCCTATTTCACGAAGTCGGTTATTTTCAGGGATTCAATCCCGACACAGAGCGTTATTTGAAAACGCTGCTCGATCCCGCCTACACCAGTTACCGGCCGCGGGACAAGATGGAGCAAGACCCCAGCTTTAAGCAACTCATCCCTTACTGCATCTTCCGCTGCGACGATCAGATTTTTTCGTACCGCCGCGACAAAGGGCAGGGAGAATCGCGGTTGCTCGGCAAGCGGTCGGTCGGGATCGGTGGGCACATCAGCTCGATCGACGAAAACGCCGGCAGCTCGTCGTACCTCGAAGGGATGCGACGCGAAATCGAAGAAGAAGTCTTCCTGGAGGCCGGCTATCGACATCGCTGTGTCGGGCTGATCAACGACGACTTGACCGAAGTTGGCAAAGTTCATTTGGGCATCGTTCACATTTTTGACCTGGACGCGCCCCAAGTTCGCCCGCGCGAACAGTCGATAATCCAGACAGGCTTTGCCACGCCCGCCGAACTGGTACGCGATCGCGATCAGTTCGAGACGTGGTCCCAAATCTGTCTAGATCAACTATTTGCCTCAGCTTGACGGCCAAAGCCGCAATGGATTCGCGGCGAGACGTCCAGCGGCAATTTGTGCCACTGTTACTTATGCCACGGGGGGCGTGGCAAATTGCGACAAAGGAGTGTCTCGCGATGAAAATCTCTCTGGGAAATGGATTTTGGGCTGGAGCTGTCGCCGTCATGGCAGCGTGGACGTTCCTGGGCGTGCCGTCGCTGCCGGCACAAGACTCCACTCCGAAACCGACAACTACCAGCACGGCGAAAGTTACGACACCTAAGGTCGCGCCCAGGCCCGGTTCGATCACCGAGGAGCAGCTTGGCAATCTGCTCAAGGCGATGGGGCTAGAAACCAAAAAGATCGAGAGCCGCTACGACTTCGAGTTCAAGGCGATCCAGAACAAAGAGGAATGGAACCTCTCGATGACCGCTGTGCTCAGCCAAGACGGCTCGTCGATCTGGCTGATGGCATGGCTCGACCAGTTGCCGAAATCATCGGCCGACGTGCCACGTACCGCACTGCTTCGATTGCTGTCCGACAACGACCGACTCGGCAACGGCAAGTTCTTTGCCTATGTCGCAACCAACCGCCGCTTCGTGCTGCAACGAGTCATCCCCAACGAAGCGGTGACGACCAAAGCGTTCCGAAGCTGGCTCGATGATCTCGGAGTTGGCGTCGTCGACACCTACGACCACTGGTCAGTTGCCGCCTGGAAGGCTCCGGATGGCAGTAGCAGCACAGCCAGCACGAAGGTCGCTCCGGTGACCACGGCCAAGGCCACAACGGTGAAAACTAACCCTGCTGCTGCTGCTGATGATGATGATGATGATGACGACGACGACGACGACGATGAGCCCATTTCGACCAAGCCTCCTACCGGTCCCAGCTTCAAAGGTGCGGGTCAGAATCCGATTCGTACCGCGCTGCCGGTCAAACCGGGCACCCGCCAAAACTAGACGTCTGCTGACCAGCCACAAAGAACACGAGAAGACGCATTGAGGAGCGATCCTCCTTGCGTCTTCTTCTGTTTCTTGTGGCCAAAACCACCCCCGTGATTCTGAACCACTGTCGTCGATGGTACTTCTTCGGAATGCACTATCCCGCGTTTCGATCTGAAAAGAGCGTGCAACTGTTGATCGATTTCCAGAGTCCTGGCGAAACATCAACATCACCTGCCAACTGCACTGCTGCGAGTATTTGATCAAGCGGTTGTTTTGTTGCGACCGCGATCGCAGCTGCGGCAATGGCTGGTGAGCGGCTCATACCTGCGCTGCAATAAACCAGTACGAAAACATTGGCAACCAGCAAGTCCGCAACCGTGCGACAAGCCAGCTTCAGCAACCAATCGGGATTGCCTGCTCCGTCGACGAGCGGAAAGCGGTGGTAGATCAAATCTCGCGGGGGATCTGCCGGGGATTCGTTGCCCGCAAGGTCAACGATTGCTTGAATGCCCGCATCGAATACCGCACGCCATTCGCGGACGTCTCCGACATGGCCGAGCCACAAAGCGTGCGGATGAATCTGTCTCATGGAGACTTCGCTCCCTGCAATGTCGATGCGATTGTCGTCGCCGGAGAACTTCAAGCATGCGTTCGTTTTGGATGATGATATTGGGTTCGAGTTTAATTGTCTTCGGTGGTCCCCGCGTTGCCCGTGCTCAAGACGTGGCTACAAGAAGTCCGCCGTACGACATCGTGGTCTACGGAGGAACCTCGGGCGGTATCATTGCCGCTGTGCAGGCTGCGAAGATGAAGAAGTCGGTCGTGCTCATCGAGTCGTCAAAGCATCTCGGCGGATTGACTTCCGGTGGACTCGGAGCGACGGACATCGGCAACAAGGCGGCGATCGGCGGGTTGTCGCGTGGCTTCTATCGAGCCGTCGCCGCGCACTACGCCAAGGAAGACTCTTGGAAGTGGGAGAAGCGCGAAAACTACCGCAGCAATCGGCCAGCAGGCGAAACGGAAATGTGGACCTTCGAGCCGCATGTCGCTGAGGCGATTTATCGCGATATGCTCAAGGAGGCCAAGGTGCCAGTCGTTACCGGCCGACTCAATCTGAAGAACGGAGTCGTCAAAGCCGGCGAGCGAATTCTCAGCATTCAACTGGAGAGTGGATTGACCTTTACCGGCTCGATGTTCATCGATGCGACCTACGAAGGCGATCTGCTGGCAAAGGCCGGGGTCTCGTACCACGTCGGTCGCGAGGCAAATGCGAAGTACGGTGAAACGCTCAATGGAGTGCAAACCAAAAACGCTACGCACCATCAATTCATTAAAGCTGTCGATCCTTTCGTAAAGCCAGGCGATCCGACGAGCGGTCTGCTGCCGCTGATTCAAGCGGGTGCTCCCGGCGAAGAAGGGGCCGAAGACCGTCGTGTGCAGACCTATAACTTGCGGCTCTGCACCACCGACGTGGCCGAGAACCGTCGAGCCTGGCCGAAGCCCGCCGACTACGACGAGAAGCGTTGGGAGTTGCTCTTTCGTAACTGCGAGGCGGGGGACACACGCATTCCGTGGAACCCGATCTTCATGCCGAATCGCAAGACCGACACGAACAACAACTTCGCGATCAGCACCGACTTTATCGGTGCCAACTATGACTACCCGAATGGCGACTACGCGACTCGCGAGCGGATCTACAAAGAGCACATTAGCTACACCAGTGGTCTGCTGTGGTCGTTGGCAAACCACCCGCGAGTTCCCGAGTCCGTGCGGTCGCACTTCCAACGGCTTGGCATGGCAAAGGACGAGTTCACCGACAACGGCAACTGGCCGCATCAGCTTTACGTCCGCGAAGCTCGGCGGATGATCTCTGACTACATCATGACGCAGCACAACTGCCAGGGCCGCGTCGTCGCCGATGACTCCGTCGGCCTCGCCGCGTACACGATGGACTCGCACAACACGCAGCGGTACGCGAAGGACGGCCGAGCCTGGAACGAAGGAGACGTACAGGTCGGCGGTTTCAGCCCGTATCCGATCTCGTACCGCAGTCTCGTCCCAAAGAAGTCAGAGTGCTCAAACCTGCTGGTGCCGGTGTGCCTCGCGGCCTCGCACATTTCCTACGGGTCGATCCGCATGGAGCCGGTCTTCATGGTGCTCGGTCAATCGACCGCGACCGCCGCCTCGATGGCGATCGACGCCAACAGCGCCGTGCAGGACATCCCGTACGCGAAACTGCGCGAGCGTCTGCTCGCCGACCAACAAGTCCTCGACTGGACCGGCCCGAAACGAGTCCCCGGCATCGACGCGACAAAGCTCCCCGGCCTAGTCATCGACAACACCGAAGCCAAGCTGACCGGTTCGTGGACACAAAGCAACTCCACCAGCGGTTTTGTCGGATCGGACTACCTGCATGACAACAACACCGCCAAGGGAGACTGCCTCGCGGAGTTCTCGTTCAAGATTTCGAAGCCGGGCAAATTCGACGTCCGCATCGCCTACACCGTGAACGCCAACCGCGCGACCAACGTTCCGATCACGATCACGTCGGCCGACGGCGAGAAGTCCGTGATCCTCGACCAGAAGAAAGAGACCAAAGAGGGCTTCCGCTCGCTCGGCACATTCTCCTTCGATCCTTCGCAGCCCGCAAAGGTTGTCATCTGCAATGTGGGTACCGACGGTTACGTAATCGTTGACGCGGTACAGTTGGTTGCGGAATGAGTAGGATGGCCTCCCTCGGCCGGCCCAGTTTTGCGACACCGCACGACGGCCGAAGACGGCCATCCTGTGATCCACGAAACAGACCAATCATGCTTGCCAAACGAATTATTCCGTGCCTCGACGTTCACGCTGGGCGAGTCGTCAAAGGGGTCAACTTTCTGCAACTGCGCGACGCGGGTGATCCGGTCGAGGTTGCCGCTCGGTACGAGGAGCAAGGGGCGGACGAACTCGTCTTCCTCGACATCACCGCCAGCCACGAAGCGCGACAGATCATGCTCGATGTTGTGCGGCGAGTCTCCGACACGATTTTCATGCCGTTCACTGTCGGCGGCGGCATCCGCACAATCGACGATGTCACGCAACTGATTCAAGCCGGAGCCGAGAAGGTCAGCATCAATTCGGCTGCCGTGAGAACACCGGAACTGATCACCGAGACAGCACGCAAATTTGGCAGTTGTGCGACGGTCGTGAACATCGACCCGAAGCGTGTGCGGAAGGACGACCGCGAGTTTTGGGACGTCCACATCAGCGGCGGTCGAATTCCGACGGGCCTCGAAGCGGTCGCCTGGGCACGCGAAGTCGAACGGCTCGGAGCGGGCGAGATCGTACTGACCTGCATGGACGCCGACGGCACAAAGGACGGCTACGACCTGGAGATCACTCGCGCGGTTGCCGACGCGGTCAGCATTCCGGTCGTCGCCAGTGGCGGGGCTGGCAGCCCGCAGCATCTATTCGAGGCGGTCACAAAAGGGCACGCAAGCGCCGCGCTTGCCGCCAGCATCTTTCACTACGGCGAGTACACGATCGCCGAAACAAAACATTTTCTGGCAGATCGAGGCGTACCGGTGCGATTTTGATGATGTCCTCATCGCTCACTCCGCTGGTCGGTCGTCTCGCCCCGTCGCCGACGGGAGCCCAGCATGTCGGCAATGCGCGGACGTACTTGTTGGCGTGGTTGTCAATTCGCTCGCGTGGAGGCCGGCTGATCCTGCGGATCGAAGATCTCGACTCACCACGTGTGAAAGCGGGGGCAGCGCAACAAGCGATCGAAGACTTGCGTTGGCTGGGGCTGAATTGGGACGAGGGCCCCGAATGCGGCGGCCCGCACACGCCCTACGTGCAGACAGAACGAATCGACTTGTACCACGAGGCATTGACCCGATTGCAGCGAGATGAGCGAGTTTATCCGTGTACCTGCACCCGAACCGACATCGAAGCTGCCGCCAGCGCGCCACACATCGAGCACGAAGGGATGATCTATCCGGGAACCTGCGCGGGACGTTCGGCGAGTGATGCCGTCGCGCTGGGGGATCAACCGTTCGCCTGGCGGTTTCGCACGACCGACCAAACGCTTGAATTCAGCGACCGAGTGGCTGGCCTGCAACAAGCGAACGTGCGACACGATCTGGGGGACTTTGTCATCGGCAAAATGGACGGCTCGGCGGCATATCAACTGGCCGTCGTCTGTGACGATCATGCGATGGGCGTGACCGAAGTGCTGCGCGGCGACGACCTGCTGCCGAGCACCTTTCGGCAAATGGAACTGTATTCCGCATTCGGCTGGGCACCGCCGAAGTTTGCTCACGTGCCGCTGGTCATCGGAACAGATGGCCGCCGGTTGGCGAAGCGTCACGGAGACACACGGCTGGCGACTCTGCGAAATCAAGGAGTGACGGCTGAAAACCTCATCGGCCTGTTGGCGTGGTCGTGTGGCTTGAGGCCGACTCGCGAACCGATTTCGGCGAGTGAGCTGCTCGGAGATTTCGATCTGTGCCGTGTAACTCGCGAGCCGTTTGTCTTCACGCTCAACTTATTCCGCTAACGTGCGGAGGGCTTGGTCGTACAAGCCAAGCACTTTCATTCTCTGGTCAGCGGTATCGAACTGAGCTTTTTCGATGATCGTCGCGCGAGCGGCCTCGACTTCGTGACGTAGCCAAGCCACATCGGCGGCGCGGCGAATCGTACGTCCGCTAATCGTGACGTACACGGCCGACGTGTGGCCGAACAGCATGCGGCCATACTCGTTTTTGTTCGCAGTGCTGACCCGAGCGGCCAGCCAACCCGGCTCAGTGACCTTGATCGGCTTACGAATTGTCGCGGTGAAGTGACCATTCGACGCGGCCGATGATTCGCTCGCGATCACTTGCCCGTTTTGAACGATCTCCAGCAATTCAAAATTACTTCGACCGACCGCGCTGGCCGTGACGGTGACTTCGCCCAACTGGGCCAAATCAAGCGTGTCGCCGATTCGCAAGTTGTTGACGCGAAACTCCAGCAGCGGACCGTTGGTGATGAAGGTCCGTCCGGCGCGCAGCGCGGCTAGCCACGATTCCGGGGTGAGGTCTCCCTCGACTTCGGCGTACACCCGAGCGAAATCGTCGATAAACCAATCGGTGCCGGTCGAGAACGGGACTTTCAGACCCGCGTTCAGGTAATGGTAGAAGCTGTCAGCAATACTTCCGTGACTGCTGCCGTCAAAAATGTTCTGCGCATCCAATCGTCCGGCCAGCCAGCTAGCGACGTCCTCAAAGCCCCAGTTGTTGTGGCACCAGATCGCCGTGCCAGCCTGCTGGTGAGCATTATCCAGTCCCATCGCGAGCGGCGGAAAATCAGGGGGCGTCTTTGCGATTCCTTCGCCGATGCTGACGGGCTGCACGAGTTCCTTCAGGCCCAGCAACATCACGTGACCGTAACCCTCACCTCCGGCACCGAAGTTGTGCCGATGCTCTTCGCCGTTGGAGACCAGCACGCCGCGCGTCTCCAAGAACTTGAGCCGACCAGTCGGGTACTGGTTCGTGATGTAGTCCTGATCCACGCCGGCTCGTTTCAGATGCGAGACGAACAGCACATCCAAACCATCGGCCGCCGGAAAGTCTCGCAAGTAGCGGTCGGACTCCCCGCGAGTCAGCTTCATCAAGTGCAGGTGCGTGTTGGCCGAACGCCAGCCTTCTTCGTGAGATCTGCGGAATCGCTTCAGCGGAATCGACACGTCGCGCGAGTCGCCGTTGGAGAGATCCAATTCGACTTTCACAATCCTCGTTTCGAGTCCCGAAAACGCTTCGAGGGTCACGGACTGTCGCGGCAAGTCGACCGTCGTGACCTGTGGCACAACGAACCAGTCAGCGATATCGGGCTGCTTGGCGAGGAGTCCCCAACCACGCGAGTCCAGACCTGACGGCTTCAGCACCAATCGCTGATCTCCCTCAATGCGAGTGATCCGCACGACTCCTGGCAAGGGGCGACCCGTCTCCGCATCGGTCAGTGTCAGCGTGACTCGGCACATCCCATCCGGTGCGAATGCGGCGGCGATCAGCAGCAATCCGACGGCACACAGACAGGCCCAACAAGCACGCATGGCGAATCCTTCCTCCGCAGCAATTGGCGATTCCTCTGGACGAGCATCGTTACGGAGTCTTCATCGAGCCGCCAGACAGCTTGCCCAACTTCGTGTCTTTGCGAATGACCGTTTCCATCTGAGCCTGCGTGGACTGAACCGCCTTGGAATCAACCGAACAGACCGAGAGGCTGCTGGCCGCAGCGGCACGCTTGGCTCGTTCGTCCCAGAGTCGTTCACGTTGCCGAGCAATTGCGTAACGACGATCCAACACCTGCTGAAAATTGAACGTCACTCGCTTCGCTTCGGCGAACGGCTTCAACACCATCGCAACATCACGAGCTGTGGCAAATCTCCGCTCTCGATCCTTGGCCAGCAATTTGTGAACAATCTGAGCAACTTCGTCCGGCAGTCCGGGAACCAGCTCGCCAAGCGGCAGAGGCTCCCGATTCCAATGTGCGTCGATCTTATCCGAACGTTTTTCACATTCGGGAAACAAGACATGTCCGCTGAGCATGAAGTACATCGTCGCTCCCAAGCTGTAAAGATCGGCTCGACCATCGACTTGGAAACTGTCGCGAGCTTGCTCTGGGGCGATGTAGTCGGCGGTCCCCAGGCAATCCTGACCGAAGATCATCGCGAGCGAATACTCATCATCAAACACTGACTTCGAGGCCACCGATAAGCCGAAGTCCAGAATATGGGCATTGCTGAATTCATCCACCAACACGTTGGAAGGCTTGAGATCACGATGGATCAACCCGTTGCGATGCGCGTGTTGCAAACCCGCCGCCACATGCTGCGCGATGTGACAAGCGACGGGCCAAGCAATCGGACCTCCCAGGGCCACGAACTCATCGACGCCAACTCCTCGAACCAAATCCATCACCATGTAATGCACTTGCCCATACAAGCCGACCGACTTTCCGACTTCGCGCGTGCGAATAATGGCGTGATGGTTTAACCGCTGGCCGGCCATCGCTTCCAATTTGAACCGAGTCACCAGACCGGCATCTTCAGAGTTCTGCTCGCACAACATCTTCAGGGCAACTTCTTCGCCCGTCCTCTGATCGCGAGCGATATAGGCCCAACCCATACCGCCTGATCCGAGCAGTTCGTCAATGCGATAATGATTGATAAAGAATCCGCGAGTCCGTCCCTCCAGCAAACACTGCGCGTGCAATCGCGTCAGGATTCCAGATTTGACGAGCGCCTTTGCGACGGTCATCGCGTCACTTTCGCAAAGTTCTCCCAGCGTCTCGAGCGCACTGTCAAACTGCGCATCCGTCAGCAGCTTGCTCTGCTGAAGTTGCTCAAAGAACTCTGTGGCGTTCGCGAGAGTGGTCAAGGCAATGAACCGATCAAACGAAAGGCACTGGTTCGGAAGAACTCTCCAAGAGACCGCAACCCGGACTTAATTTGGGGCGAGATCTTATGCTTCAAGCGTTGCGGAAAGAAGCTGCATATTTCAATTCGCCGGTCCGAGCGAGAAAAGAATTCAGATGGTCACCGTAAATCCGCAGAGCCAACCGATCAATTCAGCCAATCGAGTCAGTCTCAGATTCGCTCCGAAAGAATGACGGCCGTTGCAATTCGACCATCGCGAACCTGATTTCCGTGGAATGAATGTCGACGACTTCGCAAGCGAGACGGCCGATGAGTACGCACATCGCACCTGGTAGACGAAGCGGGTTCAGCTTGATTGAACCGATTGCGAACTTGCACCAAACCACGAACGCTTGGCGTCACAGTTCCGACAGCAATTGCCGCCACGCCTCTCTTTCGCGTTTCGGTTCCACAATCCGAGCGAGACTCCGGCAACGGGACTTCAGCCGCTCTCGAAATACGGCATCCCTTTCAAAGCGACTCAACAAGGTCGCCAATTCCAATGTGTCGCCGACTTCAAAGTAGCCCAGGTAATCTTCCTCCAATAATCCAATGGATCCCGCGATTCGCGACGAGAGCACAGGCACACCGCACGCCAACGCTTCGCAAATGGCATTCGCGCCCCCCTCCATCGTCGAACTGTTGACCAACACTCGGCTGCGAGCCAGCACGCGCAGGGCACGTGCGTGCGGCAAATCACCCAACCAGCGATATCGCGGATTGCGCAGCATTTCTTCACGCGCTCGGCGTTCCATCTTCGGATCAAGCGCCGCACCTAAATGTAAGACGCTGATCTGCGATTCCGGAGGCAGATGCCGCGCGGCCAAAGCCGTACGGAACGGATCTTTAACCGGCCGCAAGTGCCCCACGACACACACTTCAAAGACGTCCTTTTTTGGAAAACATGGACGCGACGTTGGGCCGACTGCCGATTGAACGATGACTCTCGCTTTGGCCCTCAATCCGCGCGGCAGCGCATCGACAGCTCGAGCTTGCAACACGACCAGCCGATCGGCCAGCTCGATCGAGCACTGTGCGGCGCGGCTCTGCGGTAAGTCGTGGTACAAGTCGGTCCCGGTCAGCACCACGACCAATCTTCCGTCAGGATGCTTTGCTCGATAACGCCGAATCGACGCGGCGCTCTTGCGAGCGTGCAGACCGATCAGCACATCACAAGGCTGATCACGGAAAGCCTCGGCGGTCGTGACATGATGCCCCAGTTGCCGCAACAGCTGCGCCCAGCGATTCGCCGTGATGCGATTCCCTTGGCGAGACCCCTTCGGCGCCGGTGTGACGATCAACAGTCGCATTTGATTCGATTTCTCGATGACAGAATCATGTTGCACAAGTTCATGAACGCCGTGGTGCGGATTCGAAGCAACGAGTCCGGAGTCGAACCGCATTGGCCTTGATGATTTTGTGAGGCAGGATTCTACCTATTCGGCCCTCGGCCGTCCGCGACGCGTGATAGAAGGCAAGCATGTCCCGCCGACTGATGTCGCTGAATCAATCCCGCGGCTTGAGCGTCAGAATCGGATTACCGCGACTCAATTAGCGCGACGAGCGCCCCTACTCTCTGCGAATTTCGATTGAAATCGGAGATGCTGCCAGCGATCGCGGTACCGCAGTCGCTTGGGAGCGGCCGCTTGCTCGCGCTGGCGGTACTGGTTGGTCGTCAGCCTCTCTCACCCCAAGTTCACCGTCACCGTT
>VGZH01000122.1 GCA_016872645.1 Planctomycetota bacterium | reverse complement strand
ACTCGGGAAGCCTCTCGGGCCGCTTCTCGCCTTTGGCATACTGCCGGCTGGCGTTGGCTTTGTTCGTGGCAATCGCCGCGTCGTCGGCCAGCTTCTCGAAGTCACGCGGGCGGCCGAAGTGGTCGAACGCCTCGAACGGGAATCCCATGTCATCGATCTTCTGATGGCATTTCCAGCAGGCTTCATTCTTGGTGATCTGCATTCGATCACGCAGAGTCTTCGTGGGATCGTCCGGCAGAACAATGACGACGCCGACCGGAACTTGCGGCACCGCGTGGCCCAGCAGATGTTCCCGAATCCAGAGTCCGCGGCGCACGGGATCATTGAAGAAGTTCGACGACCAAGCGACCATCCAGCTCGGCTGCATCAAGATGCCGATACGGTCGTTCGGCAGATCGACCGGCTGATTGGCCGGCCACTCCTTCAGCCCGTAGGCGGCCTCGACACCAACTTTGCTCTTCTCTTTCGGGCGTACGCCCGTTGCCGGCTTGTCCGACGCGGAGTACTCGATCTTCGAGGCCATACTTTGGGATAGTACTTTAGTTAAGCTCGTGTCTCCCCCGAGTCCCTGCTTTGCGCCATCTTTTACCAGCTTAACGCCATTCACAAACGACTTGGGCGTGGTGAGCAGTTCCTTGAGCACGTTCTGGTCTTTCTCGAGGATGCTCAACACCAGCAGGTTCGTATCGAGGACCAACTGATCGGCATTGTGGACGTAGTCGGGCTGATCGTCCTTGCAGACCTCGGGGGCTCGGTCGTAGCCGAAGTATTCATGGAAGAACCCGAGCAGGCGCGGCTTGTAAATCTCCGGGTCATTCAGAATCCGGCGGACGTGTTTCTCGACATCTTCGCGCGTCTTGAGTCCGCCCGACGTGGCGGCCGCGAACAGCCCCGGCTCGCGCTCGCCCGAGAATGCCAGGCTGAGCGCAAAGGCAAGTTCACTCGGCGAAAGCATGCGAACGCCCGGGCGCACTTCGGCTCCGCGGCCAATCTCGAAGCGGTGCAGCACCTCTGGCGACAGGAGGGGCGCCATGAGCATCGTCTTGCTGGCGGAGACCGTGTCCCCGGGCGACTCGGAAGCCTCTTGGTATAGCTGAATCAGCGACTCGATTTCTTCGGCCGATGGCTCACGCACCAGGGCAGCGCGATAGATCACGCGGATGGCGGTTTCGAGTTGTTCCCTCTTCGGAACGACCGTCGGATGCAGCAGTGGAGCGAACTCCTCAAAGGCGAGCGGCTGTCCTCCAGACCTGGGCATCGAAACCCGCACCTCGTCTCCGTTTTTCGACTTCGACAATTTGTGGCTGGTGATCGCGCCGACGATTTTCTCGGCGTTCCGGATCAGCAAATCGGTGCTCCCCTCGTCGAGCCAATACAAAGCCGAATAGTCTTTGATGCCGGGGTCGGAACGGAGCGCAAACGGTTGAGAAACACTTCCAGATTTCACCCGCAGGGACCGGAGGAATCCCGCCGAATAACCTGTGGGCGAAAGCCGCCACAGTCGCGGCGGTGGCGGCACGCTCGGGCCGGGCTTGCCGCCGAACAACAGCGCGTGCGAAAGATGGTTTCCTTCGTCAGGCCGGACTGCTTCCTTATCTTTATCTTTATCAACCGGCGCGGCCGGCAAGGCGGCAAGTCCTTGTTGCAACCATTTTTTCACACGCAGGACAGTGGCCGGGTCGGGCCGGGGTTCGCCCTTGGGGGGCATGTCTCCCACATCCAACCGCTCGAGCGCAGCCGCGAAGCTGGCGCGCCCCGCAGCCAGATTCGTTCCCAGATCGTCAAGATTCAACTTCCCCTCGTTCTTGTCTGCGTTGTGGCAGCGGACACAGTGGGTCTGAAGAAAGACGTCGACGAACTTCGCGTCGGCTGGCTCCTGGGCGTTTGCGCCGACAAGAACAGACAACGGCAGCACGAATGCGAGAGTGTCAATGATGGTCTTCATCAAATGCGTTCCAGTACGAAGTCACACCAACTCCCGAATCGGCTGGCCGAACGGCAGCAGGTGCTGCGGCCGGCCGGCGTGATCGTTGATGGTTGCTTCCGGGTCGATCCCCAGGTGCTTGTAGACGGTCGCCCACAGGTCGTTCGGGGTGAGCGGACGATCGTGCGGATGTTCTGCTTTGTCGTTGGTGGAGCCGATCACCTGGCCGTGCCGCATGCCGCCGCCGCTCACCAGTACCGACATCGCTTGCGGCCAGTGCTCGCGGCCGTAACGTCGCCCTTTGGCGCCGCCGCTGGCTTGGCTGATCTTCGGCGAGCGGCCGAATTCGCCCGTGACCACGAGCAGCACCTTCTTATCGAGCCCGCGGTCGAGCAGGTCTTCGACGAGTGCGGTCACGACCTGGTCGTACAACGGCAGGCGTTGTCGCATGTCGACAAAGTTGTCGTGGTTCACCGCGTGCGTGTCCCAGTTGTAAAACGTGTTCGGCAGATTCGGATTCTCCAGCACGCACGTCACGAAGCTGCAGCCCGACTCGACCAACCGCCGCGAAAGCAACGCGCGCTGGCCCCATGTATTTCGCCCGTAGCGATCACGGATCGCATCCGGTTCCTGTGAGAGGTCGAAGGCTTCCCGCGTTCGCGAGTTGGTCATGATACTGACGGCCTGTTGATGGAAACTGTCCATCGCCGCCATCGAGCCGCTGGTGTCGATCTGTCGGCGCAGGTTGTCGAAACCCTTCAGCAAACTCATCCGGTCATCGAGCCGACCAGCGACGTTCTTGTGCAACGTGACGTTCTTGATCTCGAAGTTCGACTTGTTCGGATCGCCGCCAACGCCGAACGGACTGTATTTCGGACCGAGATACGCCGGCCCTTGGGCGTAGGTATGCACGCTTTCGCGGCCGCCGTCGGCGCAGGACACGCAATTCGGCAGGCCCAACTCATATCGCTCCCGCATCTTCGCCACGATGGAAATCACGGACGGCGCGTCGTTGATCGTTTCGGTTGGCGTCTCGGGAATGCGGCCGGTCATCACCCGCTTGCTTCCACCGCCGTGATCGCTGAAGGTGTGAGCGATGCTGCGGATCACGGTGTACTTGTTGGCGCACTTCGCGTGCCGCGGCATGAGTTCACAGACATCGAGGCCAGCCACATTCGTCTCGATCGGATGAAACGGACCGCGATATTCCGCGGGAGCGTCGGGCTTCATGTCATACATGTCCAGGTGCGGCGGACCTCCCGCGAGCCAGACGAAAAGGACCGACGTATCGGGCGGCGTGGTCACTTGACCCGCTTCGGCCCGCAGCCTCATCACGTCGGCCAAGCTCAGCCCGCCCAAGCCCAAAGCCCCCAGTTTCAGAATCGACCGCCGCGAAACGGGACCGATACAAGGTTTCAAGTTCATGCTCTGTGCTCCGAAAATCTCGCTTCCTCAAATGTTCAAGCTCATCTTCTGGTTACTTGGCACTCCCCAGCATTCCTGGACGTCCCACTTCCACGAGGTTCTTGATCTCATCCACCGACAAGACGCGGCTCCAGATCACTAGTTCGTCCACCCGACCGCGCAACGCGCGGTTTGTCACACTATCGCCTTCGACGGCAAGCCAATTCCCGAGCCGGCACGAGCCAGGACGTAGGACTTGGTCGGTACTCCAGTGTCGCTCGAGTGTCAGCACGCCGTTCACGTACACGCGGTGCGAACGTGTTTCTCGCGACAGAACCGAGGCCACGTGAGTCCACTGACCCAGGGGAACTGGACTGCCAACGATCCGGTCCTCATACCGACCCGCGACCGCCACACCGCCTCGCGGATGCCCCTGCCTTGTCAACTGCAAGTGGACGTGCCCCAGGTCGTACCCGTCCGAGTTCAAAATCGCGTTGAACACGAAGTCCAGCCGATCGAGTTTTAACCATGCCGCGATCGTCAGTTCCTGATGTTCGCCGGGAATGTCGAGCTGCACGAAGTCCGTATCCCGATCAAAGAGCAACGCCTCTTTGCCGGGCCAACGTCCGGTCGTCCAGCCTGCTCCCTCGATCCGACCGGACGTCATTCCATCGTGCGCATTGAGCAGCACGGTCTCATCGGCACCGCGGCGAAACGGATAAAACGCCAACAACTGGTCATCCGTCCGCATCGCGCGTTCGTGTTGCTGCCAACGTTGAAATCCAATCGCTCCGGGAGTTGGGAATTCGTCCGCATCAACTTCTGGCGCCGCGCCGACTGCACCCTCCACATGCCGCGACGAGTTTCCCTCGACGACCTCGGACAGCACCTTGCCCGAACGCGGGTCAGCCACGTTCACTTGGCCGTCGAAGACGTACAAATCGCTGGCTCCCGAATCGGGATCAACTCGTAAACCGAACTCGGTTCCCAGATCGACGTAATCCGCCGCCCGCGTCGCGATCGTGAATCCTCGCGCGGTCGGCGGCGCGGTGACGCGCACCTTGCCGTGAACGAGCCGCGTGTGCTGCGCGTCCTGGACCTCCAGCCGCGCCGGACTAGCCAACACGACATCGGCTCCCTGAGCGAACCGCAGATGCACGACTCCCGTGAGTAGCTCATACTCGCCCGGTCCGAACCGCACGCCGTCCGGTCCTCGCCCTGCCGCGAATTTTGCCCCGACCTCGTCGACCAACAGCGCCGCCAGTGCGTCCGTTGGCGGAACCGGTATCTCATCACGATCGCCCGGCTTCCGCGCCGTGTCATCCACGACGGATGGAACCGACAAAACCGGTCGACTAACCAAGGCCACGAGACTCGCGACGACCACACCTGCCACGAACGCCACAAACCACCCGACTCGCGACGCCTTGGCCGGCAATGAAGCCGCTGGCGCGACGGCCGTCGAACTCGACGGCGGCGAAACGGCCGCGACGTAATCCCAATGCAGCGCCGAATTCAGCGACATGAACTCGCGATACGTCTGCCGCGACTCAACGCTGGTTCGCAGCAACTCACCGAGCCGCCGCTCATCCGCCTCGTCGGCCAAGCCGTCCACGAGCCGATTGAGGATCGCATCGAGTTCCGTATTCTCCCGTACCATTCCCGTCTCCTCACTCGCCATTAGGCGAGCGCCTCTTCCGCGACCGTTTTCCGAATGCACTCCAACAAGGCCTGCCGAATGCGTCGCAACCGGTCCGACACGGCCTTGGGCGTAATCCCCGCCTCTTCGGCCATTGCATTGACCGACCCATCCGGCTCATACCGCTTCGCGATCAGCTTCCGCTGCTCTGTTCCCAATTTCTGCAGACACGCCGCCAAGGCCACCCTTCGGGCATCCGACTCCGCCTCTTCCTGAGTTGCTTCGTCCGCCAGCAACTTCGCCAGATCGTCGTCAATCACCAGCCGCTGCCGCTGCCGCTTTTTCAGCCACGCCATCGCCTGCCACTGGGCGAACCGCATCGCCCAGGGAAGAAACGGCCGCGAGGCATCAAATTCGTCCGCCTTTTCCCAGAGCGTCAGGTTGGTTTCCTGCAGAACTTCCTCGGCATCCGTGGGGTTCCAAACCAACGACAGAATGAAGGCGTGCAACGGCCGTTGTACCCGAGTGACCTGCGCCACAAACTCCGCCGATCCCGCCATGCGACTCACCTCAACCGCCTGTCGAAATCGAAATTCGACACTGATCTCCAAGCTGCCCCACAACGAAGGGCTGCAGTGCGTTACTCTCGTACCAAGAACCTGTCCGGCAGCGCACCGCCGTTCTTTGCATGTACTTAGCCAGCCTCAGCCGCATCCCGCGATTTATTTTTGTTCGCGGACCACTCCGCACGGGAAAATCACGGCAACACTTTGTATAGCAGGTATTTGCGGTGGCGTCACGGCCGAGAATGAACTGGCATTCGCGAAACCTATTTGGTACAGCGACCGGCAAACGATCTTCCCAACAAGTTCTGTTTGAAACATTCGTCGCCTCAGGATCGAGCACCTGTTCCGCCGTAGGGAAGCGGCCGAAGTCACCAAACACCATCCCACCGCCCACCGCTCCTCGCAACAGCGCACGCCGTGAGAAAGCGTGTCCTTCTTGGTGCCTGTCTTCACGAGTCATGGAGCGTGTTGCTCCATTGTTTTTGCGACTTTCGAATCTTGCTTCCGCCCATCAGGGCCCGAGTCGGCTGCCCGTATTCGACACGGTGGCGCGAAACGACACCGCTTCCTTTCAGTTGCGGCGATGCCACACGGCTCCACGACCGCGAGACGAAATGGCGACACCGTAAACTATGCCAGAAGCTCTTCGAGCGGTCCGTGTTGGTCAAAATCCTTCAGGTTTGGATCGGGCATGCCAAAGCTGTCGCGGGATGAGCCGGCCAGTTTCAGCAGCGTGACGAACATGTTGGCGGTTGTGCGGTTGCCCGGCTGGCCGTATCCAGGGTAGTCGATGTACCGGCCTGCCTTCAGCTTGCCGCCGAGGTCGCCGAGCACCACCATCGGCCATTCCCAGCAGCGGCTGTGATGAGCCTCGGCACCGTCGCTCAGGTAAACAATCAGCGTGTTGTCGAGCATCGTGCCGTCACCTTCGGGAACCGCTTCGAGTTTCTTCATCAGTCCGGCGATCAGGTCGAAGTGGTAGCGGCGGATGATGGCATAGAGTTCGTCCCACTTCTTGCCTTGGAAGCTGCCGCCGTGGCCGATCGAGTGCTTGTCGATGTTCAGGCCCAGCCCCTTGAACGTGATGTCGAAGTCGCCGATCCCCGCCGCCGAGGAGAGAGTCAGCACGTTGGTCAATCCGCAGATCAGCGCCGCCGCGCCGATGTCGAACTGCGCATCGAGCCGATCCGTTTCGACCTCGCTCTTGTACTTGTCGCTGGCAACGGGGCCTTTCTCGCGCAGCGTGTGCTGAATCTCGTTGAGCTTGCTCTGCCGATCGCGCAGGGTCTCGAATGTTTCGAGATAGGCTCCGAATTGTTCGCGTTCGGGACCGGCCAAGTTGGCTTGCGCTTGCTTGATGTCGTCCTTGAGGAAGTCGAGGACATTGGCCTTGGCGGCGAACTCTTGCTTGGCCGAGCCTTCCGCGACGCTGCCAAACAACGTGCTGTAGGCTTGCTGCGGCTGGCAGATGATCGGCAGCGCCTTGTTCGGACCCCAGGCCGAGATGCTGTAGACGATGTTGTTTTCCATCCGCTTCGAGATGCCCAGTCCGATGTGCGGGAAGATGCCGCCGAGATGCTTTGCCAGCGCGCCGTCGATCGTTTCACCTTCGATCGCTTTGCTCTCACCGCCGTTGCCACGCCCCGCGCCGAACGCTCCGAGTGCCTGAAAGTTGTTCGAGTGACCGCCGCCACACACTCGACCGGACAGGCCGTTGACGATCGTGACTTTGTCCTTCCAAGCCTGCACCGGCTCCAACGAGAACGGCAACTCGCGATCGCTCAGCGAGACGTCAACGAACTCCGCCGGCCCATTGAGCGGCCGTTGCTCACGAGCCTTCCGCTCGATCCCCGACGGAGCAATCTGCTCGGGCCGCACGCCGTTGCTCTCGACGACGAAGACGAACCGCTTCGCCGTGAGCGGCTTGCCCGCCGCGTTGGCTTCCAACCGCGAGATGATCGGCGTGAGAAACGTGGCTCCCGCCGACAGGCCGAGCGTTTTCAATGTGTCACGGCGATTCAGAAACATCGTCATTTCCTTCGAAAAGTTGCGAAAGGGTTTACTGTTAGAGGTCATCTCAATACTCACCCGACGCGTGAGCGAGGGGCGATATCACGCTTGATTCCCCGACGCCCTCGCTCACGCTTCGGGTTAGTAATTCGGTCTTGAAACCACCTCTACGGCTCACTCCGTGATTGTGATTCTCCGGCGGGCGTCGGCTTCTTGCTTCTGCACACCTTCGAGAACCTTCAAGGCATCGGCGGCGAGCTCTTTAGCTTTGTTCGCTTTTTCAGAACTCCTCCGGGCGGTTTCGGCTTTGGTTTGCAATTCGTCGGCGGTCTTGCGGGCTTCATCGAAGAACTGATTGAGTTCGTCAGCCTTTCTCTTGGCCTCTTCACTCGCTTGTTTCTTTTCCTCCGCCTGTTGTTTCAAGCCGTCATCGTTGGGGTTGCGTTGCGATTGTCGTTGTGCGTCCTCGGCCTGCTTGCGAGCGTCGTTGGCGCGTTTGTTCGCATCTTCGGATTTCTTGCGGGCCTCGTCCGCCTGTTTCTTGGCTTCGGCTGCGGGTTGTTTTGCTGTCTCGTAGTCCTTCTTGAGCGCGTCGATCTGAGGAGGCAACTCGACAGCCTCTCGTTGCGCGACCTCGTTGGCCGATTCCGCGGCGGCGAGCAATTGCTTAGTCCGTTCCCAAACTGCCATCGCTCGCTCTTTGTCGCGTGGTGGATCGGGATCAATTTGCAGATCGGGTCTCGCACTTTGCAGGCGGACGATCGCCGCCTCCGAGACCTTCGTCTGCGAGAGAAACAGACGCTTGAGTTTCGACAGCCCCTTCAGGTGTTCGAGTCCCGCATCAGTGACGGCCGTGCCATAGAGATTCAGATACTCCAGTTCCTTCAGACTAGAGAGCTGTTTCAGTCCCGCATCGGTGATCGCCGTCCTTTCCAGGTGCAGGCGTCTCAACGAAACAACCTTGCCGACGTGAGTCAGCCCGGCATCGGTGATGGGCGTGTTCTTCAATCGCAACAGGACCACGTTCTTCAGCGGCACCAGGTATTGCAGGTGCGAATCCCTCAACGACGAGCCGCTGTGTTGGAAATCGACTTCGAGCGAGTCGTTGTTCGCGGCGATGCGACGCACGGCGCCGCCCAACTCGTCGATCCGAGTGATGGCGTCCTCGGCGGTGGCGACCGGCTTGAAGGGAGAGGGCTCTTTCGCAGTCAGTTCCAAAGACGACACGAGCAAGACCAACGCCATGACAGCGGCGATGCGACTGAGCGGCACGAGATTCGGGTGATTGTTGCTCATGCCAGCAACTCCTTGACCACATTGGCCGTCGGGTCTGTCAGAGGCATGGGGCGGTTGCCGGGGCCGAGGAACTCTTGATGCGTATTCATACCGAGCACCGTACACAGCGTGGCCACGTAGTCCGGGGCGCTGATCGGCCGATCGACGACCGTCGAGCCCGCGTTTTTTCCGGATTCGCTCGTCTTGCCAACCACCTGCCCGGTCTTGATCCCGCCGCCGGCCCAGACGGTCGACCAGGCATTGCAGAAGTGACCTCCACCATCGCCGGGGGAACGGCCGAATTCGCCCATCCAGACGACCAACGTGTCGTCCAACATGCCACGTTGTTTCAAATCGGTGATCAGCGTTGCCATGCCGGCGTCCATCCACGGCGCTCGCACACTGATCCGTTTCGCGGCTCCCTCGTGATCGTCCCAGCCGCGATGGAAGACCTCGACAAACGAGACACCCGCCTCAACCAACCGCCGCGCCAGCAAACAAGACTGGCCGAACTTGTGTTCGCCGTAGGCTGCTCGCAGATTGGCCGGCTCATCATCGAGATTGAACGCCTTGGCCCGCGGCGATTGCATCAGACGGATCGCCCGGCCAAACGCCGCCTGCTTTGCTCCGACCGCTGACGTCGGGTACTCGCGAGCAAACCGGCCTTCGCTGCGCGCCAACAACTCCAGCCGCGCGTCGAGGTCGTCTCCCGTGTGCTGCAAGTTTTCCAATCCCTTGTACGGATCGTGAACAGCGAGCGGCGCATGCTGCGGGCCGAGATAGGCGGGCACCGATCGATACAAGCGGCCGCCGTTGACCTTGTCATAACCGGCGTCGATCGTCACGAAACTCGGCATGTCGTCTTCCGGCAGACCAATCTGCGACGAAGCCAGACAACCGACGGCGGGATGCTCGAACGCGCTCGTCCGCTTGAAGCCGGTATGCAGGTAATACTTCGCGTCGTAATGGTCGTTGATCTCGGTCTTCATCGAGCGGAGGATGGCCATGTCCTCCATGCACTGCGAAAGCTGCGGGAGTTGTTCGACGATTTGAATGCCGGGCACCGATGTCGCGATCGACTTGAACTCCCCTCCCGTTTTTGGATCGAACGTGTGCTGTTGACTGGGCCCACCATCCATCCAGAGGAGGATACACGCCTTGCCGCGCGGCCGCTTCACCGAGGCTGCCGTTGCCAGCGATTCGAACCACGGCACCGTGACGCCGGAGAGCACGCCGGCCGCGGAGAGTTTGAGCAGTTCGCGACGCGGAAGAGTCACACCAGGTTTCATTTCGTTCCTCACTTCAATAATCGCTGCGGCAAACAGTCTGGTTTGACGCTCCGCATCGAAACTAACGACGCGGGGCATCGTGCCACACTCGGTCATCAACGCACCAGCAAGTACTCGCTGCTATTCACCAGCATCCACAACAAACCACCATAGGACTTGGCCAGATCGGACGATTTGTTGACGTATGCCATGATATCGGCATTTTCTTCGCTTGTCGGTCGGCGAGAAAGCGTTGTCAGGTACAACCACTCGATCGTTTGCTCCGTTGTGGGAGCCGGCTTGGCCTTCAAGAATTCGTCGAGCGACTTGCTGCCGTTCAACAATCGAGGATGGTTGATCATGGTCAGCAGTTGCGGAATGCCATGCGTAAAGTCGGTGGCGTCTTCCTCGTTTGTGCCGAAGCGGCGGAGGAATTCCAGATAAGCGTCCGCCACCGGAGCACTCTCGCCGTTCGTGTTGCCGTCCTTCGGATCGATCGCCCGCAGGTCCAGCTTGGAATCACCGTAAGCCAGTTTGAGCGAGTCGAACAGCACGTCGGCCGTCATGACTCGCAGCGGCACGCGACCGAACAAGGCAGTCAGCGCGGCGGTTGTGGATTCGGTCATGTCCGGCGTGACGCGACTGGTTCGTTGATACGCCCTTGAGTTGCACACGCAGCGAACGAGATGTTTCACGTCGAAGTCCGCAGCGGCGAACTCGTTCGCCAACAACTGCATCAATCCCGGATGCGACGGCGGATTCAGCTCGCGAAAATCATCCACGGGATTCACGAGGCCGCGCGAGAACAGATAGAACCAAAGCCGGTTCGCAAACGCTCGCGCAAAGTACGGATTCTCTTTCGCGGTCAGCCAATCGACGAGCGGCGGCCGCAGTGCCGAGTCGCCCTGTGGTTCGAACACTTGGCCGCCGAGAAACGCTGCCTGCACCGCATTGCCCGCGTTTTTGAACGCCGACTTCGGGATCGTGATCTGGCCTAACTTCGCCGAATCGGCCGGAACATTGTCCTTCTTCTTGTCCGACGGCGGACCTTCCGAAATCTTGTTGAAGTCACCGTTGGTCTTGCGAAAGAACGCCGCGAGCGCCCAATGCGAATCCTGAGACCAGTCGCGATACGGATCATCGTGGCACTCGGCACATTGAAGCTGCACGCCGAGAAACAACGACGCCACCGCGCGGGCGGAACCGCTGGCGGTTGGCTTTCCCCCTTCTCCCACCAAGCCGAAGAAGATCACCTGCGGACTGTTCTTGATCTCGCCGTCGACTTCGATGATCTGTCGGACAATCGTGGCCCAGGAATCGCCCGCCGCGAATCGAGTCCCCAACCAAGCTCCGAAGTTTTGAGCTTCCTTGTGCGGCTGCTTGCCACCGTTGGGATCGGATGGCAACTCGGGCGGACAAATCCAGTCTCGCCAGGTGCGACCGAATTGCTCGCCGAACTGCGGCGACGCAAGGAGTTCGTCGATCAGCTTTGCTCGCCTGTCAGGATCGGTGTTGTCGAGAAACGAAGCAGCTTGCGAAGCTGTTGGGACTCGACCCGTCAGATCGATCACAACGCGACGCAAGAACTCCGCGTCATCGCTGAGCGGAGCCGGTTTCAAGTTGGCCTCGGACAGCGCGGCCTCCAGATGCCGGTCGATGGTCGCGGCGACCTGCTGCGGCTCATGCCTTTCATCGGACGACAAGAGCGGGTCCACGTTCTTCCGCCGTTGAGCCACCGTCGGCATCCCGGCGGCAATCCAACCTTTGAGAACGGCCTTCTCCGCCGCGGGCAGTTTCTTTTCCCCCTCCGGCATCTCATCGGCCGCGATCCGTTTCCACATCCGGCTGGCGTCCAAATCGCCCGCCTTGACCGCGCCGCCAGATTCGCCCCCCTTCAACATCGAAGGAATCGTTCGCAGATCAAGCCCGCCCCTTTGCCGCAGCCCGCCGTGACATCCCAGACATTGCCGCGCGAGGATTGGCAAGACGTCACGCTCGAAAAGCGGTTCGTCGGCGTGTGCCGGTCCCGGCCCCCAAATCGCGAAGCAAATCATCAAGGGCACGAACGCGAGGGATAACCTCTTGATGGTCATGTTGCTTTTCTTGAAACGCGGGGGAATGCCGGACTCACTTGGGGACTCGGTACAAGAACGATTCACTCGTCAGCAACGCGGTCAGCAATGCCTTCATGCTGCCGTCACTCTCCTGGTAGGCGCGATGAGCGGCTTGCAAACTGGCGGCATCGCCGGGCGATTCGTTGCGGCCCATCCAGTAACGGAAGGCGTGACGAATGAAAACCTGCTCAACGTATTGGGAGGCGGCGAGCTTCTTCATGTAGGCGACCGGGGATTCGATCGGACCGTGCAGCGACTTGTCGGAGACGAGGGCGATCAAACCCGTCGTGTTCAACACGGCGTCGCGAGTCACCGATCCGAGCGGCTTTCCTTTCTTGTCGACATTCTTCGCGGTCGCCTCAAGGTCGACGACCGTCTCAGCCGTGCGGAACCGGCCGAAGTGATCGTATTGCTCGAAGGGATAGCCGACGTCGTTCATCAGTTGATGGCACTTCCAGCAGTACTCCTGCTGAGTGACCGTCATCCGTTCTCGCAGCGTTTGCTCCGGCGCGGTGGGAAGCTGCGCATCGACGGTGATCGGGATGTCCGGCACGACGCCCCCCAGCAGTCGTTCGCGAATCCACTTGCCGCGATGAATGACGTGGTTGTCGAACGTCGTCGAATGAGCCACCAGCCACGCCGGTTGAGTGAGAATGCCCGCTCGCTGGTCCGCGGGGAGTTCCGTCGGCTGCTCATCGGGGAAGTCCGCCAGTCCATACGATTCGTAGATGCTCCGACCCGGCGGCTTGAACGTCTTCGATTTGAACTTCTCCGGATTCTTGGCCTTCTCGGCTTCGAACTTGGCCAGCTCGTCAGCCCGCTTCTTCTTCGTTTCCGCCGCCGACTTGTAAGCCACAAAACTCTTGTTCGTCGTCAGCAGCTCGCGGAGCACATCGCGGTCCTGGTCGAGAATGAAGTGCACCAACCGATCGGTGTCCTCGACAAGCGCCCGCGGATCGTGACCGGCGTGACTGTTCGCCGCGTCGCTCGGCTTGTCTTCTTTGAAGACATCGGTCGCCCTGTCGTATCCGAAGTACTCACGGAAAAATCGCAAACTGCGCGGCTTTTCGATCTTCGGGTCGTCGAGCATCCGACGGATCTGATCCGCGACTCCCACATCGTTGTCGAGCTTGCCCGTCGCGGCCGCCGTGAGCAGTTCCGCATCGGGCCGTCTGTCGGTCAGCGCGTAGGCCAACGCGAACGCGATTTCGCGCGGTGCGAGTCGCACGCGTCCCTTCTCATCCGGCTGACCGCTGCCGACCTCGGAACGAAACACCGCCTCGGGCAACATCAGCACGGCGGCCAACGTGTAGCGAATTCCAATGACCGGCCCCGCGTCGGCGATGTTCTTCTTCATCAGACCCAGAAACCGCTGCTTCTCGCTGTCGGTCGGAGGCCGCTTGAGGATCGTGTTGAATTGGTGAGCGATCGCGGTCTCGAACTGAGCCTCCGTCGGTGGCGACTTCGGATCAAACAGGGCCGAGAACTCACGCGGCAAGTTCCCTTTGACTTTGCCCTCTTCGATTTTGAAGTCGGTCTGGTTTTCGACAATCACCACCGCGTTTTGGAAAAGCGTGGCCGTGACCGGTTCGTCGATCTTCGGCGCGCCCATGTCTTTGAAAGTCGTCTTGCCATCCACCGAGAACGGCTGATTCGTGCCGCCGCGCTTCGCATGATCCTTGAGGAATCCCGCGTAAATCTCCGGGCTGAGCCGCCGCACGCGCGCATCGCCATCGAACGGCGGAATGTTCTTCGGATCAAACAGCAGCTCATGCGGAACCTGGTTCCCATTCGCATAAGCCGCTCGCCGAGCGAAATGTTTGTTCGCTCGTTTGGCTTCCGCATAAGCCCACCGCGTTACAGCGGCCAGACTCTCAGCCTCGGGTCGCGGCTTGTCCTTGGGCGGCATCTCACCGTTCGTCAGCTTCTCAACCAACATCGCCCAGCGAGCCCCACTGGTCGTCGCTTTCATGTCAGGTTCAAGCGCCGCCAGATCGAGTTCCCCTTCGATCTTCTTCCCGCTATGACAGCCAACACAGTGCTTGGCAAGGAACGGCTTCACAACGCGGTCGTATTCCGCCCGACTTTCTTCCGTCGTCGTGAACTTCAAATCCCCAGCGGGAGCCGGGCCGGTCATGAGACAGGTGAGCACGAGCCCCAACGGCAACAAAACGTTCGATTGGCAGAATTCAAAGTTCCGAGCCATGAGTGTGCCATCCGGTAGGTTCAGATTGCCATCATGCAGCTTAATCCAGTCACCGGCACTATTAAAGTCCCTGCAACTCTGCCGATGCGCGGCACTTCCCGGTTATTTTCCAGGCGGGGAGATTTTTCCGACATCTCGCGGTGGTCACGCCGGCGGTAGTTGCTGCTCTTCTCCGGGCAGGTCTTCATGATCAGGGCCACGAACTTGTCATGCGACTTGGGATTCCGTCGCCACTGTCGAAGAGACCACGAACATTCTGACGGTGCATCCGCTTCCGCGACCGGA
>VGZH01000121.1 GCA_016872645.1 Planctomycetota bacterium | reverse complement strand
TACACCAACTCCGCCGCGATCAGGTCTTCGTAGGTTTCGCGTTTGCGGATGACTTTGACTTGGTCGCCGTCGATCAGGAGTTCGATGGCTCGCGGGCGCGAGTTGTAGTTGCTGCTCATGGCGGTGCCGTAGGCTCCTGCGCTGAACGTGCAGAGCAACTCGCCGCGATTCACCGGCGGGAGGTAGCGGTCTTTGGCGAAGTAATCGCCGGACTCGCAGATCGGGCCGACGACGTCGGATTTCTCGCAGCCGGCGATTTCGCCTTCGACGTTGTCGGGCATGGCGACTCGCGGTTGCACCGGCCAGATGCGGTGGAACGAGTCGTACATCGCGGGGCGGACGAGGTCGTTCATCGCTCCGTCTTGGATGACGAACAGCTTGCCCCCCTCGCGCTTCGTGTAGATCACTTTGCTCACCAGGATGCCGGAGTTACCGACGATGAAGCGGCCCGGTTCGAGAGCCAATCGGCAGCCGGCTTCCTTCACGCCGGGGACGATCACGTCGGCATACGCTTGAGCCGGCGGGCCTTCGTTCTGGCGATAGCTGATGCCGAAGCCGCCGCCGAGGTTCATCCAGTTGATGTCGTGCCCAGCGGCTCGGTAGCTGCGCACGACCTCGACCGCTTTGCGAACCGCTTCGGCATACGGCTCGACGGTGAGAATCGGCGAGCCGATGTGCATGTGGATCCCCTTCATCGCCAGCCCCTTCGTCCGCAGCGTCTTGGCGGCGAGTGCGTCGGCGCGTTCGATGTCCATGCCGAACTTGTTCCCCTTCTTGCCGGTCGTAGTCTTGGCGTGCGTCTTGCCATCGATGTCCGGGTTGAGCCGCAGCGCGACCGGCGCGACGACTCCCATCTGCTGAGCGATCGCCGCGATGGCATCCAGCTCGGCTTCGCTTTCGACGTCGAACATCAGAATGCGTTCTTCGAGCGCCTGCCGAATCTCAGCGTCGGTCTTCCCCACGCCCGCGAAGACGACCTTCGTCGTGTCGGCCCCGGCCTTCTTGACCCGATACAGCTCGCCGCCGGAGACGACATCAAAGCTGCTCCCCGCGTCGTTCATCAGCTTCAAGATGCTGAGATTCGAGTTCGCCTTGACCGAATAACAAATCACCGGCTCGACGGCCGCGAACGCCGTCTGAATCTCCTTCAGCCGCCCCAGCAACGCAGCCTTGGAGTAAATCCAACACGGAGTGCCGAACTCTTCGGCCAACTCGGCCACACGCTGCTGCTCGCAAAACAATTCGCCTTTGTCGTAATGAAAGTGGTTCATGGTGTCTCTCGATGTCGGTTATTGAATTCGACTCTGTGCCCCCTGTATCTCTGCGGTGAAAAGTCTTTACCACAGAGATACAGACGGCACAGAGAAAACAATTCGATTTACTTGTGCTTCGCCAGGAGTTCGGCGATTTGCACAGCGTTGGTGGCCGCGCCTTTGCGGAGGTTGTCGCTGACGCACCAGAAGGTGAGGCCGTTGGGGTGCGAGAGGTCTCGGCGGATGCGGCCGATGAAGACTTCGTCGCGGCCGGAGCAATTCATCGGCATCGGGTATTGGCCGTTCGCCAGGTCGTCGAGCACCACGATGCCGGGGAACGACTCGAACAGCTTGCGAGCTTCCTCCGGCGAGACCGGGCGTTCGGTTTCCACCCAGATCGTTTCGCTGTGACAGTTCGCGACCGGAATGCGGATGCACGTCGCGGAGATTTGGATCGACTGGTCGCCGAGAATCTTCCGAGTCTCGTAAACCATCTTCATCTCTTCGCTGGTGTAGCCCTCTTCCTTCGGACCGCCGATCTGCGGGATGGCGTTGAACGCGATCGCGTGCTTGAACGCCGAGTACGAGTATGTGCCGTTGCTGAGCGATGCCTTGGTCCCTTCAACCAGATCGACCGATCCTTGCAAGCCGGCTCCGCTGACTGCCTGATAGGTGCTGACGATGCACCGCGTCACGCGAGCCGCATCGTGCAGCGGCTTGAGCGCGATGACCATCTGCGTGGTCGAGCAATTCGGGCTGGAGATGATGCCACGACCGGCGGCCAATGTCTTTAATGCGTCTTGCGGATTGATCTCTGGAATGACGAGCGGCACCTCCGGCTTCATGCGAAAGTAACCCGATTCGTCGATGACGATACAGCCGGCCTCGACCGCCGCCGGGAAGTAATCGCGAGCCGTCTCGTCCGGCGTGCTGCCGATGACCAGATCGTGTCCCTTGAACGAGTCCTTCGTCAGTTCCTGAACCGTGTATTCCTTCCCCTGAAACTTGAGTTTCGTTCCGGCACTCCGCTTCGACGAGAGGAACGTAAAACTGCCGGCCTTGTAGCCGCGGTCCTCGAGCAACTGACACATGATCCGACCCACGGCCCCGGTGGCCCCGACAATCGCAACAGACTGAAACACGATCAACTCCTGAGCCGATTTGTGCTGCGGCTCGAACAGCATGGTGCGAGAGAAAAGTGATTCTCGAAAGGCCCCTCTCGGTGCACGATGCGAGTGGAAGGACGCGACAGAATACGGATCGGAATGGGGAAAAAACAGGGGCCGATGAACCTGCGACTTGCGGTGCATTTGTCACAATGTGGCTGAAAAATCAGTCGAAGCCGGCAGTCCGCCAGAGCCCCATGAGTCGATTTATTCTTGGCTCAAGTCTGGCATTCGAGTGACGGACAAAAATGGCCGCCGGAGTTTTCTCCGGCGGCCAGTTTCAAGACAACCACTCGTTGACGACATGGTCAGCGGTTAGAGATTCGGCTTCTTACGTTGCTCGACCATTTTCTTTTTGGCCTCGGCTTTCTTCTTCTCGTCTTCGTCAGCGAAGACCGGGCCTTGTTTGGCTTGAGCCATCGCGCGTTCGATGGCGGCATAGTCTTTGTGGAACGGCTTCCAGGACCAACCCATCGGCTTGCTGAGTTCTCGTTCAGCGAGCTTCGCCCACGGAGTGCCTTGGTGCTGGTTGACCACTCGTTCAAGCGACTCTTGAGCCTTCGCAGCCATTTTCTTGACCTGCACGCCGGTCGAGATTTCGTCAGAGGCAATCAACTCCCAAGTGTTGTCCTCCTTCTTGTCGAAGGTCTTGGGGTTAGCCTTCATCTGGGCCAGCATCATGTTGTAGCCAAACGAGCGGACGCGCATGGCGAGTGCCCGGCCGTAGGCGGTGTCGAACGCAGCTTGCCAACGGGGCTCTTTGATCTTGGAACGGTCCTTCTCTCCTTGTTCGAGCAGTGTGACAATCTCATTCAACTTGTAGTCCAGCACGGCCAGCGGTTTTTGAGCGTCTGTCAATTCCGTCCGCAGAGCGGCGTCCGTGTCGGCGCGGAAAACCACTTCTGGAGTCGGCGTCCTCTGTCCCAGCGTTTTGCGAGCGGCATCGACGAGCACAGTTTTAGCTCGGTTGGCGGTCAAATCCTTCGTGTAGAACTTGATCGGCCGATAGTCGGGCAGGTAGTTTCGCATCACCGCGGGATCGAATCGCACGCCTCGTCCGGTGTCTTCCGCGATCAAGTACACACCTTGCGTTTCGGCACAGAGACGGGTCAAAGCGTATGGACCAAGGCCGGCTGTCATGCGGACCAGATCGCCGCCGGACACGCCCCAGAACGGCAGATTGACGTGTTCGGGAGCAACGGTTTCCGGGCCTTGGTCGACGGGCAGTTCTTCGGTGCCTCCGTCTTCGTAGGTCCATTGGACGTAGCCCTTCTCTTGTCCGAACGGGGCGGCGTTGCCGACGCAGAAGACTTTGAATCCAGCGGCGGCCGTCGCCTGGATGCACTGATCGAGCTTGTCGAAATCGTCGCCGCGTTCGTCAGTGACGATGACCATGATGCAATTGCGGTGTTCACGGCTACGGTAGTCGCGGTACTTCTTCACGGCCGCTTCAACGGCCGTGAAAACGTTCTCTTTGCCGGATTCGTCATTCGGGATGTTTTCTTTCACCAGCTTCACGAGTTGATCGACGTCGTCAGTCGCATCTTTCGAGATGAAATGAAAATCTTTACCGAAGCTGACGATGGCCGATTTAAGAATGCCGTTTTTCGTCTCGACATCCAGCAGGCCGAGTTGCTTGTAGATGTTCTCGAATCGTTCGGCGACGGCGTCGCGGCGTTTCTTCATTGAGGTCGATTCGTCCATCAGCCAGACGACGAGAGTCTTCTTTTCCTTCAGCGAGGCCATGATTTCAAAGGTCAGGCGGTCGATGGTTCCAGCCGTGCCACCGCTTCCGCCACCCGTCCCCTGCCCGCCGAAATCGCCAGAGAGGTTGTCGGTTCCACCGCGCACCTCAACCGTTTTACTGAGCGTATCCGCCGCGACGTCTCCGATGGTGGCAGTCGGTGTCAGGTTGACCTTCACCAGTTCTTCTTGCAGGCGCTTCGAAGTTTCCACTTGTGGGGAAGCGCCGACGGCTCCCGCGACCGCCAGTGACGGGCTGAGCGTGTCCCCCGTTCCGCCGTTGCCGACTTGATCCGTGGCGGCGACGTCGAACTTAAATTCCGGCTCTTGGATTTCCTCGACCTCACTGACGACCAGTTCCGCGAGCGATTCGCGGACGATTGGCAACGTCCAGCAGGCGAAAAACACGAAGATCAGCGAATGCAGGCCGAGACTGACGCCCCATGCCGGGATTTCCTTGAACTTCTGCCAACGGCCAGGTTCGTTGTCCGGCGCTTGCGGCAAATCGGGTTGAGACATCGCAGAACTCCTTCGAATCAAATCCAAGAGCGTGGCAATTCCACGCCCGTAAACCCGCCGTCAACAATAAACGTTCGAGATAACTGGGGCAACGGCCAAAAAACTTTGGAAATCGAGAGTTGCGGCCATTGGCGAGGTCCGATTGTATCACCGCCGACGGTGGTTCTGGGCTCAGGAATCGGCCTAGAATGGGAGGACGTCAGCCCTCCCAACTCACCTGAATGTCATCATTCGGAGACTTGCATGAACTCGATGTTCCGTTTGCCTCAAGTTTCGATCATCTTGCTTGCCACGGCATTGAGTTTTGTGCCGCTCATTTCAGGACTCTCGGAGGATCCAACGACGGGCGGAAAAAAGACGTTCCAAGACGTCATCGTGGCTCGGCAAAAGGACTTGCTCCGCGACGCCGTACAATACGTCGAGCAACATCCCGATGCGGCGGATCTCGACGACGCGTTCGCCTGGAGTTTCGAGACCGCTCGGCGGTTTGGCCTGGAAGGCAACGCTCTTCCGATGGCGGAACGATGTCTACAAAGCCGAACCACGTCCACCGGAAACAAGTCGGCTGCCAAGCAGGTGCTGTGTATCGGCTTGGCGAAGTCGGGAAAGCTGAAGGAGGCGGCGACGTTCTTCCAGGATTCGTTGCAGTTCGCTCGGTTTGGGGCGGCCGGCGAGCCGTTGGATCTCGCGGTGGAACTTGTCGCTCAGGCTGGTTTGGCCGGTGAGCACGGAACCGCCAAGGAAATCTATCGAACCTTGTCGAATCGTTTCGGCCTGAACCCGCAGGTCAGTGAGTTCTGTGAGAATCGACTGCGGAAACTGGACTTGGTCGGCGAAGAAGCCCCGGAACTTAGCCTGACGGATTTGAAAGGAGATCCCGCCAGTGTCGCGGACTCAAAAGGCAAAGTGCTCCTGATCGACTTCTGGGCCACCAATTGTCCGCCATGTTTGGCAGAGTTTCCGAAGTTGAAGCAGTTGTATGCCGACAAACACGAGGAGGGATTTGAAGTCCTCGGCATCAGCTTGGACGATTCGCCGGAGACCGTCAACGCGTTTCAAGCTCAGGCCAAGCTGCCGTGGCGAATGGTCTGCGATGCAGAACAGGTTCGTCAGGCGAGAGAGAAATACAAAGTCCGAACGATTCCGTCCCTCTTTTTGGTGGGACGCGATGGTCGGATTTCACAAGTCGATCTGAAAGGGAACGATCTCCGGCGAGCGGTGGAACGCGGCCTCGCCGAAAAGTAGGTCGGACCGGATTGCGTCGATGACCGAGGGGCACAGCCATGCCACATGTTGAACATGTCATCCGTGCCGATGACGGCGTGGAATTGATCTCGCGACGCTTCGATCCAATCGATCCGCATGTTGCGGAACCGTGGTTGGAAAAGGTCCCGAGCACTGACAAAGAATTGAAATGGTTCCCTGAGCATTATCACGAGCTGCACAACGAACCGGATTGGCTCGACGTGATGAACAGCGTGGCAGACTGGCTGGAAGAGCGGGTCAAGTGCGGATCAGACGTCGCAGCTCAAACAGTTGGTAGTGAAATCCGGGTGTCATGATCTCGCGTCCTTCGGTGTCACGCATCGTCACGGCGTAGCCACGTTCTCTGGCGAGATACCAAAACTGGTGGGCAACATTCCGCCCCCCATCGGCCAGCCAGCAGATGCCGCCCGGTTCCAGCATGACCTCCATCAAATCGAGAATCGGCTGGAGATTTCGTTGTTCGTAGAGCAAATCGCAGCCAAGGATCACCGGATACGTCTCTTTCGGCGGCGCGCGCCAGTCGAGTTCGCGTGCTTCAACGTCGTCGAAACCATTCAACCTCGCATTGTGCTGAGCGACCACAACCGACTTTGCGTCGTAGTCGGTCATCGTCACTCGGCAACCTTTCGCGCGAGCCGCGACTCCGACAAGTCCGACTCCGCAGCCAAGCTCCAGCACGCGAGTTCCCTTGGCCCAGTCTGCCTTCATCACCGCCTTCGACATGTGAATTGCCGCCGGCCAAAGATACGCCCAGTACGGCATGTAGTCGTCGCGGTCGTTAGCGGCCAGGACCTCGGGGTCTTCCAGCAACGCATCTGGCCGATCCGGAATTGTGAGTTTCAATTCATGATCGCCAACGGCGTACTCGCGCACCGTCCATCCGCACGGCAACGGCGGTAAGTATGACGTGTCGCACGGAAGCGATGTCGCGTCCTCGTGGGCGGGATTGATTTCGCGACGGGTGTCAGTCGTGGGCAAGGTAGGCGTCATTCAAGCTCGCGGTGTAAAAAGCGGCAACGGTGAGCATTAGTAGTTGGTCTTGAGCGATTCCATTACGACATAACCGGCCAGCTTCAGGCCGAGTCGATCGTAGGTCGCCTGCGCCGTCTTGTTGTGCTCTTCGACGTAAAGCCGCAGGCCAACAACGTTCGGTGAAGCGGCGGCTTCGGCTTGCAGATGTTGGAACAGCGAGCGGAAGACGCCTCCGCGACGGAAATGGGGATGGACGTAGACGCTTTGCAGCCACCAGATCTCGCCGTTGCGCCAATCGCTCCATTCGAATGTGTGCATCATCTGGCCGACGATTTGTTCGCCAACACTCGCCAGGAAATAACGGCCGTGTTGTGGGTTGGCCAGGATCGCTCGCACTCCCAGTTGCACGGTCGGGCGGTGGAGTTGTTTGCCCTCTGATTCGACGGCGAGTTGGCAATTGAAGTCGACTACGATCTCTTCGTCGGCGGGAGTGGCGGGGCGAACGCTGATCGTCGGCATGATCGTCGGCATAAATGTGCTCGCCTGTTTGCGAGAAATCTCGCGTCGTGCTTGTTGGGAGGCTGCTTACAATCATCGCTGCGTCAGCTTGGGCGTGGTCTGATCCTTCGCCTGCACGGCCTCTTCAAGCTTTTCGAGCAACTGCCCTTTCGTGATCGAATCACGCAGTACGATCGGGTGCAGCGGGTCGTTGCCGGGGAAGATGATCGCCAGCGGGATGCTCTGGCTCTCGAATTCGTCGAGCCATTCTTTGATGTCCGGAGAAAAACTGGTGTAGTCCGCCTTCACGGCAACGATGTTGTGTTGCGTGACACGCTCCAATGTTTCCTTGCGATTGAACGCGATCAGTTCGTTGACCTTGCAAGCAGCGCACCAGTTCGCGGTGAAGTCCAGCAAGACCGTGCGACGCTGACGCAGTTCATCTTTGACGAGCTTTCCCGAAAACGGCTTCCAGGGAAGTTCGTAGGCTCCCGGCTTGTCGTCAGCCAGTCCGACGGCCAGCCACAGGCCGAACGCTGAAACGCTGGCGGCAAAGCCTCGTACCGTCCAACGTCGACGGGCGGGTGAGTTGATCGTGTACAGTTTGCCGATCATCCACAGCGAGAAACCGATCGATAGCAACAGGATCAACAGCGGCAACTGCCAGTGACCTTTCATGCTGCTCATCAAAAAAATGATCGTGCCCATCAGGACGAATCCACAGATTTCCTTGAACGTGACCATCCAGTTGCCCGGCTTCGGCAGGTACTTAACCCATGCGGGAAAGAAACCCAGCAGGATGTATGGGGACGCCATGCCGAGTCCCATTACGGACCAGACCAGAAAGACGATGTGAGCCTCTTGCTGCACCGACCAGCCGAGCGTCACGCCGAGAAACGGGCCGCTACACGGCGTCGCCAACAGCGTCGCGAAGATGCCGGTCAGAAACGCGCCGAGCGGACCCTCCTGATGCTGGTGACCCGCAGCCGAACCGACCATGCCGGGAATCGGAATCTCGAACACGCCGAGCAAGCTCATTCCCATCGCGAAGACGAGGCAGGACATGATGACCTGAAATTCCGTCTCTTGGAAAAAGCTACCCCAGCCGAATTGTTTGATCGCTCCGAACTTCGCGGCGACGGCGCAACTCGCGAGCACCAGAAAGACGAAGATGACCCCCAACGAGTACGTCAAGTTCAGCAACAAAATTCGCCCACGGCTTTGTCCAGCCTGTTGCACAAAGCTGAGCACCTTAATCGCGATCACTGGCAGCACGCAGGGCATGACGTTCAAGATCAGACCGCCGAGAAACGCATAGACCAAATACAGTGACAAGCTGCCCTCTTGTTTGCGTGGTTGAAACGACTGGCCGTCGAGATTCGGGCTGTTGTCATCGCCGGTCGACGTTGGTGGGTCGAGGGTCGGTGGTTCGACGGACGCATTCACCGGCGTGCGTGTCGGATCCGGAGTCGCTGCTTTCGCGACGTGGCCCAACTCGAATGCGATCGTCTTGGGAACTCGGCAAGTTTTCTCGCGGCAGAGTTGATAGCGAATCATGCCGGCGAGACCGTACTCCGCCTGCTCGACGATGAACGGCATCGTCCAGGTGATCTGCTTGTGATGCACACGCTGCTCTTTGCCGTCGCTGGTCCGAGTGATTTCCGGCACGAGGCTCGGCGAGAATTTTTCTTCCGTGGATTTGAGCCCGTTTGACGTTTTGATTTGGATTGCGGTCGGCAGGCCGACATTGTCCGGATTCTGATCGAGCGCAAACGTATGCCATTCCGATTCCAGTTCCATCGTCACTGATAGTAGAACTGATTCGCCCGGCTGAGCTGTTTCTGGCGACAATCGGAACCGCAGTTTGATCGGATCGCTGCTCTTGCCCGCTTGTGGCACGAGCACCAATTCAAACGGCTTCGTCTCGACCATCTCGGCCGCGACGGTCTCTGCCTTCGGTGACGCGTTCGGAAGCGCAGTCGGTGCAGGCGGCGCGAAACGTGACTGGAACTCGGCAAGCTTCGCACGGTCTGAAACGATGACTTCCGCGGGAGACTCGGCCGTCGCAAAGAAAGTTTCGTCGTAGGGGGTGCAGTTGAAGGCGTCGCAAATTTGATAGCGAACTTGGCAGAGGATGCGGACGTCACTTCGTTTGGCGTCAGGCTTCATACGGAAGCGTCGCAGCCAGGTCACTGAGTCTTTGAACTTCTCGACCATCTCACCGTCTTGAAATTCGAGGTGTGGTTCGTGGTCGGCCGCAAACTTCTGTTCAACCGGTTCGACTCCTTCGGTCTGGATCACTTTGATCCGCGTCGCGCCGCTGAATCCCGGTTCGGTCGAATACGTATGGCCTCCGAGCGGAATATCGAGATTGATCGACAACAAAAAGATGTTTCCCGCCGAGCTGTCTTTGTCTTCTGTCAACGAAACTTTCAACAGAGCCGGCCTGCTCGGCCGATTCGATCGCTTGGCCGAGGCGGTCTTGCCGGTCAGCGGATCTTTGAACGGCTGGTCCTCGCCCGAACACGAACACCAGGTCGCCAAAAGCATTGCGACCGAAGTTGCCAAAAACGCCAGAGACAAACGCAGCTTGAGCATGTCGAGGTTCGCCGAGGACAGAAAATGGGATGAGGCGTCTTACGCCGCTGGCATGATAGACCATGAACTAAAAATCGCTCAATTCGAGACTGTGTTCTCTTTGAGCAACGATTTGGCCACAAAGGTGACGGTCGGCAAAAAGGGAACGGCAGATGGCTTTCGGCCGGAAGCCAGTCGCATCTTCTTCGGCGAAAATCGCCTGTGATTCCGTCTCCGCGCGTTCGCTGGCTTCCGCTACAACCCCGCCCCCTTCGACGCTCACCTCAATCCTTCCGGCCATCCCTCAGCGAGTTCTCATCGTGTGGTCACAAAAGTCGGCTCAGCGGGCGATCATTGTCGCTGGTTGCCTTGGTACAATTTATTTGCAACTGACAACCTCTCCCGCGACCGTACAGTTCGCTCGCGCGCTGGGAGCCAACGGGATGCACATCGGGATTCTCGGCGCGCTGCCGACGACGATGTTGTTCATGCAATTTGTCTCGGCCGTGCTCGTCAATCGGATCAAGTTTCGGAGACGATTGTGGCTGACGGTCGGTATCACGCATCGCTTGGTGATGTTGCCAGCCGCGCTGGGGCCGACGCTCTGGCCCGACATGCCCGCCGGGTTTTGGATTTGGACGCTCGTGGGGTTGACCGCAGTCAATTACGCGATGGCCGACTTCTGTCATCCATTGTGGATGTCGTGGATGGGAGACTATCTGCCGAAGCAGGGACTTGGCCGCTTCTGGGGCCGGCGGCATTTGTGGATGCACTGGTCGGCGGCGGCCGCGCTCGGTTTGGCCGCGGTGTACGTGTCCGGAAATCCCGAAGGAATCAAGCCCGTGTTCGCAGTGCTCGGTGTGATCGCGGCGGTCTGCGGAGTCGTCGATCTGTTGCTGTTTCTCAAAGTCGAGGAGCCTCCAGTGCAGCCGGCACCGAGTCCACGATTGCTCGACATTCTCACCGCTCCGTTTCAGCAGCGTGAGTTCCGGAGATTCATCGGATTCAGTTGCTTCTGGCACTTCGCCGCAATGACCGGAGCGCCGTTCATCAGTTTGTTCTTGCTGGAATACGTCGGCATGGACTTGTTCCACGTGATGCTGCTGTGGGCGACGTCGTGGATCGGTGGAGCATTGACCGCCAGCCGCATGGGCTGGGTGGCAGACAAGTTTGGACATCGACCGTTGCTGGTGCTGTCCATCGCATTCAAGTTCACATTGATGGCGGTGCTGCTGTTCGTGCCAGCGAATCCGACCCTTGCGTTCTGGATGTTGATGCCGATCTTTATGTTCGACGCGCTGCTCAACGCGGGAATCACGATCGCTCAACACGGTTTCTTGCTGAGGTATTCTCCGTCCGAAAATCGAGCCATGTACGTTGCTGCCGGGACCGCGATCGCCGGTATGGTGGGCGGAGCAACCGGCATCGGCTCGGGTTTCGCCTTGCGGTCACTCGCGGGTTGGGATTTTTCATTTTTCGCGGTTGGAGTTTCGCACTTCCACGTCCTGTTCTCGGTCAGCGTTGTGCTGAGGTTGCTCTCCGCCGTGCTTGTGTTGCGAGTCGAAGAACCCGAAGCGGTGAGGACCGGCGAAGTCGTCGCGCACCTTTGGCACGCCGCTCAGCGACGGCTGCTGCGATTGACGCATGCAACTTGGCGAGTGGATCCCGCCGCGAAGTCGCCACGGCTTCTAGCGGGCGAAACGGCTCTGCTGCGTCGGCCTCGCACCCGCAAAGTCCCGTGGCGCGACATCGTCAAAGCGGACGACCCCAGCCACGAATCACACACGACGGTGTGAGGCGGAAGCACCTTCGATCGGATTGATACGAGGGAGCATCGTTCCCTCATGTCCCGTCCGGCGGTTCACGATCCAGTTTGAGCTTTTCCAATTCATCCAGTCGCGTCTTGGTGCGGACCTTTTCGAGCCCTTTGAGTTCCGGGATGGCTTGGAGATACCAGTATTGAGCGCGCCGATTCGCAGCTGATTTGTCGCTGCCAGTGGAGTTCTTAGCCAACTCCCACCAGGCGTCCCCCAACTCGTTCATCTTGGTCGAACTTTCGTGCTCCGCTTGTTCCATTTCCGCGGCGGATCTCAGCAGCTGGTTTTCGGATTTCACCAGGTGGGTCAGTCCGGTGGGCCAGTCGTCTTTGACGAAGCAGAGGTACTTTCCCAGGCCCTCGTTGGCGACCGGGTCATCCGGATTCTTGCTCAACTCATCGCGGAACTGTTCCGCCATTTGCGCCGATTGTTTCTGCAGCAAATACTCGTCGGTCTTGGCTTTGGCGGTTTCTCGAAGCTTGAGATTCTTGGCCTTGCCCGCAAGCAGTACGGCAGTCTTTGTCGATTCAATCGCCGTGTCAAAGCGTGACGCCGTCACACAGTCCGAGGCCAATTTGAGGAACACTTCCGCAAGTTGTTCTTGAAGAGCACCAGGCTTCACGGTCGTGTAGAGTTGCTTGTAGAGACTGCTTCTTGAGTTGATCGCATCGATCTCGAAGTGAGCAATCAGTTCGTTCAAGATTTGTTCGGCGACACCAATGTCTCCGGCTGCGACCGCTAGTTGACTTGCTTCCTGCAGCAGGGCAAATTTTTCGGACGGGTCGTCAGTGGTAGTCTTGGCATGTTTGAGCAGCTTCACAGCCAATGCGGCTTTGTCCATCAAATGAAGCGCATTCGCGAAATCCTGTTTGAAGATTTCTCTGACGTTTGTTCCGGATTGCTCCTGTTGCTCTTCGGTCGGCACGGGCTGCTTTTGGATCAACGCATCACCATCGCTGGCGGACTTCGTGTTTGCCGGCATCCCGTCGTCCGTCGCGTCAGCCAGTGGTATCGAATTCGGCAGACTCTCGGGGGCGTTGGGATCAATTGTGGGGAGCTTCCACAACTGAATCGTGGCGGTCTTTCCGGATGTGTCGGACGAGTCTCCCGCGAACAGGATGTGCTCGCCATCGGGCAGAAACGCGATGTCCAAGACTTTCAGTTTCTGACGCGGAAGTTGCAGCAGGCCGCTTCCGGTTTGAGCGTTCCAGATCGTCACAAGTCCGTTCAATCCGCCGGTAGCCAGCAGCTTTTCATCGGGCGAAAGTGCTAGGACGTAGGCATGTGCGAAAGCAATCTCCGACATTCCCGTCTTTGTTTTCCACAGCCTCGCGACATGTTCTTGCGATGCCGTCCACAGCGATTGCCCATCCTTCGACAAAGCGAGCGAACTGATTCTCGCCTTGTGGCCGGTGAAGGAGCGAAGCGTTTTTCCCGTCGTTGGTTGAAACAGAGTCGCCTCTTCCGCTTGTTCACCCGTTGTGGCGGCCAGCGTCAGGCCGTCCTCCGAAAGCGCCAATGATCCGCAGAATGGGTGGACCCCCGAAATCAGCCGGACTTGTTTGCGAGTCGCAACGTCCCAGATTTCGATCGCACCACCGCCGACGGTCGCAACCTGGCGGTTGTTGGGCCAGAACAGAACCGCGCGCACGGGACGTCGATTGGTTTTCAACTCTCCGAGTTCTTTGCCCGTCGACACATTCCAAATCTTTAACGACTCTCCGGACGACAGTGCCTGATTGCCTTTCGGCGCGAATGCGACGGCATGCACCGGCCCATCGTGACCAGAAAATTGAAGGGCCGTCTTTCCCGTTGCAATCGTCCAAACACGACAATCTCCCGCCGGTCCGGCTGTGGCGAGCGATTTCCCGTCGGCGGATAACGACAAGTCGAAAACGGCGGTCCGATGGTCGGCGAACCGCTGCTCGTTGGTGCCCTGCGGAACCTTGAGGGATGGTTTGGTCGCGGTTGCGGAGTTCGCAAGGGGCTGGTCGTTTGCAGCAGCGGGAGGATTCGTCTCAATCGCCGTCGTTGACGGAGGAACGCTCTTGGTCACCGTACTCTCTTCCGGCTGGTTGGCCTTCGACGGTGTTTCGCGATTCGGCGAGCTGACTGGATCGGCATCCGTCGGTTCTTCGACCTTGTCCGCGACGCGTTGAGGTTTCTGCGGATTCAACCGTTCGCCCGGTGGTGGAAGCATGCCTTTACCAATCAACCACCAAATCCCACAGGCAATTGTGCCGACAACCAGCACGTTGATGGTCCAGGCAATCCGTCGTGATCTTCGCTCGTCCCGTTTCACGTTGATGGAGACCTCTTCGAGGTCACGCTCAGTCGGAAACTGAAACTCGCTGGTCGGTGCGGCGAGTTGTGGCTGCTGATCGACCTTCGCTGCGCCTTGCGGCCGCGGTGCTGCGGAATGCTGTATCGGCTGAACGCTGGGGGCGATCAATCCCTGTTCTCGCAGCGTTGAGTCGTATTGGGCTTTTGTCAGCCGATTGAGCAGACACAGCCGCGCCTTTTGAAGTTCTTCCAACAACGGCTCGGCCAATTCGCCGCGTGGGCCGACAGACTTTTTTTCCAAAAACAATTGGCGCTGATCAAGAGCCGAAATGATGACCGTGCGATCGTTTTCAAACGGCGAAAGTCCGAGCAATCGATAGTAATGGGGCGGCTGGTCGTCGGGAGGAATCCCCAGCCACTTGTGATAGGCATCGAAGTCGGACACGTTTCGTTTTCAATCCCAGAAGCGACCGGTCGACGATTCGTCCTTGGGCGCACTCCGAATCGGTGCAGTGTTGGAATGCGGACGTTTTACATCCAACCTTCGCACCTTAGGACCACACGGCAAGATTCATCATAGTGGGCGGTAAGCACAAGACAAGAAACGTGGGTTCGGCGTCCAGCCCGTGGCGAGCCGGGCCACTTGAATAGCCCGGTCAATCGTTGGCGGCGGCGACTGGCTTCTTGAGTTCGAGCGCTTCAGGCAGCGCGGCTTTCACGTCCTCGATCGACGCTGGACGGCTGTGAACGAGTCCTTTCTTG
>VGZH01000120.1 GCA_016872645.1 Planctomycetota bacterium | reverse complement strand
TCCGATAGAACCGTTGTGGCCGGTGCTCGGTGCGAGCGATTTGATTGGGGGAAGACTGTCTCCAATCCCACGGATCGCACGAAGAACAGCTCCAAACGCCATGTCGCGTGCGTTGCCGAAGGGACGCCCTGCCGCTGATTCAGACCGGCGCGAACGTGCATGACTCCGAACAGTCGATCACGTTGATCGACGCCATCCCGCCAATCCAACGTCTCGGCGGAGGCCGTCGCCGCCGACCAGATCAAGCCTTCGCAAATCGCGTGTACGACGCCGAACCGAAAATTGGCCACCCCTGCGACAACACCATCTCCAGCGGATTGGGGCAACACCTTTCATCGTGGAAGGCGTCTTCTCCGGACTCTTCCAACAACGTCGATTGTCAGGCCGCTATGAAAAACGTGACGATATCCACGAGGCCTTCCTCATCATCGGCTGCCTGCTAATCTGCTGGAACCGAGTCGAACGTTTTTGTTGGAGCTTCGAAGAAGCACTTCGAAATTGGATGTCTGATTCTGGCGGCGTTGCCCAACCTCGCACGAGTTTTGCCGGGCGTCAGGTGTCAGCACGAATCGTTCGACGGTGGTAGCTATCCCCACCGACTTGAAGGCGAAGAGATCCCGCTGATGGCTAGGATTTTCTCGGTCGCGGACGCACACGATGCCATGGGCAGTGATCGTTCGTACCGAGCCGGCATGCCTTTGGAGTGGATCGAAGCGATCTTCTGCGAAAATGCGTGGCCCCCATCGGAATCCAAGAGTCATTGACGGCGACTTTGCCGCTCGCGTGAACATTCGCAAGCTCTGGCCGGCGCATCGCCCTAGCGACTTACAGTCGTTGGTGTCCAATTCGTCGATCAATCGCCCGAGCCATTTCTCGCGACCTTGAGGCTATCGTTGGCAGCGACTGGTTCCGGTTCGAGTCCCCTCCGGTTTGTGCCAGAGCATGGACGGCCTAGGTCGTCGATTCTTTGTCGAACATTTTGGAAAGCAGTGCTTGATCCGGAGGTGTTGTCAGCAGGCTGACAGTTACACCACACAGTCCGGACACCAGCACGCCCCACAAGAACGGATCCACTTCGCACAGATAATATGGACGGAATCCGGTCAGTTGTCCGATGCGTTGCTCGGGCATTTTTTCGAAGATGCCGATCAGGTACAGCGAGAGGACCGTCGAGGCTCCACCAATCATGCTGGCGAACGCTCCGGCGACCGTGGCTCGTCGCCAGTAGCAGGCCATCACGGCGGGAATCAGAAACGTCGCGGCCGAGCCTGTCGCACTGAAAACGATGAACGCTTGCAGGTACGCGATCGGGTTGATGTTGACCGCGACCGCGACGGTTCCGACGAAGACCATCGAAAGGTACGCGGCTTTGCGAAGCTCTCCCGGTGTCGCCTGCGGACGAATGAAGCGTTGATAGATGTCGCGTACCAAGCCCGACGACAGCACGACCAGATACGAGCTGACGGTGGACATTACCGCTCCGAACGGAGCGGCCAGAATCATGCCGGCGATCAGCGAACCACCCGGCCATTCCTTTGTCGACAGCAATGCCATGCGCGGGATGATCTCGTCGGTTTGGCCCGGCAGTTCAGGGATCAACGCTCGGCCGCAGATGCAGATCACGATCAGCGGCAAGTAAATCCCCAGGTTGTAGACGCTCAGCAGATAGATCGAACGCCGAATGACCTCCGTGTTCTGGCTGGCCATCAGACGGACCAGGCTGGCGGGGGAGCCGACGCCGCTCCAGACCCACACGCAGAAGAACGACAGCGCCAACGAAAGCGGCAGAAACTCGCGAGGAACAGCCTCGTCGTACGCCATGCGCGGAGCCTGCTTCGCATTAGGAGTGGCCTTCGGGCCTTCGAACTTGTCGTCGTACCCGGGACCATAAACGTAGCCTGGCCCCGTGTTCTTCAAAGCCGTCCGCGTCGCGTTGTCCAAGCCGCCTGCCTGATGCAACGATGCGAACAGCAGCACCATCACTCCGAAGAACATCAGGACGCTTTGGAACATGTCGGTCCACACGGCGGCGAGAAAGCCACCCATCAATGTGTAGGCCACAACCGTCAGCGAGAAGATCGCCAAGCCAATCAGATACAGGCGATCCAGTTGCTTCGACCGCTTGACGATGCGGTCCTTGGACTCGGTCAATTCATCGGCCGTGAGCAGCGACTTCAGCTGCGAATTCAGATCGCGCTCGGTGGAAAATCCGTGCCCGACCAACGGCTTGAGCTTGTCAATCACCGCGTCCGGAACTTTGTCCTCCTTCAGGGACGTCAGAGATTGTTCCGAAAGCGCGAACGGCTTTTGATCCTCGTTGACCGCCAGCACTCCGGAGCCCGGCCAGGCAGTCTTCATCACGATCGCACCCGCTTTGAACTGCGCGAACATCATGAAGGACAGATACAGCAGTATGAACAACGACGCGACGAGACCCAGCGTGGGACTGCCGAATCGCGTCCGAAACAAATCGGGGACGGTGATCGCCTCTGTCCGGCGGCTGAGCTGCGCGAGTCGCTTGCCCAAGATCCCAAAGCCCGTGATCGGCACCACGACGTAGCCACCGATCCAGAGCGCGACGATCCAGCCGTGAGTGTAAACCAGCGACGGAAATCCCATGAAAGTGCCACCGCTTTGGACGGTCGCCGTCAGCGCGAGAGCCCAGGCTCCCAAACCCCGATTGCCCAGGAAGAACCCGGTCATGAACGAGCCTTCGCGAGTTTTTCGATTGGCCAGCGCGCCGATCCACAGGCTTGCAAAGATGAACACCACCAGCGCGATCAACGCACCGTAGCCGACACTGGGCATCTTGGAGGTGTCGTCCGCGGCCAACAGGACTGGGAGAAGTTTCATCATCGGTTAGCCCCCCAGTCCGAGTTCATCGGTTTCTTCCGGCAGTTCTTCACCCAAGTGCGCGTCGTGGACGAACATCACTCCGAAGATCCACGAGATAATGACGCACACCACCCACGGCACGGCCACTCCCCAAAACGTCCATTCGGGAAAGCCCCAGATCAGCTTCATCTCTTCGGGCGACTCGGCCGGATGGTTGTAACCCAGCCGATAGCTCGTGGTGACGGACCAGGTCAAAGCGGTCAGCCAAATACTGACCACGATCAGTGCCTCGCGTCGACCGGTGCGGACTACGGGATCAGTGTTGTCGCTCATGAAACCTCGCTGCCAATTTCGTTGCAGGAATCGCTCCAACAAGTCGAAGGGGACATGGTATCGTGATCGGCCGAGCAATCCACTCTGCAGGCAGCGATCGATAACCGTCGCGGAGTGAATGTGCTTGCGAGGCAATGTTGGGATCAGGACACTGCCCTGCGAATTGAGTCTTTGAATTCGAAGTTGTCGATCAATCACTCACCTTCGGAGTTTGTGATGAGGACACGTCTTGCTCACGGCCTCTGCGTTGTGTTGATTGTGTTCGTCTCGCGATCGGGCAGCGCGGATGAACTGCCGAAGCTCACGACGCTTAGCGATCCGTCAATCGGCTATCGCGTTTTTGAGAAGCCCTATCAGATTCTCAAGCGAGCCGGCATCACTGCGGTCATCGTCGATAACCGCGAGGTCAACGACGACGTACTGCCGGGCCATCGTGCTGGCTACAGCGGTGTTGCATCGCTCACTTCCGATAAACGCCGTGAGAATCACTTCGTCCCGGCCGTGTCGGGTCTCAACTTCGAACATATTCACGACGGCACGGTGCAGGACCGCAAGATTCTGTTCGAGCCACGCAACGTCCCGATGGAACTACGCGTCATCGACGAGTTCACCGCCGAGCTTCATCAAGCACCGACCCCATTCTGGGGACTCGAAAGCTGTCACCGCTATCGGTTGCTGGCCGACGGCGCGATCGAGATGACCTTCGAGTGCATCCCGCGCCAAGCGACCTTCAAGAATGGCTACATCGGCCTGTTCTGGGCCAGCTACATCAACCAGCCGGAATCGCTCGACATTCATTTTCGCGGCTTCGACGAAGGGATGCCGCAATCGGCGGCCCGCTGGATTCGCGGTATCACCCCCGCTCACGGCACGCTGTCGACGCATCTCGCCCCGGACGACAACCGCGATTTCGCTCACGATCGCGATTTCCCGCTGACGCTGGTCTTCAATCGATCCAAGCATCGCTTCGTCGAGCCTTGGTACTTCGGAGTCAGCCACGGCCAGGCATACGCTCAGATGTTCCGTTCGCAAGACCGTGTGCGATTGACTCAATCTCCCAGCGGCGGCGGACAGGGAAATCCCGCGTGGGATTTTCAGTTCTTCATCGACAAGGTCGAACTCAATCGACGCTACCAGTTCGTGATGCGAGCGATGCTGCTGCCGTTTCAATCTGCGGATCAAGTTGAACGGGCAACTCGCATTCATCGTGACTCATTGAGTCGATGATGATTCCAACAAATGCGGATTCGTCCGCTTGTCGGTCCGGGCTGGTCACGAAGATCTTCTCATCACACTTTCTGGCGTTAACGATATCGACACGACGATTGGAGGCGATTGTGACGGCCAAAAAGTTTCGAAGCTTGGCGCTGCGTCTTCCTGGAGCACAAGAAGCGTCGCACATGGGGCACCCTGACTTTCGAGTTGGCGGAAAGGTGTTCGCGACACTCGGACCAAAAGAGGGTTGGGGGATGGTCAAGCTAACGCCAGAGCAGCAAGCGGTGTTCCTCCGCGATGAACCAGGCATCTTCCATCCGGCGAGTGGTGCGTGGGGCCGGCGCGGATGCTCCATCGTTCAACTTCGCAAGTCCAAAGAGTTGTCAGTGCGACACGCACTGCTCGAAGCATGGCGAAACACGGCTCCAAGGCGGCTGGTTCAGCAGTTCGATGAGGGTGGCGTAGGCAAGCGTGGCTGAATTGAACGCAAGGGGCTGTTAAACTGCTATGGCTGATGCCGCTCCACTCTGCTTGCAGGCGTAGCTTGTGGGACTTTGGACGACCCGAATTTCAGTGCAAGGCGAGGGTGCGGAGTCGATCGAGTTATCGCGACCAGCGCAGAGGCTAACTTTCAACAAGCTGAGGAGAAGCCACATGTCCGAAAACACTCGTCGCAGGTTTTTGAAACAGACGGCGGCATTGGGAATTGGTATCGGAGCGAGTACCGCGTCGGCCAATCGGGCGGTGGCGGCCAACGACAAGATCAGCGTGGCTTGCATTGGTGTTCGTGGCCGAGGCAACTCGGTGATGCACAGCTTTGCGGCCGAGCCGGATTGCGTGGTCACGCATCTGTGCGACGTCAACGAACCGGTCAGAAAACAGCGCGGCGACGAGATGAAGCAGAAAACCGGTGTCATGCCGAAACTGGTCAATGATTTTCGAGACTTGCTCGACGACAAGTCGATCGACGCCTTCATGGTGGCGACGCCGGATCATTGGCACGCGCTGCTGACGATTCATGGTTGCTTGGCCGGCAAGGACGTTTATGTCGAGAAGCCGGCAAGCCACAACATCATCGAAGGCAAGACGGCGGTCGCGGCCGCTCGCAAGCACGATCGGATGGTGCAAGTCGGAACGCAGATTCGCAGCGCGGCGTTCCTGCGAGAAGCCACGGAGTTCGTGCGGAGCGGCGGGCTGGGCAAAGTGATTTACGGCAAAGCGTGGGAAACAGATCGCAACGGCGAAGTGCGGCTGGCTCCGAACGGCTCGCCCCCCAGCGGTTTGGATTACAACATTTGGCAAGGCCCGGTGGCCGAGCGGCCGTTCAATGCATCGATCGTTGGCGGCGCGTGGCGTTGGCTCTTCGATTACGGCGCGGGCGACCTGGGCAACGACGGTGTCCATCGCATCGACTACTGCCGCGCCGTCATGGGGCTGGATGGGATGCCGCAGTCGGTGTCGTGTGCCGGCGGAAAGTTCTTCTTCAAAGACGACGACCAAGAGTGGCCCGACACGATGCTCGTCAACTACGAGTACCCCGACAAGATCATCCAATACGAGATGCGTCTGTGGTCCCGGCCGAAACTTTTCGGCGCCACCGAAGGAGCCGCCATCTACGGCGAGACCGGTTGGATGCTGCTGACCAACTCGAAGTGGATTGCCTACGATGCAGCGGGCAAGGTCATCAAAGAAGGGGGCAGCAGCCTGGCTCAAGCCCAACAAGTTCATACCCGCAATTTCCTCGACGCCATTCGCAGCCGCAAACGCGAATCACTCAACCAGGAAATCTATTCTGGCCATGTCAGTTCGCTGATGTGCCACGCCGGCAACATCGCCTGGCGCACCGGCAAGAAGCTGCGTCTGGATTCCGAAACCGAATCGTTCGATGACCCGGCCGCCAACAAACTCCTTGGCCGCGAACATCGCAAGGGCTTTGAATTGCCTCGTATTGTTTAACTGCGCGCTGCAGGCACGCATGTCGGCACATGCCCTAATGTCTCAAATGCGCGTGCCGGTGGCGCGCGGTGAAACGCGTCTGTCGCAAAGTCCGTGCCCAGATCGAAGCGGCTGAGAATCCGAAACTGGATCAGACCATTATCCTGCCGAGCCAAGAAACCATCTCCCAGGAGACTGCTGTGGTTCATCAATCTCGTTCGCTTCAAAGCGACCTCTCGCGTCGCGAGCTTCTTCACGTCGTTGGTCTGGGAGCTTGGAGCGTCTGCTCGTCCACGCTCACCTGGCCGGAATCGGGATTCGCTCAAGAGCCGAAGTCCGTCAGCGCGGCCGTCTCACCGCCGCTGAATCGCTTCTCGCGAGTCGTCCAAGATTGGTTTGTCGATCAAGTGCGAGCGGTCGAAGGGGGAATCCTTGCCGAGCAAGCTGCACTCAAAACGAAGGCCGATGCGGAAGCCTACGTCCGCAAGGTCCAGGAAAAGATCCGCCGCTGCTTCGGGCCGGAACCGGCGCGATCGCCGCTCAACGCCCGCGTGACGAAGGTTGTCGAGCGTGAGCAGTACCGCATCGAGAACGTGATCTTTGAGAGCCGGCCCGGTTTCTTGGTCACGGCGAATGTGTACGTGCCAAAGAATCTCAAAGGACCGTTCCCCGGAGTCATCGGCTCCTGCGGCCATTCGGCGAACGGCAAAGCGGGTGATGCGTATCAGCCGTTCGCACAGACGCTGGCCAAGCTCGGCTACGTCAGTCTGATCTTTGATCCCATCGGGCAGGGGGAACGATTGCAGTACGTCGACGAGCATCTTAAGCCAAAACGCGGGATCGGTGTGGCTGAACATCTGCACGCAGGCAACCAGCAGTTTCTCGTCGGCGAGTTCTTCGGCGCTTGGCGGGCCTGGGATGGAATTCGCGCACTCGATTACTTGTTGTCCCGTGACGACGTCGATCCGAAGCATGTGGGTATCACGGGTAACTCCGGCGGCGGCACGATGACGACTTGGCTATGCGGGCTCGATCGCCGCTGGACGATGGGCGCCCCCGGTTGCTTCGTCACAACGTTTCGCCGCAATCTCGAAAACGAACTTCCCGCCGACACGGAACAATGCCCGCCGCGAGTCTTGGCCGAGGGCCTCGATCACAGCGATTTCCTCGCCGCGATGGCTCCGAAGCCGATTATCATTCTGGCCAAGGAGCGGGATTACTTTGATGTCCGCGGCGCGACCGAGGCTTATTTGCGACTGAAGCGGATTTACTCGCTGCTTGGCGCGCCGGACAACTTGCAGTTGCAAGTCGGCCCGACCGAACACGGTTACTCGGTCGAAAACCGCGAGGCGATGTACCGCTTCTTCAACCGCGCCGTCGGCCTGGCACCGATTGAATCCGAACCAGAGCCAAGTATCGAAAAGGACGAAACGCTCGCATGTACGCCGCACGGCCAAGTCGCCGAGTTGAAGTCGCGGTCGGTCTTCTCGTTCACCAGCGAGAAGTCGCGCGAGCTATCCGTCGGTCGAGAGGTCCTGGCCAAAGACGAGTTGAAAACCGCAATTCGCGAGGTGCTCAAGTTTCCGCAGGCTGACTCACCTCCAGAGTATCGCATCCTGCGAGCGATCAAACGGAACTACCCGAAGCCCCACGCGACGCACTACGCCATAGAGACCGAACCGAATATGCTGGCCGTCGTCACAATGCTCAGCGACAAGCCGCATTACTCGCGACCGCCGACCAACGTTGGTCGAGCTGTGTTGTACGTTGCTCATCAATCCGCCGACGAAGAGTTGACTAACGAACCGCTGATCCGCGAACTGCTCGCAGCCGAGCCGGGAGCCGCGTTCTATGCTTTCGACGTTCGCGGCATCGGCGAATCCCGTCCCGACACCTGCGGAGCGGATCAATTCGCTCGCCCATACGGCAGTGACTTTTTCTACGCGGCGCACTCGATCATGCTCGACCGCCCGTATGTTGGCCAGAAGACGTTCGACGTGCTGCGCGTCCTCGACTGGCTGTCGTCGATCGGCCAGCGTGAAGTTCATCTCGTCGGTAAAGGTTGGGGCACGCTGCCGGCACTGTTTGCTGCGGTGCTCGCAAAGACGGTCACGCAAGTCACGCTCAAGGACTCGCTCGACTCGTACTCCAGCATCGCCGAAGACGAAGACTACAAGTGGCCGCTGTCATCATTTGTGCCGGGAGTCCTGTCGCGGTTCGATCTCCCGGATTGCTACCACGAGTTGAACGACGCTAAGCGTCTGCGCCGACTGTAGACCGTGACTAAGCCGGATAATTCCGCGAGGATGGCGGCAAGATTTGACTGTTTGCGGCGAAATGAATATTTCGAGATGTGTCTAATAATCCTGGTCCGCATCGGAGCCAATTTCATGTTTGCCATTTTTCGTGTTGGAATTCGGCTATTTTTAGGCGCGATGTGGATGGCGTTGTTGAGTCTTTGCGCCGTGGGTGCTGAGCCATCGGGAGGGCCGAAGTTCGAGGGGGTTTGGGCTGGGACGCTGGATGCCGGCGCGATCAAGTTACGGTTGGTGTTCGATCTGAAGAAGAACCCAGATTCGACCTGGGCGGCGACGATGGATAGCCCCGATCAGAACGCCTTGGGGTTGAAGATTGACACAGTCAAGACGGAGAAGAACTCGGTCGTGCTCGAGTTGAAACGACTAGGCGGCGTGTTCGAGGGCAAGTTGAGCGAAGACGGAAAGGAGATTGCCGGCCAATGGAAACAAGGGGGGCAATCTTTTCGATTGATCTTGAAACCTGGAGTCAAATTGGCACCGCCAAGACGACCGCAGGAACCCCAAAAGCCATTTCCATATGACGAAGTCGAGGTCGGCTACGAGAACTCGGAAGGGGGTGCGAAATTCGCAGGGACGCTGACGTTGCCACGGATGAACGGGCCGCATCCCGCCATGTTGCTGATCACAGGCTCGGGATCGCAGAACCGAGATGAAGAACTCTTTGGCCACAAGCCGTTCTTGTTGCTGGCGGATTTTCTGAGTCGACGTGGAATTGCAGTGTTGCGAGTGGACGATCGCGGCGTCGGCGGTTCAACGGGGGAGGTTGCCGGTGCAACGACCGACGACTTTGTGGGAGATGCACTGGCGGGAATTGAGTTCCTTCGAAATCGCACCGAGATCGACAGCACGCGAATCGGATTGTTGGGGCACAGCGAAGGAGCCAACATTGCGGTCGAGGTTGCAGCGAAATCCGACCGAGTGGCATTCATCGTGTTGATGGCCACGACGGCAGTACCCGGTGACGAATTGCTGTTCAAGCAGGCGGAGTTGATTTCTCGCGCGGCAGGCGCGACGGATGGGGCCATTAAACTGAATCGTGAACTACAAGCGGGGTTGTTTGCTGCCGCCAAGGAAGATTCGGATCGTGCCGCGGCGGAAGCCAAGACCGAACAGTTCCTTGCCGATTGGAAAAAGAAGCTGCCCGCCGACGCGGTTCTCTCGGTGGCGGCGAACGATGCGGCATTGAAAGCCGAAGTAAAGCGGGTTCTCTCCCCGTGGTTCCGCCGATTCCTGCGGCACGATCCGCGAGCAGACCTTGCAAAGGTGCGCTGTCCGGTGTTGGCGCTGTTCGGCGAACGAGATTTGCAAGTTGCTCCCAGCCAAAACCGCCCACCGCTCGAAGCGGCCTTGAAGGCCAGCGGCCATCAGCATCATGAAGTGCGCGAGTTTCCGTCGCTCAATCATCTGTTTCAAACGTGCCAGACCGGATCGCTCAGTGAATACGGAACCATCGAAGAGACGATCAGTCCCGACGTGTTGACCGCGATCGGCGATTGGGTCGCCAAGTACTCGGCCAAGAAATGAAACCATGTCGAGCAAGCAAATCAGATTTGCCGATACCGATGCCGATTCCGGAATTGTTCGCGAATCGCTTCCGCCCCCGAGTGCGCTGGACGTGCTGCCGCAGTCAAAAGTGTCCGACTGCGATGACGAGCTGTCTGCGAAAATGTTGCGACGTGCGTAACGCAGCAGTCTATGATTCAAAGTTAAGCCTGAAGCCCGGCGATCACGGTTTCCAGAAACTCGCGAGCGCGCCTCCCTAGGGCGTCAATCTCTTCCGGATTTGCTGCGCGCTGTTTGGGCGCGGAAATGTTTTCGCAGCAGAGCGGCATCGGCCGACCGGTGAATGCGACGTTATGAAGCAGTCGGTAGTGGTCGATCTCGCCCAGGCCAGGGCCGCAGTCCTGATCGACGGGAAACATGCGATGGTCTTTGATGCAGAAGCTGCGAATTGCGGGAGCGCACGTCTTGATGTCATCGAGCGGGTTGACCTTGCCGCGAGTGTAGTCCATGACGTTGCCCGCGTCGTAATTGACCTGGATGTTCGGATCAGAGACTTCGCGAACGATCTCGCCGGTCACGGCTCCGATTTCGCCATGTTGCTTGACGACGATCAGCACTCCGTGATCGCGAGCAATCGGGCCGAGCTGTTTAAATCGTTCCACCCAGACTTGGCGATTCGGTCCGCTGGTGTGCCCGAAGGTCAGCACTTGCGGGATGCCAGCCGCTTCCGCTTGCAGGATGCGAGCGGTCAGCACTTCGATCCCTTTCGGAGCCTCCGGGTAAATTCCGGAGAACATCATCAGTGGTTCGAGTCCTAAGTCGCGGCAGCGTGCTCCGAGTTCTTTCGCTTTCGATGGCGGAGCATCGGCCGGCATCACCGGCACACCTTTCGTGTCGCCGGTTTCTTTGTGGGTTGTGCCCCAGGCGACGAAGCGGAAGCCGGCCGACTTGATACCAGCGAGCGCCCGTTCCAACGGATACTGGCTGTACGGCAGCGTCATACAGCCGATCTGAAACTTCGCCGGATCGCGCGACTCAGTTTGAGCGCGGGCGAACTGGGCCATCGACGCGCTGATCAGTCCGGCGACTCCCAATTGGAGAATTGAACGCCGAGCGATGCGATCTGTGGAAATGCTGTCGAACACGATCAACTCCTCAAACAAATTTTGTTTGGCCGGGAACGGCAATCGGGGGCACGGGCAGTTCGACATTCCAGTCGTAGCGTGGCGGCGACAGATCCTCCTGCGAGTTCAACGCCATCTCCCAGGTGATGACTTTTCCGGTGTACGCGGCCATGCGTCCCATGATGGCAATCAACGAACTGCGAGCCATGTACTCGCCGTTGTTGATCGGCTCACCCTTGCGAATGCTGGCAAAGAGTTCATCGTGCTCGGTTTGATACATCTGGTTTTCGGGGCCATCGTAAATCCACTCGCTGGTGGTTTGGATGCGCATCCCTTTGCGTCGTTCGGAGAGTTGGGCTCGCCCTTTGGTCCCGAAGACCTGAGCGCTGATGTCGTTCTTGCAGCCGACTTGCTGACGGCAATTGCTGAATAGTTTCACTCCGCCAGCGAACTCGTAGACGACGGAGAAGTGGTCGTAGATGTGGCCGAACTCCGATCCGGTGCGCTGCTGTCGCCCCCCCATCGCGATCGCTTGAATCGGATTCGCGTCGCGCATGATCCACGAGCAGACGTCGAGAAGATGCACGTGCTGCTCGACGTTGAAATCCCCCGACAGCCAAGTGAAGTAGTACCAGTTCCGCATCTGCCAAGTCATGTCGGACCAATCGGGCTCGCGCGGCTTGACCCAGATTGGCCCGCGGTAATCGTTGGCGATCAGCGTGGTGATGTCACCGATGTCGCCCGCCTGCAGTCGACGGATTGTCTCGCGAAAACCGTAGTCGTACCGCAGGCACAAGCCAGAGACGACCGACAACTTCTTCTGCTTGGCGAGTTCGCAGGTCGCCAGCACGGATCGAATTCCGGGAGCATCCACGGCCACAGGTTTCTCTGCAAAGACATGCCGGCCGGCATCGACTGCTGCCTTCAAATGGATTGGCCGAAAGTGCGGCGGCGTGCAGAGCAGGACGACGTCGCAACACGCGATCACTTGCTGATAGCCATCGAAACCGACGAACCGGCGTTCAGGCGGCACGTCGATCTTGGGGGCCAGTGTCTCGTCCTTTTGCAGCGAGCTGAGACTCAGATCCAGGCGATCGGCAAAGGCATCGGCCATGGCCCAGAGCTTGACGTTCTTGTCCGCTTTGAGAGCCTGCGCCGCCGCGCCGCTGCCACGTCCGCCGCAGCCGATCAAGCCGATCTTCAGGATGTTGTCATTCGCGGCTGTTGCCATCGGCGCGTCGCCCAGTTGTGCGATCAACGTGGCTCCGATCGCGGTCGAGGTGGAGGCTTGAAGGAACTCTCTTCGTGTCGCGGCCGTCATGGTTTGTTTCCTGGAAAACCAGCACGACGCGCGAGCGAGTGGCCAAACCTTGAGAAAGGGCCTCTCGCTGGCGCGTCGAGCTAAGGTCGTTTCAGTGGATGCAGTTCAAACTTGCGAAAGAAGATTTCGTGTCCCTCACATTGCAGCAGGATTTTTCCAGCGGCCGGAAATGTCTCGAAGCAATGGTTGATCGTGTGGCCGTTGACGATGACGGTGATGCGGTCCCCTTCGCAGACGCATTCGACTTTCGTCCATTCGTTGCGTGAGCTTTCGACATCGTCCTTGCCGCGCGTGTCGAGCAACTCTTTGAAGTCGGGATCATGCCGCGACCACCAGAGTTGCCGGCCGGTGAAGGTCATCACATCGCCTCCGGTTTTCCAGCGAGGACGCTTGTCCAAGCCGAGGACCGTTTCGCTTTTGAACGATACCGGGATGACCTCGTCTTTGAGCTTGCCGCGAATCGGGATCAGATCCCCCGCGCAGCCCTGAGCGAGCTGACATTCAATCGAAGCCATCCACGCACCGTTCTTCGCGTTGCCATCGGGGCCGGTGGCATGCAACAGGACTCCGGAGTTCCGCACGTATTTGCCGCCGTCGGTTCGCTGGCCCCACTGGTATTCGAGGACGAGGCGGTAATCGCGGTATTCGTGCTCGGTCGCCAGGTAGCCGAGTCCTTCGCCCGAAACATGGATCATGCCATCATGAACTGTGAAGACTTGCTTTGGGTCGGCCCGCTGACTGTCCTTCAGCCAGGCCGACAAACCGGAAAGGTCTCTGCCGTTGAAAAGATTGACGACTCCGCCGGTCGGAGAGAGCGGTTCAGGCGAGCGTTCTTCGGCGATGCCGCTCGCACTGATCAGGCTGAGCAGCCATGCCACCAAACGAAGAGAAATGCGGGCCATGGAGAATTGTCCTGTGTGGAGATGTCAGAACAAGGTAGTGACGGGATTCTCGGGGACCACATGATGTGGCTGACCGGTGAGGTCGATCACCGTCGTGCTCGGGTCGTATCCCAAGGCGTGGTAAATCGTGGCCACGAAGTTGCGAGCGTGGACTGGATCGTCTTTGGGGTGAGCGGCGATCGCGTCGCTGCTGCCGTAGACCTGTCCGCCGCGGATACCTCCGCCTGCCAGCACGGAACTGTAGACCCAGGGCCAATGATCGCGGCCGGCGGGTTTGTTGCCGTTGATCGCGGGTGTGCGGCCGAATTCTCCGGTCCAAGCGACGAGCGTCTCGTCCAGCATTCCGCGGTCGGCGAGATCTTCCAGCAACGCGGAGAAACCTCGATCCATCGGTGGCAGCAGAGTTTCTCGCATCATGCGAAAATGGTCGCCGTGCGTGTCCCAATGATTTTCATGTCCGGGCCAAGCGACGGTGACGAGACTCACGCCTGCCTCAATCAATCTTCGTGCGACCAGACAACTGCGGCCGAATTTACTGTCGCCGTAGCGTTCGATCGTCGTGGGCTTCTCGTCTTCGATCGTAAAGGCTCGCCAAGCACTGCCAGAGTTCAAGACGTCGAGCGCCTGGGCTTGATGCTTGGCGAATTGCCGCTCGCTCTTTCCGCCCGACGACGTTTCACGATTGATCGAATCGAGAAGTCGCAGTCGGCGAGACAGGCGATGAGTCGAGACTCCCTCGGGCAAGCGAAAGTCTGCCGGCAGAGTCCCCGGCAAGTCCTTCTTCTCCGGATAAAAGATTTGCAGCGGGTCGTGCTGAGCACCCAAGAAGCCCGCCGTTTGCCCGGCGAAGCGTTCAAACATCCCGTGCCCAACCCACCAAGGGAGCTGCACCGCTGCCGGCAGTCCATAGTGGTAGCCACGCAGTTGCTGGATCACACTTCCGATCGACGGCGAGTCACGTCGATCGAGATAGAACTCTGGGGTTGGGTCGCGCGGAGCATGTGGAAAGCCCGTCAGGTTGTAGTGTGCACCGCCGCCGTGAAACGTCTGGTCGTGGTGCATCGACCGAATGATCGCAAAGCGGTGCGCATTCAAAGCGAGTTGCGGCAGCAGTTCGCAGATTTGAGTTCCCGACACGCTGGTCGAGATCGGGCTAAACTCACCGCGAGGCGCTTCGGGTGCGTCCGGTTTCATGTCAAACGTTTCTTGCTGAGCCGGGCCGCCAGTCATGTAGAGCAGAATGCAACTCTTCGCCTTTGCCCCCGGTCGGCTCTCCGCCCCCACAGCTTGTCGATGACGTAACAACTCCGGCAGCGTCAAGCCGAGCGACGACAGTCCGCCCATTCGCAAAAACATGCGACGCCGCAGCTTCGAGGTAGATTCGTCAAGCGGCATGGAGGCTTGTTCCCTCATCTGAGAACAGGACGAACCGGTCAGCAGTCCGTGATTCTCACACTTCGTTCGTGATCATGTCAACGAGCAGTCGCGGGGCCGAATCGATTCCCGCCAGGGTGACACGCCCTGATCAGGAAGTCAAACTCTGCGGTTCCCCAACGAAGTCCTGCGATGACTCAGGGAGTGCCGCCCAGGATTCATCAAAATGACCGACGGCTCAACGAACGGTGTGCGTTT